>RQBM01000069.1:0-6808 GCA_008668795.1 Collinsella aerofaciens | reverse complement strand
TGTAACCGTTGGCCCCGGATTCTCACCGGATCAGCCGCTTTCGCGGGTCGCGGGCTTCGGTATGGGGCCGTTATGAATGCCGGTCGTGCCGTTACCGCCAGTAAGGATTTTCACCTTCACTGAAACTTGCTTGTCCATATATACGCCCGCCATGCGATATGCGCAACCTGCGTTCCGTTTTCGTCTTGCGATTCGGCACGCAGTCTGCGCACGCCGCGACAGCGGGCATGTTATGACAGCAGGACGAGCAGATCGTCATTGCTGTGCGTGCCGACGCCGCCGGATGCGGTGCAGTCGGTGAATTGGCGCTCCAGCTTGTTTTTCTTTTCCTGCAGTTTCAGGATGCGTTCCTCGATGGTGTCTTTGGCCACGATCTGGTATACGTTCACGTCCTGGGTTTGGCCGATACGGTGCGCGCGGTCGGTTGCCTGGTTCTGCGCGGCGGCGTTCCACCATGGATCGGCGTGCACCACCACGGATGCGCCCACGAGGTTCAGGCCCGTGTTGCCGGCTTTGAGCGAGATGAGGAATACGGGCACGTCATTGCCGTTGAATTCGTCGACCAGTTCCACACGGCGTTTCTTCGGCGTCTCGCCGGTGATGGTGTAGTATTCCACGCCTTGTTCGGCGAGTCTGGTACCGATGAGTTCGAGGAACGAGGTGAATTGCGAGAACACGAGGACCTTTTTGCCTTCGTCCATGCATGTGGCCACGAGTTCGACGATGGCGTCGAGTTTGGCGGAGGCGTTCTTCGCGTCGGCGTATACGAGTCTTGGATCGCAGCAGATTTCGCGCAGCAAGGTGAATTCGGCGAGGATGCGGATCTTCTTGGTGTTGAAGTCGGCGTCCGACGCCTTGGTGAGCGTGGCGCGTAGCCGCTGTTCGTGTGCGGCGTACAGTTTGCGCTGCTCTCCTTCCAGTTTGACGGTGAGCACGTTCTCGAATTTGTCGGGCAGGTCGGTGAGCACGTCTTTTTTCAGACGGCGTTTGATGAACAGTCCCACCAATGCCTGCAGTTTGTCGGCCATGACGGAATGTTCCGGACCGGGAGCCATGATCGGCTGCTCGTATTTTTCGCGGAATTTCGTATAGGTGCCGAGCAGTCCGGGCATGAGGAAGTCGAAAATGCTCCACAGTTCGCTCAACCGGTTTTCGATTGGCGTGCCGGTCAGAGCGAAGCGATGGTCGGCCGTGACCTGTTTGACCGATTTGGCTACCTTTGTGGCGTGGTTTTTGATGTATTGCGCCTCGTCGAGCGCCATCAGCGCGAAATGGCAGGCTGCGTAATCGTCCACGTCGCGACGCAGCAGATCGTAGGAGGTGATCACCACGTCGGTGCCGTCGTACGTCGTGGTGCCATTCGTCGTAGCACCGTCGTTCTCCTGCGATTGCGCGGCAACCGTCGCGATGGCCTTGCGTCGCTGCGCTTTCGTACCGGCGATGACCTCCACCGTCAGATCGCCCGCGAATTTCTCGCATTCCGCGGCCCAGTTGTAGACGAGCGATGCCGGGCAGACGATGAGTGACGGACCGTTTCCTTTGCGCGCTTCGATGAGCGAGAGCAGCTGCACGGATTTGCCGAGGCCCATCTCGTCGGCGAGGATGCCGCCGAAGCCCTTGTCCCACAGGGTGGACAGCCATTGGAAGCCCTCCACCTGGTATGGGCGGAGCACGGTTTTGAGCCGTTCGGGCACCTCATAACGTTTCGGATCGACGATCTTCACATCGTTGACATAGTCCACGAACGAGGCGCTCTTGTCCTCGTCATCGACCTGCGCGTCCAGCAGGAACGCTTGGTATCCGGGGATTTTGATGATGCCGGAGTCGAGCTGTTTTTCACTCAGGTCGAGGTCCGTGGACACTTGGTCGAGCTCATGCAGGTCGGCTTCCTTCAAATCCACGAACGTGCCGTTTTTGAGCCGATGGTAGCGGCGTTTTCTGCGGTAGGAGTCAAGCAGCGCGCCGACTTCGTTCATCGGCACCTCGTCGGCGATCGGTGAGATTTCAACGAGGTTCGAGTCGATGGACAAGCCGACCTTCACCGATGGCGGGTTGGGCTGCATCATGCCATCGAATGCCGCCGTGGAGAAGACCTGGCCCACCGATTTGAGGATCTGCACGCCGTCGGTGAGCATGAGCAGGATAGCCTGCTCGTCCTCTTCTTTGACGCGTGCCACGTCGATGGAGCTCCATGTAGGGCACAGCTGGCGTACCACCTGCACGGCGAACGATTCTCGTGACAGGTCGCGTTTGACCTGCGAGGCTCTTGAACGTGAATCGGGGTTGATCACGCCGCGCAGTTCTTTGGCGGTGGGCACCAGTTGGAAGGTGAAGTCGCCGTATTTCGCCACCGCTTCGCAGGTGATGCCGTACAAATCGCGGTCCAGATAGAATTCGATCCGGCATTCGGTTCCCACCGCTTCGGTCACTTCCTGCGGAATGTCGAATCCGATGCCCGCTTCGGTGAGTTTCGGCACGATGGTTCGGGCGAACATGGGCCAGTCGTTTTCGGCGATGAACACGCCGTCCGGATCGTCGGAACACAGGTCAGGCAGCACCTGTAATGCCGGGCGCAGTTTATCGGTGCAGCGGAAGAGCCCGTCGATGCCTATCCTGTCCGTCTCCGTGGAATCGTCGGGACGTTCGCGGCTGAAAATGTAGAAGCCGTTGCGTCCGTTGATGACATCGGAGATGCTTTGGTTCGATGTGATGCGCACGCCCGACGCGGTGCCCTCATGCACGTAGGACGCCTTGAACGTGAAGGTGGGGTCGCCTTCGACAATGTCAAGGCCGAACGGTTCGCCTCCTTCGTTGGCCATGTGGATGCGGCTTGGCCCGGATTTCTTGGTGCGTTGGAAATCTTCGATAAGCAATCGTCTCAGCCCGTCACCGTCCGACGTGCGCAGGAAACCGCGGGCCTTCGACTCGTGTTCCTTGTATTCGTCCTGTGTCACGGCGTGGAACAGGTCGAGCAGGTCGCATGCCTCCCAATCGGTGAGGACGAGTTCACGGTCGATGCGTACCGCTTCGCCGTAATAGTATCCGTTTTGCAGTTGGGCCGCCGTTCTGGATGCGATCACCTGCTGTAGGAAGCGGTATAGCTTCAGCGAGAAGGGGTCGAGCATGTCCGGAGTGTGGGTGAACGCGAGTTTTTTGCCATATGACTCGTATGTTCCCGTCCGCATGTCGGCCACGAATCTTGAGATGTTTTTGAGCGCATAGTCGGCGTCGCCGCATCCGATGCGCAGGGACAGGCGCAGGGCGTCATGGCCGTTGATCAGCGTGGGCTCGAGGTACACGCTTCCCGGTTTGACGTCGACCGGCGCGCTTGATTTGCGTTTCGGTTTGGCGGCTCCCTGTCCGGAGGCGCCACGTTGTTCCTCGATCAATCGGCTTTTCGCGTTGATGATTCGTTTCAGCACGTCGAGTTGGGCGTTCTCGCCGGCGTTGTTGCTTTTCGCATCGAGGGAGCGCATGTAGTCGGCGAGGGCCCGGGGTGTTGCGGCTGCGGCGTGGAATCCCCGGAATCGTTCCGGCTGTTGCAGGAACAGCAGCAGCATGGCGGCTACGTGCTTGCACATGCCGGTATACCGGCGGCTGGTGGAGGAAGCCGAGTCGTCATCATCGTTGACGTGGCCGTACGTGCTGCCGGAGCCGAAATCGTCGTAGTCGTCGACGTAATCGTAGTCGTCGTCATCGTCGAAGCTGCGGTATTTCGGACTGTTGTGGTAGTCGAAGGTCCGGTAGGAACCGTAGCCGCGCTGCGAACCGCTGAATGCCGGGCAGGAGCAGTAGCGTGCCAGAAACAGCTCGTCGGCGAAATCAAGCGTGGCTTGCACTTCGTAACGGCTGGAGGGTGAGGTGGTGCCCCGTATGGTGGCATACAGGGTGATGCGGTTGGATGCGGTGTCGTTCAGGCAATGCAGGTCCTCCATTTTGGAACGCCATTGGTTGGCGATGCCGCGGGCGCGCTGCAGTACCGGCTGGCTGCATTCGCTGCGCAGCTCGTCGGAAAGCCATGCCAGAGTGTCCGCCACCTGAACCCCCATCGTTCGTACGTTTGTTCTCATGCAACCATACCAGCGCGATGGAACAGCAAAAGCCGCGGCCCGATCCGGACCGCGGCATGTTATCGCCCGTGTTGCGTCAGCGGCAGCGTTTGGTCAGCGGCTGCCATGGGTCGAGTTCCACCGGCTCGGTTTCGAGCAGCGCTCGGGTGGCGTCGTCGAGGTATTCCTTGCGGATGATGATTTCGGTCACATAGCGGTCGAACCACTTGTCGGAGGCCACGTAGTAGCCGTCTTCGCCGTTGTCTTTGCCCCAGCTGTTCTCCACTTTCCAGCGGTTCGGCTTGCCTTGCTCGTCAAGGTTCACGCCGGTGAGGGTCATGGCATGGTTGCTTGGACTGTCGCCGTATTCGAGGCCGTGCGCCTTGTCGAAGTCGAAATCGGTGCCGAACAGCTGGTCCACGCGCACGCTGTCGCAGTCGAAATAGCCGGCCGCACGCAGCGAGAACTGGGTGCAGTCGCAGGCGAACCAGATCGGGTGTCCGGCGCTAATCTGGTCGACCGCGGCCTTTTTGAACACGTCGAGCGGCACGTTGACGAATTCCATATCCCCCGCTTCGGCCACATTGGCGGTGTAGCGGATGCGGTAACGCTTGTTGAACGGACGGGACGCCATCGGCACGTTGCACAACGTCACCAGATCGTCGACGTCCACCGGCACGTACTTCTTGTAGAATTCCATCGGCGTGATGCCGGTTTCGCGGATCTGTCTGCGCTCGTCCTTGCCGGTTTTCGGCTTGTCGGCCTCGTCTTCGCCGCTTTTCTTATCGTCCTTCTTGTCATCGTCGCTCACGCGGGCCAGGAAGTCGAACTTCTCCGGCGGCTCGCCCAACGAGATGGCGCACATGCGGTACACGGTGGACATGTCGTCGTCCTTGACCGCGCGCAGTTCATCGACCGTGGCGCCGGCTGCGTAACGTTCGCGCAGGTCGGCGGCGAACTGGCGCAGCCTGCTGTTGAGGTATTGTTTGAACGCGTCGGAGTCCTTGGAATTGGCGGATTCCGGGTAGGCGCTCTTCGGCACGAGACCATACTTGTCTACAAGGGCGGCGAACATCTGCCACCAACCGCCGTCATCGGCCGGCCCGTAGTTGATCTCCTGGAACAGGCGGCTGTCGGTCGGCTCGTCGAGCGTGGCGAACACGTTTTCGAGATACGTGTTGGATTTTTCCATCGCATCCCAGAAGAACAGGTAGGTTTCGGAGAATTCGAAATCGTCGAGTCCCCACTGGTGCATGAGCTCGTAACGCAGGGTGTTGAGGGATGCGAACATCCAGCAGCGGCCGGATCGGCGCTGGTTGGTGATGGACCCCTGTTTCAGTTCGATGGAGAAGTCGCGTGGCAGCGCGCGCTGGCCTTTGTAGTCGGTGGCGGCTTCGAGCACGCCCGAGGACACCGCGGCGTTGGCGGCCACAAGGTTGGCCCGGTCGGCGTTGAAGTCTTTGGCGTATTGTGCGAGACGTTCCGGTTTGATTGCTGTGATGCTGTTGGTCATACGGCCGATTCTTGCCATACGTCTTGACGGATGCGAAATACTGGTTTCGGCATGCCGAAAAATCTGCCGTATAAGCGATTCGAATTCGTTCCGGGGATATTCTTGTACTACTTGAGGGGTTTTAGGGTGAGGAGCGTATCATGCGTCGTCATGGTTCGATGATGGTTGTTTTGTCCGGATTGCTGGCTGCGAGTCTGGCCATTGGACTGCCGGTCGGTTCGGCGTATGCGGACGAGCCGACGGATGGCACCGGGGCCGGCACGTCCGCCACGGAGGTGTTGGATTCGTTGGAGGTCAAGGGCCGCGCGCCGAAAACCGGGTACAAGCGCACTCAATTCGGCAAGGCGTGGGCCGACGTGGACCACAACGGCTGCGACACCCGCAATGATATCCTCAACCGCGATCTGACCGGCGTGAGGCACAAGTGGCGTACGCACAATTGCGTGGTGAAGTCCGGAAAACTGCATGATCCATACACTGGCAAGGACATCAAGTTCAAGAAGGGCAAGAAGACTTCCACCGCGGTGCAGATCGACCATGTGGTGGCGTTGAGCGATGCGTGGCAGAAGGGCGCGCAGAAGCTCAGCGAGGAGCGCCGCACCGCATTGGCGAACGATCCGTACAATCTGCTGGCCGTGCAGGGGCGTGCCAACCAGAAGAAGTCCGATGGCGATGCGGCCACGTGGCTGCCGTCCAACAAGGGGTTCCGTTGCGAATACGTGGCGCGTCAGATCGGCGTGAAGCACAAATACTCACTGTGGGTCACGCAGGCCGAAAAGGAAGCCATGGCCAAGGTGCTGTCCTCCTGCCCGACGCAAACCGTGCCCGACTACACGGGGGTCAAGGATTTCACAGCCGAGAAGACCACCGAGTCCGAGCAGACCGAACAGACGCAAACCGAACAGACGCAAACCGAACAGTCAGCTGAGCAGGCCCAGCAGACTCAACAAACGACACAGGCACCTGCGCCCGAACCCGCTCCGGCTCCTGCTCCCGCGCCCCAACCAGCGCCACAGCAGGACGTCTACTACCAGAACTGCACCGCGGCACGAGCCGCTGGCGCCGCGCCTATCTACCAGGGCCAACCGGGCTACCGTTCACAACTGGACCGCGACCATGACGGAGTCGCCTGCGAATAAATCCAATGCAGCGTCTCCGCCTTTCCGGTTGTAAGACGTATGACGGTGAGGCATAGGAAAATCGCCGGGTTATTCATCCGGCGCTGTTCCTATGACTCAGCCTCTTT
>RQBM01000120.1:0-2636 GCA_008668795.1 Collinsella aerofaciens | reverse complement strand
GAAGACGGCGTCGTAGCCCTCCTCGTGCACGCGGTCGGCCAGGGCGGTCATCCGCTTGCCGGCCTCGTAGACGTTCCTGCCGTCCTCGAGGTAGCCCTCCTGGTCGAAGTGCATGATCTCGATCTTCTCGGTCTCCTTCATTCCCGCTCCTTTCACGAGCAGTTTGAATTGTCGCACGGAATGAACGGGCTTGCCGCCCCGTCTCGCCGCTTAACCTTGTGGACATCTTGGCCCTAAGCTCAACAATTCAAAGGTTCTTAATACCAGTGAACGATTACAGGTTAGCCGTTTTTAATACCGATTTTTTGATTTCATCCTCCCCTCTCGGTAGACGGTCAGTTTTTGCCGCTCATCGGTCATGCGACACATGTCCGTAAAAAAATGAGCACCCCGCCGTGCACGAGGATGCTCTAGACGCTAATAGTTGTAGGTATATCCGCCGGCATCGCCGCGGTTAAAAGACTTGGCATGCTCGATCGCCTGCCCGCTCGAGTCATAGGTCAGGCATTCCAGTACGAGCGCCAGATCGCCCGGCTCAAGATTGAGCAAACTCGCATCGCGTGCGCCCAGCGCTTCAATATCGAGTTTCTCAATCGACTTGTCCGGCTTGCGCCCCAACATGTCGTAGGTCTCGAACAGGCTGAAGACCGAAATGTCCACGTCTTCGATGCCCGGAAACAGCAGACACGGAATCAGCGTCATCTCGATCGACACGGGCTCCCCATCAATGCAGTTGAGACGGCGCACCGAGTAAAGCAGATCGTCCTCGGCGATGCCAAACAGGTCGGCGTAATACGGGCCGGCGTAGCGTTTGGAGCGCGCCAGAATGCGCACCGACGGCGTCGCGCCCGACGCCAGAACCGACTGACGGAAGCCGCCCTTGCGTTCGTGCTCGTCAAACCACTTGTGTCCCACAAAGGCGCCCTTGCCCTGCACGCGACGAATCTGGCCACTTTTGACCAGCTCGTCCATGGCACTTCGGATTGTCAGGCGCGTCGTGCCAAACTCCTCGGCCAGCTCGTTTTCGGACGGAATCATCGAGCCCGTCGGGTAGTCGCCGCGCTCGATTCGCTCCGCAATGCAGCGGCGAATATGTTTGTAAACCGGCAAGTCTTCTACTGCATCAGCCATTCGACACCCACTTTCGTCGCAACGCCGTCTGCCTCGCCGTTATCGGCAAAACGATATTTGGTCGGCAGAATCACGGACTTGCAATACTCGACAAAGCCATCGTTCTCGTCACGCTCGTGCGAAGCCTTGTAAAACACCGGCGTGCCCTCCTGAGCACCCAGCAACTTGGCCTCGTCGGCGTTCAGACGGCTGATGGAAATATGCTCCTTGCCGTGCGTCACATGGACATTCCCTTCTTTGAGCAAAACGTCGTAGAGGCTTTCCTGCTCAAAATCGTGATCGGGAAGCGAGGGGCACAAAGACAGATTGACGTGGGCCGTCTCAATCGACGCCGGGGAACCATTAACCACGCGCACACGTCGAATGCAGAAGAGCGGCATGCCCAGGTCGATCTGGGCCTTTTGGGCCAGATCGATATCGGCGTACACGACCTTGGACCAAACCAGGCGTGCGGTCGACTTTGAGCCAACCCTCTCCACCGCCTGCGTATAGTTCCATGTTTCCTGAAAGATGTTCAGCGGTTTGGGAGGACACACATAGGTGCCCGAACCGCGGCGGCTTTCCAAAGTTCCGCACGAAATAAGGCGCGTGATCGCAGCACGCAACGCCGTGCGCGACACGCCCAGCTCTTCACAGAGCACACGCTCGGCGGGCAGCCGGTCGCCACCCTGCAGGTCATAATGATTGATATACCAAAGAATGCCCTCAAAGGCGCGATCTTTGGGCGGAATCGCATATAGTTCACTCGGCATGGGCACGGCTCCTCAACCGCTTGATGCTGCGGGCATCATTGCTCCGGACGCCCCATGGCGTCGAAGGCTTCTTTGATCTGCTCCGCAACGTTCCGATACGACCGATATAGGCCGGAGTCTCGCTTGACTTCGCCCGCGGTCACCGGAATCTCAAGCTTCGAAATCTCATCCTCGCCGGTTTGCACGGCAACGATGACACCCATACCAAGGCATATATTACGCTTGGCAGCGTTGTTTTTGGTAGCCTGAGCTGGATTAATCAAAATCTGCTGAGCTAGTTCGCGATTGCTAAGTTCCGACACATCCTCGGGATTTCCGGTCTCGACAACCTCGCACTGCAGCACGTCCGCATAGTCAAAAATCTTCGGCTCGCCGCCGCGCTGATGCACGGCCCACTTGCGGCGCGTGGCATCCTGGTAGATAGCCGGCAAAAATGTAAACCGCGGTGGGTCCAAAATCGTATCCGTGATGGTAAACACATCGGGATCAAAGGCATCCTGCGGGTTTTTCTTCTTGAACAGCCCCATATCAGCCTCCCGTTCTAGTATTAAACAACTCAAGCCGAATATAGCACCAATTTCAAGCCGCCGTTTTACCGCATCGGTGCGCGGCGTCTATGGCTCGCCCAGCGGAAGGGTTCACAGACGAGGGCCGGGGTGGCGTGGTTAGGTTTTTGAAGTGGGCCTAGGGCACATACCAAACCAAACCCAGCCCCCCCCACCCCCGGAATGTTATATTGGGTGGACCAAAGTG
>RQBM01000221.1:0-14609 GCA_008668795.1 Collinsella aerofaciens | reverse complement strand
GTCGTAAACGACCTTGTTGCCACGGCGGACGAGCTCGGTCTTGGAATCGGGTAGCAGCATGGTTGCATCCTTTCAACGATGCGATAGAAGCGACGGCGGGGGTGTGTGAAACACCCGTGCACCCCCGCCGTTAAAAACCGTACTAGAACTAGCAGACGGCGTAATCCTGAGGCTCTCGGCCGTAGTAGGCGTCCAGGTAGAGCTCCTTGATCTCGCTCATGAGCGGGTAGCGCGGGTTAGCGCCGGTGCACTGGTCGTTGAATGCCTGCTCGGTCATCTCGTCGAGGGTGTCGAGGAAGTACTTCTCGTCAACGCCGTACTCAGCGATGGTGTGCTTGACACCGATGAAGTCGCAGAGCTCGGTGAGCTTGGTGATGAAGTTCTCGAAGACCTCACGGTCGTCCTTGCCGTCGATGCCGCAGTAACGAGCCATCTCGGCGTAGTTGTGCAGCGCGTTGGGGTAAGGATACTGAGAGAAGGTTCCCATCTTGACAGGAGCCTCGGCGGCGTTGTAACGCATGACGCGGGTCAGGATGACTGCGTTTGCGAGGCCGTGGGGCAGATGGTGGAAAGCGCCGAGCTTGTGGGCCATGGAGTGGTTAAGGCCCAGGAAGGCGTTACCGAATGCCATACCGGCCATGCAGGATGCGTTGTGCATCTCCTCGCGAGCGTGCGGATCCTTGGCACCGTTGGTGAAGGAGCTCGGGAGGTTCTCGAAGACGAGCTTTGCGGCGCGCTCGGAGAGGCCCTTGGTGTAATCGGAAGCCATGATGGAGACGTAGGACTCGATGGCGTGGGTCATGACGTCAATACCGGAAGCTGCGGTGAGGCCCTTCGGGGCGGTCATGCAGTTGTCGGCGTCGACGATAGCCATGTTGGGGAGCAGCGCGTAGTCGGCGAGCGGCCACTTGATGCCGGTCTCCTTGTCGGTGATGATGGCGAACGGCGTGCACTCGGAGCCAGTGCCCGAAGAGGTCGGGACGGCGACGAAGTAAGCCTTCTTGCCCATCTCGGGGAAGGTGAAGATACGCTTGCGGATGTCCATGAAGTCCATGGCCATGTCCTCGAAGTTCGCCTCGGGGTGCTCGTACATCATCCACATGATCTTGCCGGCGTCCATTGCGGAACCGCCGCCGACGGCGATGATGACATCCGGCTCGAAGAGCGTCATCTGCTTGGCGCCGCGACGTGCGCACTGCAGGGAGGGATCGGGCTCAACGTCGTAGAAGCAGTCGTGAGCGATGCCCATCTCATCGAGCTTGGCCTCGATGGCACGCGTGTTGCCATTCTTGAAGAGGAACTGGTCGGTAACGATGAAGGCGCGCTTCTTGCCCATTACGGTGCCGAGCTCGTCGAGTGCGACGGGCGTGCAGCCCTTCTTGAAGTAGACCTTCTCGGGTGCGCGGAACCACAGCATGTTCTCGCGGCGCTCTGCCACGGTCTTGACGTTGATCAAGTGCTTCACCCCAACGTTCTCGGAGACGGAGTTGCCACCCCAGGAGCCGCAGCCCAGGGTTAGAGACGGCTTCATGCCGAAGTTGTAGAGGTCACCGATGCCGCCGTGCGAGGACGGGGTGTTGATGACGATGCGGCAGGCCTTCATGACGTGCTGGAACTTAGCGATCTTCTCGCTCTGTGCCGGGTGCACGTAGAGAGAGGCGGTGTGGCCCGGGCCACCTGCGAGGACGAGGTGCTCTGCCTTGTCAACGGCCTCCTGGAAGTCCTTGGCGTGATACATAGCGAGGACCGGGGAGAGCTTCTCGTGGGAGAACTCTTCCTTCTCGGGATCGGTGGAGGTGACCTCGGCGATCAGGATCTTGGTCTTGGCGGGAACCTCGATGCCGGCGAGCTCGGCGATCTTGGCGGCAGCCATGCCGGGGATGCGGTGATCGAGTGCGCCGTTCTTGAACATGGCGGCACGCAGGGCGTCCATCTCGGCACCCTGCTTGACGAAGTAGCAGCCGCGACGCTGGAACTCAGCCTTGACATCCTTGTAGATGGAGTCGAGGACGGTGACGGACTGCTCGGAAGCGCAGATCATGCCGTTGTCGAACGTCTTGGAGTGGATGATGGAGTTGACGGCGAGCTTGATGTCCGCGGTATCGTCGATGATGACCGGGGTGTTGCCGGCGCCGACGCCGAGTGCGGGCTTACCGGAGGAGTAAGCAGCCTTGACCATGCCCGGGCCACCGGTTGCGAGAATGATGTCGACGTCGCGCATGACCATGTTGGTCAGCTCGATGGACGGCTTGTCGACCCAGCCGATGATGCCCTCAGGAGCACCGGCCTTGACAGCTGCGTCGAGAACGAGCTTGGCGGCGGCGATGGTGCACTTGGCGGCTGCCGGGTGCGGGGAGATGATGATGGCGTTACGGGTCTTCAGGCAGATGAGCGTCTTGAAGATGGCCGTGGAGGTCGGGTTGGTGGTCGGGATGACAGCGCCAACGATACCGATCGGCTCGGCGACCTTGGTGATGCCGTAAGCGTCGTCGCGCTCGATGACACCGCAGGTCTTGGTGTTCTTGTAAGCGTTGTAGATGTACTCAGCGGCGTAGTGGTTCTTGATGACCTTGTCCTCGAGAACGCCACGGCCTGTCTCCTCGATGGCGAGCTTGGCCAAAGGAATACGAGCCTTGTTGGCGGCCATAGCAGCCTCGTAGAAGATCTTGTCTACCTGCTCCTGAGTGTACTCAGCGAATTTAGCCTGGGCCTCACGCATAGATTTGAGTTTGGCCTCAAGCGCCTCCACGTTGTCCACGATGGCGGGAGTAGTGTTTTCCGGTGACTTTTTCACCATTTGTGTCTCCTTGCGATCGGAGATTTACCCTACGCCTTGCATGATAGCAAGAAATAATTCGGTAAACGGTCAGATTCCCGTAAAAGGCATACTAAAACGCTTCAATCAAATGAACCGTTTCAACTAAATTATGCTACTTAGCGTAGGAAAGATCGGATGCTTTGCGCCTTGTAGGTGCCCTGAAGCCGTATTGGCCAGCATTTGGTTCCAGAGGGTTTTTGGCTTAAAGGCGTCGGGTTATCGAGAACGACTTTTGCATATTCATATGTTAGTAGTTGTCGTCTTACGATCAGTTGGTAGTCAATAAACCAAAAAGGCGCCCTCCGTAGGGGAGGGCGCCTTTGGTAAGTTCTATGTGAACGCGAGGTCTTTGACCCGGAGAGTCCGAGGTACTTGTTGGTAAGACCTTATTTAGGAGCGCGCAACCTTGCCGGACTTGAGGCAGGTGGAGCAAACGTTCATCTTGCGACGGTGACCGTCGACGACGACGTAAACGCGCTGGATGTTGGGGCGGAACTTACGGTTGGTGACGCGGTGAGAGTGGCTGATGGAGCGACCGGCAACGGGGTGCTTACCGCAAACTTCGCAAACTTTGGACATAACTGACCCTCCTTGGGCGACAAACGAACATGTCGCGTTAACAAACAAGCCTGAACTATAGCACAGAAGCAGCTCCCTGTGCGTAATCTACACAGAGATATTTCTCTTTTGGCGATAGTGCCCACGCCACGGCCCTGGACGTAGATCCGATTTGCGTGCAGCAGAGGGGATTATGCCAGCTCGCAACAAGGTTTTCAAGCTCGTCCCACAAATATATATAGGTTTATTGAGCGTTGGGCTCCGTTTACGGATTGCTCCGTATTTATGCTCGCAATTAAGCTCGAGGTTGGCTACACTATCCCTTGACCATTAAAGGGGTACGAGATACCCACATGGAATTACATAGCTGCCATAGAGCAGCCCTTCCTTGTGGGTGTCTGGTCCGCTTTGAGCGGTCGGGCATCTATTTTTTTGACTGTGTCAGCAGTCAAGACATGTGAGGAAGGAGATCGATGGGCACGACTTCCCCCAAGGCGGTCATCATGGACGAGACCGCCGTCAACCGAGCGATGACCCGCATCGCGCACGAGATCCTCGAGCGCAACGAGGGCTGTGAAGACCTCGCTCTGGTCGGCATCGTCACGCGCGGCGACCTTCTGGCAAAGAAGCTCGCCGAGGCGATCAAGGAGATCGAGGGTGTCGACGTTCCGCTTGGCAGCCTGGACATCAGCTTCTATCGCGATGACTATGCGACCAATTTCGCTCCCGCGATCCACGCTACCAACATTCCCTTCAGCGTCGACGGCAAGCGCGTCGTGCTGGTGGATGACATCCTGTACACGGGCCGTACCATTCGCGCCGCTCTGGACGCCGTCATGGATCTGGGCCGTCCGAGCCGCATTGAGTTGGCAGTTCTCGTTGACCGCGGTCACCGCGAGCTCCCCATCTCGCCGGACTTTGTCGGCAAGAACGTTCCCTCGTCGCACGAGGAGAACGTGCACCTATATATGAAGGAAGTCGACGGCCGTACCGCTGTCGAGATCAACGACGTCGCGCCGGGCTCCCACGTGGGTTCTGCGCCGCTGGGAGGTGAGTAGTACCGTGGCGTTCAACCATAAGCACCTGATCGACATTACCGAGTACTCCGAAGAGGACATTAAGCTCATCCTCGAGACCGCCAAGGCGTTCTCCGAGGTCAACGAGCGTGCGATTAAGAAGGTCCCCACGCTCAAGGGCAAGACCATCGTCAACATGTTCAACGAGCCCTCGACGCGCACCCGCAGCTCCTTCGAGCTCGCCGAGAAGCGTCTTTCGGCCGACAGCCTCAACTTTGGCGGCTCCTCGACCTCCACGGTCAAGGGCGAGAGCCTTGTCGACACCGTCGAGACCCTCAACGCCTACAAGATCGACTGCATCGTCGTGCGCGACAAGCACGCCGGCGCGCCCTACATCGTCACGCAGAACTCGCCCGCGAGCGTTATCTGCGCCGGCGACGGCAAGCACAACCACCCCACGCAGGCCCTGCTGGACCTGTATACCATCTGGGAGCACAAGGGTGACTTCCACGGTCTGAAGGTCGCCGTCGTCGGCGATATCGCGCACTCCCGCGTGTGCGGCTCGCTGATCCCCGCCCTTAAGATCATGGGCTGCGAGACCTACGCCGTCGCCCCCGGCACGCTACTGCCGCCGGCGCCCGAGGTCCTGGGCTGCGACCACGTGACGAGCGACCTCGATTCCGTCCTGCCCGAGCTGGACGTCGTCTATATGCTGCGCGTGCAGCAGGAGCGCCTCGAGGGCGCACCGTTCCCCACGATTCGTGAGTACCACAAGCTCTTCGGTCTGACCAAGGATCGCGAGAAGCTCATGAAGCCCGATGCGATCATCTGCCACCCGGGCCCCATCAACCGCGGCGTCGAGTTCGACTCCTATATGGCCGACCACCCGCAACGCTCCGTCATCCTGGAGCAGGTCTACGCCGGCATCTGCGTGCGTATGGCTATCCTGTATCTGCTGCTTGGAGGTGCCGATAATGGCCTTGCTTCTTAAGAACGCCCACGTCGTCGATCCGTCCGTCGAGCTTGACGGTGTCGTCGACGTCCTGATTGACGGCGACAAGATCGCCGAGGTCGGCGAGAACCTCGCCGCCGAGGGAGCCGAGGTCCGCGACCTTTCCGGCAAGTATCTCGTCCCCGGCCTGGTGGATATGCACGTGCACCTGCGCGAGCCCGGCTACGAGGTCAAAGAGGATATCGAGAGTGGCACCCGTGCTGCTGCCAAGGGCGGCTTCACCGGCGTGTGCGCCATGCCCAACACCGATCCCGTCACCGATAACGGCACTGTCGTGGAGTTCGTCAAGGCCCGCGCTGCCGAGGTCGGCCACTGCCGCGTCTATCCGTCGGGCGCCATGACCCGCGGTCTTAAGGGCGAGGCCATGTCCGAGATGGGCGATATGGTCGCCCACGGCGCCGTCGCCTTCACCGACGACGGTCGCGGCGTGCAGGGCGCGGGCATGCTCCGTCGCTGCATGGACTACGGCAAGATGTTCGGCAAGGTCTTTATGAGCCACTGCCAGGACGAGGATCTGGTCGGCCACGGTCAGATCAACGAGGGCAAGGTCTCGACTCGTCTGGCCCTCGAGGGTTGGCCGGCTGCCGGCGAGGAGCTTCAGATCGCCCGCGACATCGAGATCGCCAAGCTGACCGGTGCCAAGCTGCACATCCAGCACATCTCCACCGCTCACGGCCTGGAGCTCGTGCGTGCCGGTAAGGCCGCCGGTGTCCAGGTGACCTGCGAGGCTACCCCGCACCACATGTTCCTGACCGAGAACGACCTGGACGAGACCTACAACACCTCGCTCAAGGTCAATCCGCCGCTGCGCACCGACGAGGACGCCGAGGCCATCCGTCAGGGTGTCATCGACGGTACCGTCGACGTTATCGTCACCGATCACGCTCCCCACACCCCGTGGGAGAAGGCCCGCGAGTTCGAGCTTGCGCCCTTTGGCATGATCGGTCTCGAGACCTCGCTGTCGTTCGTGCTCACCGAGCTGGTCAACACGGGCAAGATGAGCATGGCTCGCATGGTCGAGCTCATGGCCATCAAGCCGCGTGAGATTCTGGGCCTCGACCAGGTTCAGGTCAAGGCGGGCTCCGTTGCCGACCTGACCGTGTTCGACCCCTCCGCAACCTGGACGGTTGGCGAGGACGGTTACGAGTCACGCGCCGAGAACTCCGGTTTTGCCGGCCGCACGCTTACCGGTCGTGCCACCGATGTGTTTGTCGGCGGTAAGCAGACGCTTGCCGACGGCTGCATCTGCTAGCATAGCCTTATCGCTTTTATGCGCGGTGCCCTTGCGGTGCCGCGCTTTCTATTCGTTTGGACCATGCAACCGCATGGGGGATTGGAGCGTCTATGCCCACACCTTCCACTGCACGCATGCACGACTTCGAGGTCGTCTCGAACCGGGAGATTGCCGACGGCATCTTCTCGCTCGTCATCTCGGCCCCCAAGCTTGCAAGTGCGCTCAAGCCCGGTCAGTTTGTGAACATCGCCGTACCCGGCGATGCGTCCTCGCTGCTTCGCGTGCCCCTGAGCTACTACCGCGCCGACGCCGAGGCCGGCACCGTCGAGCTGTGGTACGCCGTCGTGGGCGACGATACCCGTCGTTTGTCCCAGATGGGCCCTGGCTCCAAGTCCAACCTGTTGGGCCCTGGCGGCCGCGGCTGGCTTGTTCCCGAGGGCACCAGGAAGGCGCTGCTCGTGGCGGGCGGCATCGGTGTTCCGCCCGTGCTGTGCCTCGCCGGCATGCTTGCCGAGCAGGGCGTGGATGTCGACGTTTGCCTGGGCTTTGGCACCGCTTCCAAGGCCGTGGGTGTCGATGAGTTCCGTGCGTTGGGCGCCACGGTTAACGTGTGCACCGACGATGGCACGCTGGGCACGCACGGTTTTTGCACCGACCCGGCAGCCGAGCTGCTCGGCGAGGGCGGCTACGACTATGTGGCCAGCTGCGGCCCCGCTGTCATGATGAAGAAAGTCGCCGCTGCCGCTGCCGAGGCCGGTGCGTACTGCGAGGTGTCGCTTGAGCGCATGATGAGCTGTGGCTTTGGCGCCTGCAACACCTGCAATGTCGAAACGGTCGACGGTATGAAGGGTGCTTGCATGTGCGGCCCCGTGTTCGATGCTTCCAAGGTGGTGGTCTTCTAGTGGGTACCGTGAACATGGCCGTCGATTTCGGCGGCGTCAAGATGCAGAACCCCATCAACACCGCAGCCGGTACCTTTGGCTACGGTTGGCAGTTCCAGAACTTCTTTGATGTTTCCCAGCTGGGCGCCATCACCACCAAGGGTTGCGCTGCCGAGCCCTGGCCCGGCAACCCCGCGCCCCGCATGGCCGAGATTCCCGGCGGTATGATCAACTCCGTGGGCCTTCAGAACCCCGGCGTGGCCGCCTTTGCCCGCGAGTCCGGTCCGTGGCTCGAGCAGCTCTCCAAGGACGGCTGCCAGGTCATCTGTCAGGTTGCCGGCCACTCCGTTGACGAGTTTGTCCGCGCACTCGAGATGTATGTCGAACTGTGCCCCTGGGCTGCCGGCTACGAGATCAACGTGAGCTGCCCTAATATCGCCGCCGGCGGTGCCGCCATGGGCTCCACGCCCGAGGGCGCCTCTTCCGTTATGGCTGCCTGCCGCAAGGTGACCGATAAGCCGCTGTTCGTAAAGATGGCTCCGGTTAACGTTGCCGAGATTGCCAAGGCCCTCGAGGCTGCCGGTGCCGACGGCCTTTCGGTCATCAACTCCATCCAGGGCATGGCCATCGACGTCCATACCCGCAAGTCCCGCGTGGCCAAGCCCAAGGGCGGCCTTTCGGGCCCGCTGTGCCACCACATCGCCGTGCGCATGGTCTGGGAGGTTGCCCAGGCCGTCGATATCCCCATCAACGGTGTCGGCGGCGTCATGACGGGCGAGGATGCGGCCGAGTTTATTCTGGCCGGCGCCACCTGCGTGTCGGTCGGCATGGCCAACTTCGTCGATCCGTGCGCTTCGCTCAAGATCGCGCACGAGCTCGAGGCCTGGGCCGAGTCTCAGGGCGTGAAGGACATCAACGAACTGGTAGGTGCGTTCGAATGCTAGAGACCGATGCCCGCGACCGTGTTATCGTCGCTCTCGACTGCGACCGTGAGCGTGCGCTCGAGCTTGCCCACGAGCTTTCGGGCCATGCCGCCTGGCTCAAGGTTGGCATGACGCTCTATTACGCCGAGGGTCCTGAGATCGTCAAGACGTTCAAGGATTTGGGCTTTAAGGTTTTCCTCGACCTTAAGTTCCATGATATTCCGCATCAGGTTCGCGGCGCCGCCCGTTCGGCCTCGCTTGCTGGTGCCGACCTGCTCTCGGTTCACGGCTTGGGTTCGGGCGCCATGCTCGCTGCCTGCCGCGAGGGTGCCGAGGAGGCGCGCGAGGACCGCGCCAAGCTCGTCGCCATCACCGTTCTCACGAGCATGAATCAGGATGCCTTGAGCGAGATCGGCGTCGAGTCGCCCGTGTCCGAGGAGGCCGCCCGCCTGGCAAAGCTCGCTCAGGCCAACGGCATCGATGGCATCGTGTGCTCGCCGATGGAGGCTCACGACATGCGTGAGCTGCTGGGTTCTGATGCCCTGATCGTGACTCCGGGCGTGCGTCCGGTGGGTGCCGCCCTTGGTGACCAGTCCCGCGTGGCGACGCCTTCCCAGGCTATCGAGCGCGGCGCAAGTCATATTGTGGTGGGCCGTCCCATCACCGGCGCCGACGATCCGGTTGCCGCCTTTGACGCCATCGTCGCCGAGCTGGTCGAAAACGTCGCGTAAAAGATTCCCCTAAGTCACCACTTTTGGGTCTCATTAGCACAAAATAGCCCCTGTGCCTGCGTAAACTTTCCCATCCTTTGTGTGGAATCGCAGGTCAGGGGCTTAACTTTGGGCGCAGTATATTGCACTTTTTGCGGGTATCGTCTAACCTATGGAGCCGCGATTGGGCATTTTGTACGTTCTACGTGCTAAAATGCCAATTATTGAATCAGATATAACCCAACTACTTGGAGGTACGAATGGCACTCCCTCAGCTTACCGATGAGCAGCGCAAGCAGGCTCTTGAGAAGGCTGCTGCCGCACGTCACGCCCGCGCTGAGCTTCGCGAGCAGATCAAGAAGGGCGAGAAGTCCCTCGAGTCCGTGCTCAACTCCGATGACCCCATCGCTTCCCGCATGAAGGTTTCCACCCTCATCGAGTCTCTTCCTGGTTATGGCAAGGCCAAGGCCGCCAAGATCATGGAGGAGCTCGGTATCTCCGCTACCCGTCGCGTCCAGGGCCTCGGCGTCCGTCAGCGCGAGCAGCTCCTCGAGCAGCTGACCAAATAAGTGAGCGCTCAGGATTCCAAGCTCTTTGTGATTTCTGGACCGTCAGGCGCAGGCAAGGGTACGCTCGTCACTCGTGTGCGCGAGCGCCGCTCGAACCTGGGCCTGACGGTTTCGGCTACCACGCGAGCACCACGCAAAGGTGAGGTCGACGGCGTCAACTACTTTTTTCTGACGCGCGAGGAGTTCGACCGCCACGTGGCAAACGGTGAGTTTGTTGAGTGGGCCGAGGTCCACGGTAACTGCTACGGCACGTTGGTGAGCGAGGTCCAGTCCAAGCTCGCCTCTGGTTCGTCTCTGATTTTGGAGATCGATGTCCAGGGCGCCCTGCAGGTGAAGGAGCGTTTCCCCGAGGCCGTGCTGATCTTTATCAAGCCGCCTTCGCTTGAGGTGCTCCGCGAGCGTCTAGTCGGTCGCGGTACCGAGACGCCCGAGACGATTGAGCTGCGTATGGCAAACGCCGCCGATGAGCTTGCCCTTGCCGACCGCTACGACGACGTCGTGGTTAATGACGATCTCGACCGCGCGACCGATGAGCTCGTTCGCGTTCTCGATATGCATGAAAGGATCTGAGGTCCGTGTCCGTTGTAAAGCCTTGCATTGACGATCTTCTGGAGAAGACCGATCACAACCGCTTCCTGCTCGCTTCGCTTGCCTCCAAGCGCGCCTGCGACATCAATAGCATGCTGCGTGGCCAGCACAACCGCGTGCTTGCCGTCCAGGATGTCGATGACATCACCATCGGGCTTTCCGGTGCCGATACCATCTCGATGGCTATGGACGAGATTGTCGACGGCGACATCTCTTACGACGAGGCCCGTTACGAGAAGGCGCTCGGCCACAAGGTTGCTGAAGCCTAAATGGCGGCTCGCGTCTGCCTGGTCCACTATCACGAGGTTGGACTGAAGGGCAAGAACCGCGCACATTTTGAGCATATCCTCATGGATAACATTAAGGCGGCTTTGGCCGCCTTTTCCGTGAACGCCGTGTCTCGAATTTCCGGTTATATCCTCGTGACCTTTAACGAGCATCAGGCCGATGATGCGGCGCGTGTTATTCGCACCGTTCCCGGCGTTGCTCGTGTGTCTTTGGCGTATCACACCAACCGCGACCCGCAGGAGTACTGCGCCGCCGCCGTCAAGGCGCTGCGCGAGTTTGGTTCCTTCGATTCGTTTAAGGTGCACGCTAAGCGCTCCAATACCGACTATGAGCTCACCTCGATTGACATCAATCGTCAGGTGGGCGAGGTGTTGTGTGAGGCCTTCCCCGATAAAAAGGTTCAAATGCACGACCCCGATGCGATGGTGCACGTACTGGTGGTCCAGGGTAGCGTTTATGTGTACGCGCGCTCCGAGCGCGGCGTGGGCGGTCTGCCGGTGGGTTCTGCCGGCAAGGTCGTGACGCTGCTGTCGTCAGGTATCGATTCTCCGGTGGCGACCTGGATGCTCGCGCGTCGCGGCGCGGTGTGCGTGCCGGTACATTTCTCCGGTCGTCCGCAGACGCCCGATACGAGCGAGTATTTGGTGCAGGATATCATCCGTGCGCTTGAGCCGGGTGTCCAGATCGGCCGCCTGTACGTGGTGCCGTTTGGCGACTGCCAGCGTGAGATTTCGGTCACCTGTCCCAGTAACCTTCGCGTGATCATGTATCGCCGCATTATGTATTCGGTTGCCGAGCGCATCGCGCATATCGAGGGCGCTAAGGCCATCGTTACGGGCGAATCGCTTGGGCAGGTTGCCTCCCAAACGCTTGAGAACATCATGGCTGTCAACGAGGCCGTGAAGATCCCCGTGTTCCGTCCTCTCATCGGTTCGGACAAGCAGGAGATCATCGCGCGCGCCGAGGAGATCGGTACGTTCGATATCTCGACTGAGGCCGCTCCCGACTGCTGCACGCTGTTTATGCCGCGCCGTCCCGAGACGCACGCTAAACTCGATGCCGTGCATGAGGCCTGGGAGTTGTTCGATCACGAGGAGATGATCGAGCGCCTGCTCAAGCAGACCGAGTACATCGACTTCGAGAGCAACACGTATAAGGCCCCTAAGACCTTAAAACGCAAACATTCGGAGCTTGCTCCGCGTGAGATTTACCAAGATCACGAGTAATTTTGTGCATAGACCGACGATGCGTCTGCATCGTCGGTCTTTTGCTATCTGGGCATTTTGCGGCTAAGTGTTCATTTGCTGACGTGTGCCTGAATAAATGGACAGTATTTCGCAAGGTTTTGGTCGGCTTTTGGTTTGACCGCGAAAACCGGTTTTGGAGAATGGCTGTTGCAGGACTCTTTTCCTGACACGATGTTGTTGGGAGGTTTTGCTATGGCGCAGCGCGAACAACACGAACGGGTCAAACGGATGGACCGCTTGGCGGACAAGCTGCTCGGTCATAAGGCAGTGGTGATGGCGATACTGGTCGTCATTGCGATGGCGAGTGGACTGGCGATGGCGAACCTTGGCGGCGGTGCCGGCAGTGTGTCGTTTGAGCACACTGATGGTTCGGGTTCGTTAGTGGAGCCGGGATCCGGCGATGCCTCGAGCGGAAAGACATCCGAAGGCTCTTCGCCTAAGGCGTCTGCCGCGGCAGAGGTTTATGTCGATGTTGATGGCGCCGTTGTGTCGCCCGGTGTATATCGTCTCAAGGCCGGCGCGCGGGTGGCTCAGGCGATTGATGCCGCCGGCGGGCTGGCGCCCGAGGCAGACGTTACGGGGCTCAATCGGGCATCTAAGGTCGTCGATGGACAGAAGATTCACGTTCCAACGGTAGGGGAGCAGCAGGCGTCCATTGCGGAAGCTGGTGTTGATGGTGGGGCTTCCGCATCATCGGGCGTGAGTGGCGTAACAGGCCTAGTAAATATCAATACGGCAAGCGCGGCAGAGCTGCAGACGCTCTCGGGCATCGGTCCCTCCATGGCCCAGTCGATTATCGATGAGCGGACAAAGAACGGTGGTTTTGCCTCGGTTGACGATCTGATGCGTGTGTCGGGAATCGGCGAGAAGAAGCTTGCCAAAATCAAAGATTCCATCTGCGTATGAGTGCGACCGAGCGCGAGCATGTGATGCCTCCGCGGCCTCTGATGCCGTGGACGATGGCCCTGTGTGCCGGCATGTGCATGAGCTGCGCCTTGGTGCTCAACGTGGCCGCCGATGCGCTGCTGTGGGAGCGGGCTTCGGCGGTCGGGCCGCTATGGGCCATTCCCGTTACGGCGGCGGTATTCGTTGTGCTGGCTCAATCTTGTGCGCGGCTTGCCCCTTGGAAGCGGTGGCTGTATGCCGCGTCCGTCGGTCTCGTGGCGGGAGCGGTCGTCTCGGCGTGGTGGGCTGTGGGCGTGCTAAGCGCCTCGAAGGCGCTCGACGGTCGAGCGGCAAGCAGCCTTGAGTTTGTCGTGCAGGGTGACCCATCCATAAACGACGACGTGTATTCCTATACCTGCGAGGCACGCACGGACGGTAAGAACTTGGCAATGGTTCGCCTATCGTGCGACCTCGAGCTCAAGGTCGGGGCGCACGTGCGTGTTATCGGTCGCGTTTCACGTTTTGAGAACGATGCGTATGGACGATCGCGCGTGCTCCGAGGCGAGGTGCGCAAGGTTAAAGTCGTTCGGATTTTGTCGGTCGATGAAGACTCTCCGGGGCCGCTGCTTCGGCTGCGAAATGGGCTGCTTGCGTCCATCGCGCCTGCGACCGACCCGGCGCGTGCACTCATAGCCGGTGTCGTCTGCGGTCGTTCGGCCGAGCTGCGCGCCCAGCCGGCGGGCGACTGGTTTTCGGTGACGGGAACGGCGCATCTTATCGCCGTCTCGGGCAGCCATTTGGCAATCGTGGGGTTTGTAATCGAGGGTGTATTGCAAAAGACTCGGTGTTCACGCGGTCTTCAACGGGCGATATTGGCGATAACGCTTGTGGGCTACGCTGCTTTTACGGGCGCGTCTCCCTCTGCCGTGCGCGCGTGCTGCATGGTGTTCGCGACGCTTGTCGTAAACGGCGCGGGGCGGCGCCGGCACGGCGCATCGGCACTCTTCGTTACCATGTCCATCTTTGTGTTGCTGCGGCCGACGGTTCTGTTCGAGATGGGCTTTCAGCTTTCATGTGCCAGCGTCTTAGCCATTCTGTGCTTTTGCCCCTATGCGACCTACGCTTTGGGTGAGCTGAGTGTTCCGTCGGGCGTTGCCAGCATGCTTTCCGTCACGCTGTGCTCGCAACTGGCGACACTTCCCATTACCATTCCTGCCTTCGGTACGTTCTCGCTCATTGCTCCGCTCGCAAATGCGGTCCTCGGTCCGGTGGTGAGCGCACTGCTCGCCGTGTCGATCGTGCTGGTTCCCTTTTCGCTCCTGGCGCCGTTGCGGACTTGGGCGCTCGTTGTGCCCATGATTGCCGCCCGTTGCGCGCTGTTCTTTGAGCAGCTGTTTGCCGCCGTGCCGGGTGCATCCGTGAGCGTGCCGCCCGATAGCATGTGGATTTACCTAGTGCCGTGTTTGCTGGCGGTTCTGCTTGTCTGGTGGCCGCGTCCCCGTGCACGTCCTATGGCGGTGGGGCTTGCATGCCTGGTGCTCTTGGCTGCGATTCCGTACGTCTACTGGGATCGATTCGCTCCGCCTTCGGTGACGGTGCTCGATGTGGGCCAGGCCGATGCGATTCTTATCCGCCCAGGCGGCGCAGTAGCTCTCGTCGCCTGCGGGCTCGCCGAGCGTGTGGTTGCGGCGTTGGTTCGCAATAACGTGCACCATATCGATGCCGTTTTTGTGACGCATTGGGATGAGGACCACTGGGGTGGTTTGCCTGCCGTGCTCGAACAGTTTTCGGTCGGAACGAATGCCGTGCCCGCGGATGCGCTGGCGGATGCTCCTGCCGCGGTAGTGCACCGACCTGGCGTGGAGTATCCGCAGGTGCGC
>RQBM01000193.1:0-2658 GCA_008668795.1 Collinsella aerofaciens | reverse complement strand
TGTTGTTGAGGAGGTAAGCATGCCGTACGTTGTTGCCCAGCCGTGTGTGGACGTCAAAGACAAGGCCTGTGTGGACGAGTGCCCGGTCGATTGCATCTACGAAGGCTCCCGTTCCCTGTACATCAATCCGAACGAATGCGTGGATTGCGGCGCATGCGAGCCGGTGTGCCCGACCGAAGCCATCTTCTACGAGGATGACCTGCCGGACGAGTGGGCTTGGTACAAAGACGCCGCCGTCAGCTTCTTCGCCGAAGTCGGCGATCTGGGTGGCGCTTCCGCAGCCGGTCCGATCGGCAAGGATCCGGAACAGGTCGCGGCCCTGCCGCCGCAGAACCAGTGAGCATGTCTTGCTGATGCGTCCGCCTTCCATATTGCGCGTAAAGCGGAATATTCGCGGTCGATTTTAACCGGTTTGCCGCTGACGTTTGCACACGTCAGCGGCAAACCGGTTTTTGCATGGAACGGTTGCATGTGCCGGAACGCGATTGCCGTATGCTGGAACATGGTTGTGATTTCCGCTTGAAAAGGAGCCTTACGGATGGGTTTTCATGAATTTTCATCGCCGTACGACTGGTCCCGCATCGCGTCGTACAAACGTACGGCGAAAGCCGCGTTCGGTGGCATGGTCGACCTGTCCGTCGGTTCTCCCGTCGACCCCGTTCCCGATTCGGTGCGTAAGGCGCTCGCGGTCTCGTCGAACGACCCGAACGCGTACGGATATCCCGTTACGGCAGGTACCGCCGATTTGCGTGACGCCATTCACGAGTGGTTCGCGGCCGCCCGCAATGTCGATTTGCGTGCGATCGGCGCCGATGCGGTGCCGACGGTCGGTTCCAAGGAAGGCGTCGCGTTGATGGCGTCGCTGCTGCATTTCGGCGAGGGCGATGTCGTCGTGCAGCCGAAGGTGTCGTATCCGACGTACGAGATCGGCACGCAGTTGGCCGGCGCGCAAACGCTGAAGGTCGATGACGTGGCGGATGTGGATTCCTGGAAGGATGTGCCGGGCGTCAAGGCCGTTTGGGTCAATTCGCCGTGCAATCCGACCGGTGAGGTGCTGTCCGCGGAACGGATGGCCGGTATTGTGCGTGCCGCGCGCGCGATTGGTGCCGTGGTGCTGTCCGATGAATGCTATGCGTTGATGCAATGGGAAGACGACGTTGCGGAAGCGGATGCGGATACGCTTGCCTCCACGCCGTGCGCCTTGCGCGCCGATGTGTGTGGCGGGTCCGCCGAAGGCGTATTGGTGCTGTATTCGCTGAGCAAGCAAAGTAACATGGCCGGGTATCGTACGGCGCTTATCGCTGGCGATCGATCGCTGATCGGGCCGATGGCGGCATACCGCAAACAGATCGGGCAGATCATTCCCGGACCGGTGCAGGCTGCGATGGCCGCCGGGCTGCGTGACTTCGACGCGGTCAAGACCCAGCATTCCCGTTACCAGGAGCGTCTGGGCATGCTGGTGAGTGCTCTGCGCGCATACGGATACTGCACCGACATGCCGCAAGGCGCGTTGTACGTGTGGGTGAAAGCCAAGTCCGGCGACTGCTGGGAGGATCTGCGCCAGCTTGCCGAAATCGGCATCGTCGCCAGCCCCGGCGAGTTCTACGGAGCGCCGGAATACTTGCGATTCTCGGCTACGGCCAGTGATGCGGCGATCGCCTCCGCCGCGGAACGATTGGCACGTTGACGGTTTGCTGACGATGGCCTTTTGACGAACGAAAGCGTTGAAAACAAAAAGGACCTCCGATTCACTCGGAGGTCCTTCATTATGGCGGAGTCAGAGGGAGTCCAACGCCCATGCGTCTTATGGCTATGTGCAGCTGTTGATGTCGCTGATCCAGGAGTGGCGCAGTGAGAGAGCTCTCCCCAGTACAGTGTCAGTTTGTCGGCCAATGAAGCATCGATGATAACGCTATTGCCGGGGACAGCGTAAATAGTTTTTGCAGTTAATCGTGTTTGGGCGGAAGCCTGTAATTTCCTGCTTTTGGAATACTTAAATTTATTCGAAAGTTTCGTAAATAGTTGCATATAGAACTTTCGTAACAAAAAATTTAAGTATTTAGTTAAATGACTTGACTTTCTTGAAAGTCAAGTCATATAATCAAGCAATGCTTTGACTGAAATGCTAAAGCATTTACGAAACATGAAGATGTGTGTTCGTGCATGTCGCCAAGGGAGAAAGACTTTGTATTCCCACATCCGATATTGGATAAGGAGATTCAGCAATGAAGTTTGAATACCATGTCAAACCAACCGGCAGCGATGCTGCGTGCGGCGACGCGGAGCATCCGTTCGCCACGATTTCCAAGGCCGCGCAGATGGCCTCTCCGGGCGATACGGTAATCGTGCATGAAGGCGTATACCGCGAACAAGTCGATCCGAAACGCGGCGGTCTGAGTGAACATGAGCGCATCACCTACTGCGGAGCCGAAGGCGAAGCACGGCCGGTTATCAAAGGCTCGGAATGCGTGCAGGGCTGGACGGAATTGGCCGATCACCCGCATGTGTGGACGGTGATGCTTGATAATACGATGTTCGGGGATTTCAATCCATTCGCGACCCCGATTTTCGGTGACTGGCTGGAAATGCCCAAGTTCGGCAAGGATCCGGACAAACATCTTGGCGATGTGTATCTCAACGGTGTTTCCTTCTTCGAAT
>RQBM01000170.1:0-4808 GCA_008668795.1 Collinsella aerofaciens | reverse complement strand
CAGGGATTAGTTCTCCTTCCGGTAAGGGCCCAGGTAGACTACCTGGTCGATAGACGGCAGGTGCAAGGCTGGCGACAGCCTCAGCCGAGCCGCACTAATCGCCCGAGCTCTTCCGGAACCGCACCTCGCGGCCCGCGGGACCCAGCGCTCCATGCGCGGTCCGGGCACGAGGATGCCCCCGAGTCAGACCTTTCCTATGCGCCATGCGGCCCCCAGGGCACGTAGATGAGACCCAGGACACCGTAACGGTGGGCGCCGCCCACCGGTCAGCGGCCAGAGCATGGGGGGCACGCCCGGTCCCGTTCCGAACCCGGAAGCTAAGCCCCATCGCGCCGAGAGTACTGCGGGGCCAGCCCGTGGGAGGCCAGGGCGCCGCTGACCGGTGGACGGCACCGAGCCGTCGCAAGACTTGAAGAAGGGGGAGGCCTCGCGGCCTCCCCCTTTTTTGCGTTAATACATCACGATGTAGTCTCATTTCACCTGTAACCCGGTTGGGCTTATGGGTGATGAGCTTTTATTTAAAGACAATAAATCGAATCACAAGGGCAACTGCTATGACCACAATGATCAAAAGCAGGAATTGGAGTCGATGCTGTTTACGTCGTTTACTTGATGAAACGAAGATCGTTTTCCCTTGTTTTGGCGTCTCGAGATAACGAGCCGAATGCGTTAAGGTTTGCTTAGGTCGAGGACCTCTTTGCTGCCGAGTTGCGGGCGTTTTCGCCGGGTCGTCATTGATTGCGCTGTTTTTTGATAACGGTGCATCTTTCAGATATACGGGATCGCCCGACGCGACGCCCATATGCTTACGTCCCGTTTGGGCATTCTCGAGCGTTTGATATCGATTTCTCGTCACATACTCGGGCTCTGGATCATTAATGGGCTCTTGCGAGATGTGAGGGCGATGGAACCGTGGCGGCTGCGTGGAAGTATCTTCCCCCTGCGTCGGCATAAACATATTGTTCTGGTTTTGGTCGTCCATGATGCCCTTTAGTTCGTTACCAACAACGTGTACGCGCTCATTGTAAGCCCCTTGTTATTTGTAGCTGTGGACATACTCGTTATTTAAGCTCTGGTTCAAAGAACCTTAACCTTCCTAAAACCTGAGTCACACACACTTAGATATGCTTATAGTACCGGACTCAAAAAACTTTATAGTCGGTGTATATATGAGCACCGGGTGGGCATATATAAGAGCGTCAAAAGAAGTCCTGGTCACCTAGGAGATGACTCGGCAGTCCTATAAAGGAGTGGTAAACATGGCAAGCATGGTTCCTTATCGTTCGGTTTTTGGCGTTCGTCCCTCTGCAAGCTCGCTGTTCGATCTGTTTGATGATATGACCGACCTTGCAAACAACTCGATTGCCTCCAAGGCGTTCCCCGTTGACGTTGAGGATAAGGGCGATGGCTATGAGGTCAAGGCTTATCTGACCGGCGTCGCAAAGGACGATATCGATGTCGAGCTTAACGAGGGCCGTTTGTCCATTAGCGTGAATGTCGAGGAAGACGAGGAGAATGAGGGCAAGAACTTCCTGCAGAAGGAGTTCAGCTCGTACAGTGCAACGCGTGGCGTGTATCTAAAGGACGCTTCGAGCGAGGGCCTCTCGGCTAAGTACGCTGACGGCATCCTGACCGTTACGGTTCCCAAGATCGTCGAGAAGAAGAACGTTACGAAGATCTCTATCGACTAACTTCGTTGGCGTTCTGCGCTATTAAAAGACGGCAAAAAGGGGCCGGGAAGCGATTCCCGGCCCCTTTTGCTGTTTAGGACAGTCTATTGAATGGTTGCTGGCCGATGCTGGCTTGCGGGGCATATCGAGAGTTTTCGCGATCCTTGGAGAAGGGTGGCGGAGCTGCCGACCTCGTCATCCAAGGTTGCGGCTAGAGCTTTGGCATAGCTTTTGACGGTAAGGCTCGGGCGATTGTTATCTTGGCTGATATGCATGGCAATGAGCTGTTCGGTGCGATCGGTAACAAGTTCGCGCGCGGCTTCGGCGGCTTGGTCGTTGGAGAGGTGCCCCCTTGCAGACAGGATGCGCTCCTGAAGAAAGCGGGGATATTCTCCCTCGCGCAGCATGGTCACATCGTGGTTGCTTTCGAGCGCGAGGACTCGACAATCTTTGAGGGTGTTCATGGCTTGGCTCGATAGCTCTCCGGTGTCGGTGGCAAAGCCGATGGAATCATCGAGGACGTCGAATCGATAGCCGACTGGATTGATGACATCGTGCGATGTTGAGTAGGTTTGCACGTGGATGCCGGCAATGGGGAGCGTGTCGCCGGGGTCAAATTCCTCTACGGGCAGGTGCGCGAGGTTTTCTTTGCATGAAAGGGTATCCCTGCTGGCAAAGAGGGGACCATGCCAGTGCTTGCACCATACATCGAGCCCCTTGATATGGTCACCATGCTCATGGGTGATTACAAGAGCGGCGACGTCGTCTGCCGAGAGGCCAAGCTCCGCCATGCGTTTAAGTGTCTCGCGGCGGGACAGGCCGTTGTCGATCATGATGAGCCCCTGAGGCCCCTCGACGAGTGCGCAGTTGCCTTTTGAGCCGCTGCCGAGGATATGAAGGTGCAGGCGAGACATAAGATTCCAAAGGATACAATGAGTGCGGACGAATAGAGGAGGAAGCGAATGCCAACGGTATCTCAGCACTATGGACATCATGCCGCGCCGAGGACGGATAAGAGCGTCCTGGCAACGCGGCAGGCCGCTGCCCCCGTAGTGCTCATGGTATCAGGCGGTGCGGACTCGACGGCGCTGCTCCTTATGGCTTGCACATCAAAGCTGGATATCCAGGACGGGCGCGGTGTCGCTCCCATTGCGCGCGAGCGATTGCACGTGCTGCATGTAAACCATCATCTGCGCGGGGAGGCATCCGATGGCGACGAGGCCTTTGTACGTGACCTGTGCGCGCAATACGGCTTGCCGCTGTGTGTTGAGCATGCCTATTTTGATGACGAATCGGGCAATATCGAGGCTGCGGCTCGCGAGGTGCGCTATGCCGCGGCACGGAGATATGTTCGCGAACTTTGTGCCGAATCGGGCGCACCGCGGACGGCGGCTCGTATCTGTACCGCGCATACTTCGTCGGACCGCGCGGAAACATTTTTGATGAATGCCATTAAAGGGTCGGGTCCCGCGGGTCTATCGAGCATTCCGCGCCGTCGGAACATTGTGGTTCGCCCCTTGCTCGACCTCACGCACGATGAGCTCGTGAGCTATCTGCAGGTGCACGGTCAGCCATGGCGGGAAGATGAAAGCAACGAGGACGTTTCGTACCTGCGCAACTATGTACGCCATCGGGTGATGCCGGTGGTGGCACAGCGCAACGCGAGCGTCTGTAAGACGATTGGCGCCGCTTGCGAAATTCTGGGCGACGAAGACGCCTTTCTTTCCCAGCTTTCGGCACAGGCGTTTCGAAGCTGCCTGCGCAAGGAAGCGGCGGGCGCACTTGTGCTCGATGCGCGCCGTCTTGCCGCCGCTGAGGTTGTGATTGCACGGCGTATCGTGCGATTGGCGATTAAGCGCATCGATCCCGACGCGCGACCGGAGATGCGGCACGTGGAGCGCGTGCTCGCCTGCGTCGCTGCGGGCTCGGGCTCGGTTACGCTTCCTGCGGGAATTGATGCCCGTGTGGAGTTTGGCACGCTGGCGTTCAAGGCCCCGGCGGCGCGCGAGGGTTTAGTGGCCGATTGGATCTCCGTTCCCGGTCGTCTGCCGCTGGGGGCGGGGCATATGCTGACAGCGGAGCCGATGGCTGTGGAGCCGGGGTGCGATATCGTGCACCGTGCCCGCGAGCTTGCTGCTGCCGGAAAGGTTGCGGCCTTGGTGGATGCGGCGGCCCTGGGGTTTGCCGACCGCGATAGCGAGCGGATGTTAGCCGGCTCGCGCGGGGAGATTCCCACCGAGGCACGATCGGCGCGCCTGTGGGTGGATAGCCCTGTGCCGGGAGACGTGATGTGCCCGTTGGGGATGAACGGCCGAAGCAAGAAAGTGTCAGACCTGTTGAACGAGGCGCGCATTCCTGTTTCAGACCGCTCTGGCGTACCCGTGGTAAGAACGGCTCCGGGAGGTGCCGTAGTATGGGTCGCGGGCGTTCGCGCGGACGAGCGTTTTAAATGCACGGCCGCAACGCGCGTGGCATATCTGCTTCGTGTGGTCGATGCGGAATAGCGCTTCGCGCCAGCTATTCTGTGCGACGTTGACGGTATTCCCGCGCTGATGGCGCACGTGCTGGTAAATATACCCCGTGCGCTGCTAGAATGTGTAGTTCGCGTCCATGCGGCGGTGCGTGGGCGATAAGCACAAGAAAGGGTTGTCATGGCTTCTCAACATCCGGATATCGAGAAGGTTCTGTTTACGCAGGAGGATATCGACGGTATCGTCTCTCGCCTAGGCGAGCAGATTACTCGCGACTACGCGGGTAAGGATCTGGTGCTGATTGCGGTCCTGCGCGGCGCCGTGGTCTTTATGGGCGACCTGATGCGCAAGATCGAGCTGCCGACCAACATCGATTTCATGGCTGTTTCGAGCTATGGCGACGGTGTGAAGTCCTCGGGCATCGTGCGTATCATTAAGGACCTGGATATCGTCATCCGCGGTCGCGACGTGCTGATCGTCGAGGACATTCTGGACTCGGGCCTTACGCTCAAGTATCTGATGAACAACCTCGAGAGCCGCAACCCCGCCTCGCTGGCGGTTGCCGCCTTCCTGTGGAAGGAGGATGAGGACCGTACCTCGGCCGTCCCGCCCCAGTATGTTGGAACCCATTGCCCCGATGCCTTTGTGGTGGGCTACGGCCTCGACT
>RQBM01000111.1:0-2863 GCA_008668795.1 Collinsella aerofaciens | reverse complement strand
CGAGCAGGTCGTCCAGCTTGTCGTCGGCAATATCTACCGGCTGGTCTACATGTACGTAGCGCCAGGTTTTCTCGTTGAAGACCAGGTTGCGCTTGGGCTCGATGAAGCCGGGCATCATCTGCATGAACTCTATATTAGTAAGTGTTGCGCCGTGCGCCAGCGCGATGGCCTGCGAGGAGCTGAGCACATCAGCCGACGTAAGGCTGCGCTCGAACAGGCCGCCTGTGCCACCGGTTGCGATGATCGTGGCCTTGGCAGCAAAGGGCACGATTCGATTTTCGGTGAGGTCGTAGAGCATGGTTCCGGTTATTCTGCCGTTCGTGTCCTCAACAAGGTCGATAAGCTCATGGCGGGGGAGCAGGCGAATGCCGAGCGACTCGATCCAGGTCGTCAGAGCGTCCTCAAGGGGCTTGCGGGTGAGGCCGCGCCACATGCGCGTCTTGTGGTCAAAGCAGGGGATAAATTGCTTTTGTTGAGCACTCTTGGCGCTTTGCGGACGCTGGAGCTCAACGCCCAGGTCTTGCTCGAGCCAGTCAATCGCTTGGGGAATGCCGTGGACGAACGCTTGGACGAGTTCGGGGTCGGCAACGCCGCCGCCGACGGCCAGGATGGTGTCGATGAGGTCCTGCTCGTCGTCTTCGTTAACGGGTCCGATAAGCCCTAGGCCCCAGGTTCCGGGGAAGAAGCTCGATCCACTCATAGTCTTGCCGGCGCTTGCCACAGTGACGGTTGCACCCGTGCGTGCCGCTTCGATGGCGGCGCAAAGGCCCGCAATGCCAGATCCAATTACCAGTACATCAGTCGATTCCATCGGATTCCTTTCTCGTCCGGCGCATTGTCGCACGGGTGATCGGCAATGGGGCCGCAAAGACTCGGCAAATCGGTAAAGGGCAAATATGGCAGGTGGGCGTCATGGACGCTCTGACGCTCCATCTCATCACATCTTGTATTTCGCCCCAACTGATATATCGGCATTAGCTACCCTGCGACAGCGCAAACAAAAAGAGCCGCTACCTGGGTGGGTAGCGGCTCCAAAGCTCAACTATATGAGCATCGCGCGGGCGCGATTAGGCCTTGAGGGCCTCCTCGACGGCGACAGCGCAGGCGACGGTGGCACCGACCATGGGGTTGTTGCCCATGCCGATGAGACCCATCATGTCAACGTGCGCAGGCACGGAGGAAGAACCGGCGAACTGGGCGTCGGAGTGCATACGGCCCATGGTGTCGGTCATGCCGTAAGAGGCAGGGCCGGCGCCCATGTTGTCCGGGTGCAGGGTACGACCAGTGCCGCCACCAGAAGCGACGGAGAAGTACTTCTTGCCAGCCTCGAGGCGCTCCTTCTTGTAGGTGCCAGCGACGGGGTGCTGGAAGCGCGTGGGGTTGGTGGAGTTACCGGTGATCGAGATGTCGACGTTCTCGTGCCACATGATGGCAACGCCCTCGCGGACGTCGTCGGCGCCGTAGCAGTTGACGGCGGCGCGGGGACCATCGGAGTAGGGGATGGTCTCGACGACCTTGAGCTCGCCCGTGAAGTAGTCGAACTGGGTCTTCACGTAGGTGAAGCCGTTGATGCGGGCGATGATCTGAGCAGCGTCCTTGCCCAGACCGTTGAGGATGACGCGCAGCGGCTTCTTGCGAGCCTTGTTGGCGTTTAGAGCCAAGCCGATAGCACCCTCAGCGGCAGCGAAGGACTCGTGACCGGCCAGGAAGGCGAAGCACTCGGTGTCGTCGGAGAGCAGCATAGCGCCCAGGTTGCCGTGGCCCAGACCGACCTTGCGGTCCTCGGCGACGGAGCCGGGAACGGTGAAGGCCTGGATGCCCTCGCCGATGATGGCGGCAGCCTCAGAAGCGGACTTGGCGCCACGCTTGACAGCGAGAGCGCAACCGAGGGTGTAGGCCCACTCGGCGTTCTGGAAGGCGATGGACTGGGTGTTGTTGACGATCTCACGCGGGTTGAAGCCCTTGTCGGTGCAGATCTGCAGAGCTTCCTCGAGGGAGGCGATGCCGTTGTCGGCGAGGCACTTGTTGATCTTGTCAGCGCGGCGCTCGTAACCTTCGAACGTAACAGTCATAGTTATTTCCCTCCCTTTCTACTCGTGAACCGGGAACACGCTGGCGACGGAGTGAGTCTCCTCGTCGGTGCGCGGGTCGATGTACTTGGCAGCGTTCTCCCACTGACCATAGTGGCCCATAGCGCCAGCGATGGCCTCCTCGGGGGTCTTGCCGGCCTTGACGGCGTCGGTGAACTTGCCGAGGTTCAGGAACTCGAATGCGATGATCTCGTTCTTGTCGTTGAGAGCCATGCGGGTGACGTAGCCCTGAGCGAGCTCGAGGTAACGAGCGCCCTTGGCCTTGGTGCCGAACATGGTGCCGACCTGAGAGCGAAGGCCCTTGCCGAGGTCGTCGAGGGAGGCGCCCACGGGCAGGCCGCCCTCGGAGAACGCGGTCTGGCTGCGGCCGTAAACGATCTGCAGGAAGATCTCGCGCATAGCAACGTTGATGGCGTCGCAGACGAGGTCGGTGTTGAGGGCCTCGAGGATGGTCTTACCGGGAAGGATCTCGGAAGCCATGGCGGCAGAGTGGGTCATACCCGAGCAGCCGATGGTCTCAACGAGGGCCTCCTCGATGATGCCGTCCTTGACGTTCAGCGTGAGCTTGCAGGCGCCCTGCTGAGGTGCGCACCAACCCACACCGTGCGTAAGACCGGAGATGTCGGAAATCTCCTTAGCCTGGACCCACTTGCCCTCCTCGGGGATGGGTGCGGGGCCGTGGTATGCACCCTTGGCAACGGGGCACATGTTCTCCACTTCCTGTGAGTACTGCATGCCTCTCCTCTCTATCGTGTTGGCGTCCCGTCTGGGGG
>RQBM01000038.1:0-2943 GCA_008668795.1 Collinsella aerofaciens | reverse complement strand
TCGGCCTCGGCGAGCGAATCGGCGGTCGATGCCCACTCCCAGGTCGCAACGCCCTCGGCGAGCTCCGCCTTGGCCTCGTCGACCGTCTGGAAGGTCGGAGCAGGCTGCTTGCCGCAGAAGATGGCGTTGACGCAGTCGGTAGACTGGTAGACGCGCTCGGCCACGGCGAGAGCCATGTTGGCGTCGGCCGGATAATAAGCATTCACGATATGCGTGTCGTTGGCCTTGTTGAGCAGCAGGTCGATAAAGCCGGGGTCCTGATGCGAGAAGCCGTTGTGGTCCTGACGCCAGACGTGGCTCGACAGCAAAATGTTAAGGCCGCTGATGGGAGCACGCCACGGAATCTCGCGCTTGGTGGCCTCGAGCCACTTGCAGTGCTGGTTGACCATGGAATCGACCACATGGACAAAGCTCTCGTAGGAGCTCCACACACCGGAGCGGCCGGTGAGCACGTAGGCCTCGAGGAAGCCCTCGCACTGGTGCTCGGACAGCTGCTCGACGACCTTACCGGAGCCTGCCAGCAGCTCGTCGTTGGCATCGTCCTCGTAGAAGCCAGCGTCCCACTGCTTCTTGGTCACCTTGTAGGCAGCCTGCAGGCGGTTGGACGCGGTCTCATCGGGACCAAAGATGCGGAAGTCATCCATGTTCTTGGCCAGGACGTCGGCAGTGTACTCGCCAAAGACGCGGGCGGCCTCGGTGGAGCCCCAGCCGTGGCCCTTGCTTGCGACGGGAATCTCGTGGGCATGAATATCGGGGAGCTCGAGCTCGCGGCGCACCTTGCCGCCGTTCGCGTTGGGGTTAGCGCCAATGCGCAGCTCGCCGGTCGGCATAAAGGCCGTCACCTCGGGACGCACCTGGCCCTCGGGCGTAAAGAGCTCCTCGGGCTTGTAGGAGCGCAGCCACTCGCGCAGCACGCGGAAGTGCTCGTGGGTGTCCTTGGCGCTCGCCAGCGGCACCTGATGCGCGCGCCAGGAGTCCTCGGTCTTCTTGCCGTCGATCTGCTTGGGGCAGGTCCAGCCCTTGGGCGTGCGGAACACGATCATGGGGTAGGCCGGGCGGGCCACGGTCTCGCCTGCGGCGACCTGGGCCTGCGCAGTGGCCTTGATGTCACAGATCTCGTCAAAGACCTGCTCAAACAGGGCGGCAAAGCGCTCGTGGATGCTTGCGTGACTCTCGTCGTCAAAGCCGGCGACAAAGAAGTGCGGCTTGTAGCCCATGCCCTCGAAGAACTTGGTGAGCTCCTCATCGGACACGCGGGCGAGGATGGTGGGGTTGGCGATCTTGTAACCGTTGAGGTGCAGGATCGGCAGGACGATACCGTCGGTTGCCGGGTTCACGAGCTTGTTGGACTGCCAAGAGGTCGCGAGCGGGCCGGTCTCGGACTCGCCGTCGCCCACCACGGCCACGGCCAGCAGGCTCGGGTTGTCCATAACGGCACCGTAAGCGTGGCTGAGCGTGTAGCCGAGCTCGCCGCCCTCGTGGATGGAACCGGGCGTCTCGGGCGCAAAGTGGCTCGGGATGCCGCCGGGATAGGAGAACTGGCGGAAGAACTTCTGCAGGCCTGCCTCGTCATTGGTGATGTCGGGGCGAATCTCGCGGTAGGTGCCGTCGAGCAGCGACTGAGCAGTACCGGCGGGGCCACCGTGACCCGGGCCCATCAAAAAGATAGCATTCTGGTTGTGGTCGGCGATCAGACGATTGACGTGACCGAACAGGAAGTTGATGCCGGGCGTGGTGCCCCAGTGGCCAACCAGGCGGTGCTTAACGTCCGGACGACCGAAGTCGCGCACCTCACCGGTTTTCTCATCAACAAAGTCGGGGCGCATTAGCGGGTTAGAGCGAAGGTAGATCTGACCGACGGACAGATAGTTCGATGCGCGCCAATACAGGTCGACGCCCTCGAGCTCGGAAGCCGGCACCTCGTGGCCCAGTTTTTGCCACGGCGTCCCCAGTGTTTTAGCCATTGTTTATGTCCCTTCGCTGTGCGGTCACCCTCCGATACGGCAACCTTTCGTTGGGACTAGTATATTTGCTAAAACGTTTTATCATGGTGAAAAAACGTTTTATCACCCTTATCAATCCCATCGATTAGCAAAACGCGACATTCATCTGCGGCGTTGATTGTCACAGTTGCTCCACATTCGGTCTCTGCAAATTGGTAAACGTGTTTAGTTGTGTTTAGTAAGCTCGAGCACGCTGTCCTTAACGATAAGCTCCGGCTCCAGAACGACCTCTTCGGCACGCCTGCCGCCCCTACCGGCAAGACGCTTGGACATGCAGCCAAAAGCATGCTCCGCAAGGACACCAGGGTCCTGCTCAATCGCGGTCAGCGCCGGCTCAAAGAGAACGTCGGCCGCCGAGTTGTCATAGCTCACCACCGAGATATCGCCCGGGATGCTCTTCCCCATCTCGTGCAAGCGCTTGAGCAAACCGAGGGCAATGTTATCCGAGCTTGCGAACACGGCAGTGGCGTCAGTTGCGAGCACTGCCTCCGAGGCCTCGTATGCGCTCGGAATGTAGTACTCGCTCTCAAACTCCAAACGCGCGTCGATCGGCAGGCCGACCTCGCGCAGCGCGCGCTCATAGCCGGCAAGTCGCTTGCGACCCGTATTGGAACGGCGGGCATTAACCAGGCAGGCAATACGGCGGTGGCCTTGCTCGATCAGATAGCGGGTGGCCATATAGCCGCCCATCTCGTGGTCGAACATCACCTTGTCGCACTCGAGCCCCTCAATGGCACGGTCGACCATTACGGCCGGGATGGGCAGGTGGCTGACTTCTTCGCGCAGGGCGCGGTCCTCGGAGAAGTCGTCACCCAGCACCAGGATGACGCAATCAACGACGAGCGTCACCAGCTGTCGCAGCAGCTCGAGATCGTCTTCGGAGATTCCGACCGAGCTGGTAATGAATAGCTCATAGCAGTCATAGCGTCAGCGCTTTTCC
>RQBM01000246.1:0-25955 GCA_008668795.1 Collinsella aerofaciens | reverse complement strand
GGATTCGTCGTCGCTGATGCCGACCTGTCGCCCGAGCGCCGCCTGCAGGGCGGTCAGGGACAGGGCCTTGCCACCTACCGCGAGCTCATCCGCAATATATCGACCAAGACGCGCCCCGAGGGCGGTGCGCTCAACCTTATTTTGGATCGCTGGGTCGTCTCGTGCGCCGACGTCGACGAGTCGGTCGTCAATGCCCAACTGGCCCCGCTCGAGGAGATGGTCCACGGCTTCGACTTCACCCGCATGCTCCGCCGCTATCGCATGGCCGTATCCGAGGGCGATGAAGAGGCTATGAGCCGCGTGACCAAATGGATTCGCGGCGAGTACCGCACCAAGAGCGAGGCTCGCGCCGAACTGGGGTCCTCAACCATCATCAGCGACGATGACTGGTACGACTACGTCAAACTCATCGCGCGTTTTTTGGTTTGCAGTGGCTACAAGGGCATGCTGGTGCTCATCGACGAGCTCGTGAATCTGTATAAGATTCCCAACGCCATTACGCGCCAGTACAACTACGAGAAGATCCTGACCATGTACAACGACACGCTCCAGGGCAAGGCGCAGTACCTGGGCATGATCATGGGTGGCACGCCAACCTCCATCGAGGACCGTCGCCGCGGCGTGTTCTCCTACGAGGCCCTGCGCAGCCGACTCGCTCAGGGCCGTTTTGCGCGCGAGGACCTTAAGGACATGCTCGCGCCCATCATTCGTCTGCAGCCACTCACCTATGAGGAGCTGCTGGTGCTCATCGAAAAACTCATGCAGATCCATGCCGGCTACTTTGGCTGGACGCCCACGCTTACCGAGAACGACTTGGTGGACTTTCTCAAGATTGAGTTTGGCCGCGTGGGAGCCGATACGCACTTGACGCCGCGTGAGGTCATTCGTGACTTTATCGAGCTGCTCGACATCCTATGCCAAAACCCCGACGCCAACGTGGCCGAGCTACTGCAAAGCGTCGGCGGCGACGCGCTGGCGCCGGCAACAGCAACAGGCGACACCGGCACCGCAAGCGGCGACCGCAATTTCGCCGAATTCACCATCTAACCCGCCAAAAAGGGACAGGTTTATTTTGGCAGGCTTTATCTGGGCAAACGTCGAGGCAGTGATGCGGCAAGCCACTGCTCACCGCGTTAAGAGGTTCGTATTTGAGAGGAGGCCCCGTGAACGCCTTTGACCGCTACGCCCCGTTTATCCAAGACTTCATCTACTCCCACGATTGGGAGAGCTTGCGCTCTATCCAGGTTGCGGCAGCTGATGCCATCTTTAACACGCAAGATAATGTGCTCCTGACGGCATCCACGGCTTCCGGCAAAACCGAGGCAGCCTTCTTTCCCATCCTGACCGAGTTTTGGGAGAACCCGCCCGCAAGCGTGGGCGCCCTCTACATTGGCCCCCTCAAGGCGCTCATCAATGACCAATTCGTCCGCCTCAACGATCTGTGCGAAGAAGCCGATATCCCTGTCTGGCACTGGCATGGCGATGTCTCGCAGTCGCACAAGGCTAAGCTCATCAAAAAACCGAGCGGCATCTTGCAGATTACGCCCGAGTCACTCGAGGCGCTCCTGATCCATAAGCACATGGCGATCCCTCGTATGTTCTGCGACCTGCGCTATGTGGTTATCGACGAAGTCCATTCGCTCATGCGCGGCGACCGCGGCGGGCAGACGCTCTGCCTTATCGAGCGGCTCTCGCGCATGGCAGGCGTGCAGCCCCGCCGCATCGGTCTGTCGGCAACCATCGGCGACCCCGAGCGCACGGGCGCCTTCCTGTCGCAGGGGACGGGACGCAACTGCGTCATCCCCCGTTTTGAGGAGCCGCGCCGCGTGTGGCGCATCTCCATGGAGCACTTCTACAACTCGGGTCCCCAGGCGCAGCAGCGAAGATTCGAGAGCATGGGTCCTCAAGAGGCCGAAGTGCTTGCGTGCGAGCGCATTGAGGCAGTGACACCCGCGGCGCTGCCCGCATCCGGACAAGACATGCGCCACAGCGGACAGCTCACACAGGCGGAACGTCGTCAACGTCGCGAGCAGGCGCGGGGCAAGGACGCTCCCAAAGACCGTCGCACTTCCTCGGCCCCCGAGGGCGAAGTCGACATCCCACGAGCGACCGAGCAGGCGCTTCTCAGCCCCACCGACACAGCGCCAGACAACGCCGACCCCGGCATGGGCTATATCTTCGAACACACCCGCGGCCGCAAGTGCTTGGTCTTTGCCAACTCGCGCGAGGAGGCAGAGGCCGTGTGCTCCATGCTGCGCAGCTACTGCGAAAGTCGACACGAGCCCGACCGCTTTCTAATCCATCACGGCAACCTTTCGGCATCGCTGCGCGAGACGGCCGAGGAGCTTATGCGCGACGAGGAACAGGCACAGACGACCGTTACCACCTCTACGCTGGAACTCGGTATCGATATCGGCCGTCTGGAGCGTGCGTTTCAGATCGATGCGCCGTTTACCGTCAGCTCCTTTTTGCAGCGAATGGGCCGCACGGGGCGCCGCGATCTTCCGCCCGAGATGTGGTTTGTCATGCGCGAGGAAGAGCCCGAGCCGCGCACGATGATGCCCGAGACCATTCCGTGGAAGCTCTTGCAGGGCATCGCGCTCGTACAACTCTATCGCGAGGAAAAGTGGGTCGAGCCGCCCGAGCTCGATCGACTCCCCTACAGCCTGCTCTACCACCAGACTATGTCGACGCTTGCCAGCACCGGAGAGCTCACGCCGGCAGAGCTTGCCCAGCGTGTGCTCACGCTTAGCTATTTCCATCGCATCTCGGCCGATGACTATCGCGTACTGCTGCGCCACCTCATCAAGATCGACCATATCCAAGTCACCGAGGGCGGCGGACTCATCGTGGGCCTCGCGGGCGAGCGCATCATTAACAACTTTAAGTTCTACGCTGTGTTCCAGGAAAACGAGGAGTTCACCGTTCGCAGTGAGTCGGCCGAGTTGGGCACGATCGTCAATCCGCCACCGCCCGGTGAGCGCATCGCCATCGCCGGACACTGCTGGATTGTCGAGGAAGTGGACTGGAAGCGCCACACCGTCTTTGCCACGCAGGTCAAGGGCCGGGTGCCGGCCTACTTTGGCGACTGCCCCGGTGATATCAATACACACGTACTCGAGCGCATGCGCAAGGCGCTCAACGAGCACGCAGCATATCCGTACCTTATGGGTAACGCACGGGCCCGCCTTGCGCAGGCTCGTCATACCGCCGAGATTTCGGGCGCGGGAACCAAGCCGCTCATTAACCTGGGCGGCGACACCTGGGTGCTCTTCCCCTGGTTGGGAAGCTACGCCTTTTTGGCGCTCGAGCGCATGCTCAAGATTAAATGTGCCGCGGAGCTGGGCCTTCGCGGACTCGACCCGTCACGCCCGTACTTTATGCAGTTTAAGATGAAGGCCGACGAGGAGACGTTCTTTGAAGTGCTCGCCGCCGAAGCCGAGAAAGACTTCGACCCCATCGACCTCGTCTATCCCGGCGAGGTGCCTTACTTTGACCGCTACGACGAGTTTGTTCCCGAAGAGCTCGTGCGCAAGGGCTTTGCCGAAGGCGTGCTCGACATCGAAGGCATGAAGCAGCGCGTTCTCGGCTGGCGCGACCACGCCTAAGACCAGTCTTTTTGGGACGAGGAGACTTATTTGTCGTGAAGGACGGTGCCGAGGAAGTCGGTGTCGAAGGGCACGGCTTCGGCAAAGGCGTAGTTGCCGTCGCTGGCGATGAGCAGGTAGTTTTCCTCGCCGCCGAACTCCGCATCGCCACATGGGACCACCCAAGCGTGGGCGAATACCTCGAGTGCCGTGGCAGCGCAATCGCGCAGGAACGTCACATCGCTCCCCTCGCTTGCGCTCACGATATTGGCCACGTAGATGCCGCCGGCATTCAGGCTGCCCCGCACTAGACGCAACGCCTCAACGGTCGCCAGCTCGCGTACGGGCTCGGCACCGCCAAAGCAATCGCTCACGACCACGTCGTAGCGACGATGACCCACACTCGTCACACCCAGATACGAGCGAGCCTCAGCAGTAATCACCCGCAAGCGGTCGCCCACCGTGCGCTCCAGCTCGTCCAGATAGAACCAACGGCGCGCCAGGCGCGTAATCTCTCCGTCATACTCGATAACGTCCATGCGCAAGCCCTCGTGCGACATCAGCGCAAACTTGGGATAGGCAAACCCGCCGCCACCCAGCATGAGCATACGGTCGATGCCGTGACCATAAGCGTCGTGCATTGCACCCTCGGCCTCAAACACGTCGTCAAACGCACGATAGTACACAAAGACGGGCTCAGCCCAACGCTCGCCAACGTAACTCGCGCTTTGGTAGACGCCGCCTTGCACCAATACGCGGACTTCGTCGCCGCCCTCGTCGTGCACGCGCTTCACACGCGCCAACCCATTGCAGGTTCGCGCAACCTGCAGACAGGCAACACGAACAGCGACAGCGGCCGCACCAAGCGCCGCGGCTCCCAGAGCAACGCCGGCAACGACGCCGGCAGAAACACTCGGCTTGTTCATCTAGAGCTCCTTTTGCAGATAAAGGCCATGGTCATAAAATCCAAGATGGCGATAGTACTCGCGCGTACCAATCGCGCTGATCACGTTGATGCGCGCATAGCCGGCATCCCGGGCAATCTCGCACGCACGCTCTACGAGCAAACGCCCCAACCCGTGATGCTGCGCCGCCTGGCCCTGGTCACCCACGCGTGCCGCCATGCCATACACGTGCACCTCGCGAATCATCGCCTCGTCCGGCGTCGTCGGCAACTCGTCCGCATGCGCGGCAACAAAAGCGCGAACGGGCAGCGACAGGCGCAAAAAGCCAGCGATCTTGCCTTCGGGCGTCACCCACTGCAAAAAGCGTTCACGCGTCACCGGCGTCTCGTAAGCGACCTCATCAAGAGACAGTTCATCCAGGTCGGCACCCGCGGTACTGATCTCGCGATAGCGAATCTCACGCACCGTCGCACCGTCACCCCGAGCAGCCAGGCGGTTCTCAACGAGCTGACGCAGGTTGGGCTTCTTGTTGCCCACCATGATGTCATCGGAACTAAAATCGCGGATCATGCGACTGATACGGCAGAACGCCGGCGTCACCACGATGTCGTCGGCTAACACATCGAGCAGTTCTTCCTCGGTATAGGGGCGCCACTCGCCGCGCTCGTAGCAGCCCACCAGACGCGAGCCCTCGATGAGCGCACACGGGTAGACCTTGACCTCGTCGGGCATAAAGGCCCCCTCAGTCATAAAGTGCTCGTAGTCGCGCTTGTCCCCCTCGGGTGTGGCGCCCAGCAAGTTGAGCATAAAATGCGCATGGATCTTAAAGCCAAACAGGCGCGCAAGCGAAAACGCCTGCTCGATCCGAGCCACCGAAATGCGACGCTCGTTGATATCGAGCAAATGTTGGTCGAGACTCTGAATACCCATCTGGATCTTGGTGCAGCCCAGGCGGCGGATGAGCGTAAGCGCCTGCGGCGTTACGGCATCGGGGCGCGTCTCGATAACGAGCCCCACCACGCGATGCTTCGCCGTCTCGTTGATGCGCTGCTGACGCTCAAGCTCCTCCATCGTTGCCGTTTGCCACTCGGCAACCTCGCCCCACGGCGTACCAGGGCCGTACAGCCGACGCACCGCGCGGTTATAGCCGCCCACGGCAGCATCCACACGCTCCTGCTCGTCGGCAACGCCGGCAGCAAGCTCGACCTCGTCTGTCGCAATGCCGGCGGCCCGATAGCGCTCGCGGCGTTCTGCTACCACAGGCGGCAGGGCATCGGCGGGAGCGTCATCGAGCAGGCGCCCCGCCTCGGCACGGCTGATGCCCGGACGCGCCAACATGGGGTTGGCCGCCACGCCCGCCACCGCATCATCATTGAGTGCACGGAAGAGCTCCGACATAAACCACGTCTGATACCCTTGCGGATAGTCGCTCCAGGTACCGCCGAGCACAATGAGCTCAATCTTATCGGTCGCATGCCCCATCTGCGAAAGCGCCGTCAAACGGGCGCTCACCTGCAGATACGGGTCAAAGCAATTTTGCTCCGCACGGGCGCATGCCGGCTCGGCGTGCAGATAGCTCTTGGGCATGCGCAGATCGTTGGGGCAAAACAGGCAATCGCCCGAGCATGGCCAGGGCTTGGTGATGACGGTAATGGTCGCCACGCCCGAGGCCGTTCGGCGCGGCTTCATACGCAGCACCTGCAGCAGTTGACGCTCCAGATCGGAATCGACATTCCACGCAGCCCACCGAGCCGGCTCCTCACGTTTAACCCGCTGGTAGAACGGCAGCAGACGGCGCTTGGCCAAATCGCGTTTGTCGGCACCCTCACGGCGCGCCTCGGCATGTATCAGTTTGACGAGCGCTTTGTCGTCCACGGTCTCGCCGCGACGCAGAGCCTCGAGTATGTTCAAGATAATCTGTTCCATGCCCCCATTGTAAGGGCAAAGGCGCCGAAGCCGATCTCGGCTTCGGCGCCTTCATCAAACAGCGCGTCTATATCTTCGCCTAGGCTTTCGTCTGCCCCACTACTCCGAATCAAACGACATGTCGCCCGAATCGACTTCAAAACTATACACAGCAGACTTATCCCCGTTATCGAATTCAAGATTCAAAATGGTCTCGCCGTCGTAGCCAAGCGGAAGGAAATCGCTCTCGAAGTCGCCGCTGCCCAAGGTGAGGCTCGCCTTAAAGCCCGTAGAGTTCGGAACCGTCATCTCCACATCGCCCGAGCCCACACTCACGTCCATCGACTTCGCGGGGGCCTGGTAGAGCTCGAACGTTACATCGCCCGACCCGACCTCTGCACTAAGCGCATCAGTCACGCTGCCCGCAAACTCTACATCTCCCGCACCCAGGAAAAGGTCGAAACCATCACAGGTGACACCGGCAATCTGCAGATCGCCCGAGCCCACGTGCGCGTTGACTCCCTTCAGATGTTCGGCAACACGGCGCGGCAGCTCAACCGTAACCGAGCGGTCAATTGCCTTACCGTCATCACTTCCAAACTGAGAAACCTTGAGCGTCGAGTCCTCGACGGATGCGATGTTCTGCGTCGCGGCCTTGGAGGCATCCATACCATTGGCAACGCGTCCCCGCTCGATAACGCGAGCCTTGTTGCCATCAACAACCTTGACGTCCACCGTAGCCGCAGCGATATCGAAATCGAGGTAGCGGAACTCATCGGCATCAAAAGTCGTGCTCGAAAGCTGCTGAGGCCGAGCAGAATAGTTACCGCTATTCAAGGAATCGTCCTCGTCAAACATATCGTCAAAATCAGACAAATGGCCAGATAGAATACCGGTCGTACGCACCATATCGGAATGAGCCAATAGCCGCGAAGTGCCAAAGACAAGCCCGATGATGAGCACAAACGCTCCGATGCCAACGCCCAAGCGTACCTTGGATTCATGCGAAAGCTTCATCATTCATCACTCTCTTTGGCAATCGGCTCAGCGGTAGTCGCGGTAGCCACGTCAGCATCAGATTCCGCAGAAGTATCCTTCCCCTGGGCCTTGACCGCCACCGACGCCGAACCAACCTGAATATCCCCGCGCGCCCAATCGCCATCGAGCGCACGCGCCACCCAGTGATAGATGGGAATCGTAAAGAAGATCAGTGCGGCAAAGGGGCCGGCACCAAACAGGAACATCAGCAAAAAGAACAGCAGCCAGCACACGGCCCAATACGGGAACGACTGGAACGGGCCCTTCACCGGAGTCGAGCCAACTGCGCTGCCACTCGTCGCCTGCGCCGTAGCGGCATTGGCGGCCTGCGCACTCCAGCTTGCCGCTTGCGCCGCCTTGGCGGCGGCGTCACTCGCCTGTGTTGCCGCCTCGGTGGCACGTGCCGCCGCCTCATGGGTACGGGCGCGATCTGCCGCCTCGGCCTCGCGCTGACGGGCACGGTCCTCGTTCTCAAACTCGATATCGTCCTCAATCTCATCGCTCGGATTGAGCAGCTCGTCCAAGCTCACACCATAGAGCTTGGCGAGCGAGATCAGGTTCTCGGTATCGGGCGAGCTCTCCGCGCGCTCCCATTTACTGACTGCTTGGCGCGACAGTCCCAGCTTTCGTGCCAGCCCTTCTTGGCTAAAACCCTTGCTGCGACGAAGGTCGGCGAGCCGCTGCGCAGTTTCTACATTCATGGTTCCTCCTATGTGATGCCAGCCGTGCCGCCGGACCGTTTTTCTTCTTAAGGCGCCTTGCACAGTTAAAAATCTATCCGCCACCGCCAAAAGCATGCCACCTATTCTAGTGAGATTTTTGACAACCGTCGGTTGCGGGTGCATATGAGCTGCGGAAATGTGTCCAAACAAAGCAATGACCCGTAGCTTGGTTGTCCCCGTTGCGGCGTTAACGGTAGTATGGTCGTACTGTTAATTCCGCACCGCCAACGGAGGGAGTTCCGCGCCGTGAACCGCGATTTCGCCTCATCGCTCATCCAGCTCAACAACACGTTCTATCGCGAGCACTCCGCCTCCTTCTCCGATACGCGCCAGGCCCCGTGGCCCGGCTGGGTGCGCACCATGGACATCGCGCTCGAACAGCTCGATGTCGCCACGATTGAGCATCCCGTCCGCGTCTTCGATCTCGCCTGCGGCAATATGCGATTCGAGAACTTTGCCGCCGGCGGCGCACTTGCCGCCAAGGGCGTCGACGGCGCAAACCCCTCGGTAGATGCCAGCTGCCCGTTTGAGTTCTATGGTGTCGACTCGTGTCAGGATTTGGCTATCGATGCGCACGGTCACGCCCTGCGCATTCCCAACCTGCACTTCCAGGAACTCGACGTGCTCGATGCCCTTATGAAGCTCAACCCCGCCGAGACACCCGACGTGCTTTTCGACGCCCCGCTCGCCGACATCTCGGTCTGCTTTGGTTTTATGCACCACGTGCCGTCGTGCGAGTACCGCGTACGCGTGCTCGACGCCCTGGTGCGCCAGACGCGCCCGGGCGGCATCATCGCCATCAGCTTTTGGGAGTTTATGAACGACGAGCGCATGGCGCGCAAGGCCGTTCGCGCCGAGGCCCGTGCCGAGCTCACCCCGCCGTTTGAAGGTTACGATTCCGCGCAGTTTGAAGCCGGCGACCACCTCATCGGCTGGCAAAACGACCGCCACGCCTACCGCTATTGCCATCACTTTGACGATCAGCAGATCACCGACCTGGTGCGCGGCGTCCGTACGTTCTACAAGAGCGGCGAGGTCCCCGTGCGCGAGCTTGAGCGCTTCCATGCCGACGGTCGCAGCGGCGAGCTCAACCGCTATGTGATTCTCAAACGTCTGTAGGCACCGACGATTCGCCGCCGAGCCGCACCGCATCTTTCGGGCAAACTATGCCCACCCTTTTTCAACCCATTGACGGAACGCGCAGCTATGCGTTCCATACTTATGACCAAGGAGCCTCATGGGAGCCGTCCACGTTCGCACGCCTAAGAACTTTGTGCTCGAGGAGCGCCTGGAGCGCTACGCCGATGCGATCGAGACGAACCCCGAGGCTTATGCCGGAGATTGGCGCGAGGCTTGCGCGCCAGCTGGCAGCAAGCCCTTCGAACACCTTCACCTGGATCTTGGCTGTGGCAAGGGAACCTATCTGGTCGAGCGCGCCCACCGCGAGCCCGACACCCTCTTTATCGGCATGGACCAGGAGCCCATCTGCATCGCCTATGCCGCGCAGAAAATCTGCGAACAGGGGCTATCCAACGCACTCGTCCTGCCCCGAGGCGCCACATCGCTGCCACAGCTGTTTGCCGCAGGCGAGCTCGATGCCATCACCATTAACTTTCCCACGCCGCAGCCCAAGGCCAAGTACGCTAAAAAACGACTCGTCCATGTCGACCATCTGATGCTCTACCGCCCGCTCTTTTCAGCCGGCGCTACCGTCACACTGCGCACCGATAGCAAGCCGTTGCGCGATTACGCCCTGGGACAGTTTGCCGCGGCCGGCTACGATACGCTTTGGGTAAGCGACGACGTCCGCCGCGACCATCCCGAGCATCCCGAGACCGAGTACGAGCGCCGCACGCGCGAGATGGGTGCCGCCGTCTATGGCATTTGCGCCACACCTGGAGCGCAGCCCAGCGATGAACAGCTCGCGGCGGGCCGCGCGCAGGAGCAAAGCCTAGCCTGCTACCTGCCCGATAACCTCGATGAGCTCGCCTATGTGCCTCTGGGCATGGAAGAGGCCGTCGAGAACTTTAGAAACCGTGCCCGCAAGGGCAAGAAGCGTCTACCGCAAGAGTCCCAGGGGCCTCTGATGGTCGCAGCTTCGGCAAACAAGCGCAAATAGGCGCCAGCAAACGTCCCTCAAATCTAAGTGAGTAGACTTTTTTGCAATAGCCAAGCACAACCCGCATAACCAATACTAAAACCGCAGGTAGAGCCCTTGCGCAAAAGCCATGTGCTCGCGATATTGCAAAAAGTCTACTCACTTAGCTGGCAACTGCACCAAACGGCTGGGCAGAACGCCCATTTCCTGCATTTTCTTGCCTGCGAACGCATCGATGCGACGCTACGCCATAATAGTTGGCGGACAATCGCGAGAGAAAGCAAACACATGGCACAGACCACGACAGATACCGCCGTCAGCACCGTCTCCGGCGCCGGGGCCGCCAGCTCATTCTCGGGCGGCACGGGAACCGAAGCCGAGTTCGGCTCGCTCGGCGCGCTCTCCCCCACCTGGTGGGAGCCCGAGGACGGCAGCGAGCCCGAACCATGGCTCACGCCCGACCAGGCCTTCGAACGCTTCTTTGAATGGACGAGCGATCGCGGCATTGAGCTGTGGGATCACCAAGAAGAGGCCCTCATGGACCTGGCAGCCGGCGATCACGTCATTCTGGGCACTCCGACCGGATCGGGTAAATCGCTCGTCGCGCTGGGCATGCTCTTTATGGGCATGGCGCAGGGCAAGCGCTGTTATTACACGGCCCCCATCAAGGCTCTGGTCAGTGAAAAGTTTTTCGATCTGGTACAGGTGCTCGGCCGCGATAACGTCGGTATGATCACCGGCGACACGCATATCAACACCAAGGCACCCGTCATCTGCTGCACGGCAGAGATCCTTGCCAACGACGCGCTGCGCGAGGGCGAAGATGCCGATGTTGGCTGCGTCGCCATGGACGAGTTCCACTACTTTGCCGACCCCGATCGCGGCTGGGCCTGGCAGGTACCGCTGCTCACCCTGCCTCACACGCAATTCATGCTCATGAGCGCCACGCTCGGCGATGTCACTGCCATCGCCGCCTCACTCGAGGAACACACCGGCGCTACCTGCGACTTGGTCGTCGATGCCCCGCGCCCCGTGCCGCTGAGCTACGACTATGTGACGACCTCGCTCGAAGGCACGGTCGAGCTCGCCATGCGCCGCGGCGAGGCCCCGCTCTATATCGTGCACTTTAGCCAGGATGCCGCCCTTGCGACGGCACAGTCGCTCGCCAATTTTGGCATCGCCAGCAAAGAGCAGCGCGAAGCCATCAAAGAAGCGGCAAAGGGGACAAGCTTCTCGACGGCCTTCGGCAAGATCCTCAAGCGCTTGCTCGGCTGCGGCGTCGGCGTGCACCATGCTGGCATGTTGCCGCGCTATCGCCTGTTGGTCGAGCGCTTGGCGCAGCAGGGCCTGCTGCCCGTCATCTGCGGTACCGATACGCTCGGCGTCGGCATCAACGTACCCATCCACACCGTGGTGCTCACCGCGCTCACCAAGTTCGACGGTTACAAGATGCGTCGCCTGCGCGCCCGTGAGTTTCATCAGATCGCTGGTCGCGCCGGTCGCTCGGGCTTCGATACCGAGGGCATGGTGATCGCCGAGGCACCCGAGCACGAGATCGAGAATGCCAAGCTTATGGCCAAGGCGGGCGACGACCCCAAAAAACTCCGCAAGATTAAAAAGAAGAAGGCCCCCGAGGGCTTTGTCACCTGGAACAAGCAGACCTTTGAGCGCCTGATCGAGACGCAGCCCGAGACGCTCAAGCCGCGCCTGCGCATCACGCACTCCATGGTGATTAGCGTGGTCGAGCAGGGCGGCGATGCCCGAGCCCGCGTGCACGACCTCATCGAGACGAGTCTGCAGACTCCCGAGGAAAAGGCCAAGCTCGAGGTTCGCGCCGACGAAATCTTCGCCACGCTCATCGATTCCGGCGTCGTCGTTCGCACCGAGGTGCCGCCCGCACCCGACGCCCCGACTGACGCCGCACCAGACATCGACTATGCACTGACGGTTGATCTGCCCGAGGACTTCGCGCTCGACCAGCCGCTCTCGCCGTTTTTGCTTGCCGCATTGGAGCTGCTCGATCCCGAGAGCGAGACCTATACCATGGATCTAATCTCAATGGTCGAGGCAACGCTCGAAGATCCCAAGCAAGTGCTGCGTGCACAGGAACGTGCCGCACGCGATCGCGCTATGGCCGAGATGAAAGCCGACGGCGTCGAATATGAGGAACGCTTGGAGCGCATCCAGGATGTCACCTACGAAAAGCCGCTCGAGGATTTGCTCGATGCCGCCTTCGACAAGTACTGCCAGGAAGTACCTTGGGCCAACGACTACCAGCTCTCGCCCAAGAGCGTCCTGCGCGACATGTTGGAGAGCGCGAGCGACTTTAAGGGCTATATCCAAAAGCTCGGCATCGCCCGCTCCGAGGGCATTCTGCTGCGCTACCTAGCCGAGGCCTACCGCTCCCTCGATCGCACCGTGCCCATTGAGAAGCGCGATGAGCGCTTGCGCGACATCATTTCGTGGCTCGGCTTTGTGGTACGCTCGGTCGACTCGAGCCTGGTGGACGAGTGGGAGAACGCCGGCAACCCGGCGGCCCTCGACGCCGCGCCGCCGCAGGGCATCGACGAGGGCGTTGCGGACCGTCGCGGCTGCACGCTGCTGGTGCGCAACGCACTCTTCCGCCGCGTGACCCTTGCCGCCCGCGAGCACGTTCGCGACCTGGGCGAACTCGACGAGGACTGGGGCATGAGCGAGGTCCGCTGGCAAAAGGCGCTCGATGCCTACCATGAGCAGCACGAGGAAATCCTCACCGACGGAGATGCCCGCAGCGCCGCGATGTTTACCATCGACGGGAGCGACGAGAAGACCGATCACGTGTGGCACGTGCACCAGATTTTTGCCGACGAGGATGGCGACCACGACTTTGGCATCATGGGCGATGTCGACCTGGATGCCACGCAAGACGGCGGCGAGGTCATCTTCAAAAACTACCGCGTCGGCTTTATCGAGGACCTGCTCGAGGACTAGCCGTACATACTGGAACGAAGCGGGGCCGTTGGCAGTATCGCCAGCGGCCCCGCTTTTGCACTATACGCTATCCCCTACTCGGCATCCTCGACCTCATACGAATCCGCCTCGGCGGGCTCATCGTTTGCCCCTGTCGCAGCCCCGCGCGCCTCGTCAAACGCCGCCTTCATGGTCTTGTTGCCCCAGGTGAGCTTGCGAATGGTAAGATCGTCGGCCTTCTTGTTGGCTAGACGTAAATTGTTCTCGGAGGACAGCAATGCCTCCTTGGTTTTCTGCAGATGGCTAATCGTCTTGTCAATCTCCTCGATCGCCGTCTGGAACTTACGGCTCGCAAGCTCATAGTTGCGGCCGAAGTCGTTCTTGAACTTCTCCATCTTGGCCTCGAAGTTCGTGACGTCGATGTTCTGCTGCTTGTACTCCGCCAGCTCCTGCTTATAGCGCAGCGAACCCATGGCGGCGTTGCGCAGCAGCGTGATCATGGGAATGAAGAACTGCGGGCGGATCACGTACATCTTCTCATAGCGGTAACTCACGTCGACTATCCCTGCGTTATAGAGCTCGCTTTCGGGCTCGAGCAGTGTGCAGAGCACCGCGTACTCACAGCCTTTCTGGCGACGATCGTGATCGAGTTTCTTAAAGAAGTCCTCGTTTTTGTGCTTGGTCGCGGTCTCGTCGTTCTCGTTTTTCATCTCGAACATAATCGAAATGACCTCGTTACCGCTTGCGTCGCACTCGCGGAAGATAAAGTCGCCCTTGGTACCCTCGGACGCATCGTTATCTTTCTCGAAGTACGCGTTGGGAAACGCCGTCATGCGCAGACGGTTAAACTCGGTCTCGCAGTGCTGCTCGAGCGACTCGCCCACCATCTTGGTAGACAGGCGGACCTTCATGTCCTTAAGACGCTCAATCTCTTCATCCTTGTAGCGAATCAGGTCATCGCTCGCGCGCTTGGCCTGCGCAAGCTCGAGCTCGTGTGCTGCCTTGGCTTGCTCCTCGCGAGAATCGCGCACCGCCAGCTCGCTCGTCAGCTTGGCACGTGCCTCATCGCGCTCTCGTTCCGCCGCGGCGACCGCCTCTGACAGGTTCATTTTTGCCATCAGTTCCTGCTCGCGCAGCTGGGCACGCAGGCCCTCGGCCTCTTGCTCGGACTGAGCCTTTGCGGCGGAAAACTTCTCTTGCACCTTCGCGCGATAGTCAGCAAGCGCGCGCTCGGCCTCGCTGCGAGCGGCATCGAGCTCACGCTGCGACTCTGCCGCGGCAGCGGCAAGCGCCATCTCCTGGGCCTTGTCCGCCGCGGCAAGCCTGGCCTGCAGCTCGGCAATCTGAGCGTCGCGTGCAGCTAAATCGTTTTGAGCAGCGTTGCGCGCCGCCGACTCGGCAAGCTTTGCTTCGTCGTCCTTGCGTCCAAGCTGTGCACGCAGGCTGTCAATCTCACGCTGGAGCTCGGCGTTCTCCTTCTGAGCATCGGCGCGAGCCTCAACCGCCGCTCGCTGGCTTGCGCTCTCACGCTCCGCGGCAGCACCCTCGAGCTTGGCGCGCAGCTCGGCAAGCTCGGCATCGCGCCTGGCAACCTCCTGCGCCAGTTCCTGAGCCGCGGCGTTTTTCTGCTCAACGAGCTGAGCGTTGCGCTGAGACTCCGCCTCCTGCAGAGCAGCCGTCGAGCGCGAGCGCTCAAGCTCCAGTGCCTGCTCGCCCTCGCGCTGGACTGCCTTCACACGCTCATCCAGGTCGCGCGAAAACTCAGCATCGCGCACTTGTTTGACGATATCCGCATAGCCGGACGCATCGACCTTAAAAACTTCGCCGCAATGCGGGCACTTAATCTCGTTCATAGCAGCTCCTCGATGGACGCAAATTTCAACCGACTACACTCTACCGCGCCGCACGGACAAAAAAGGCGCCGCCGCCATAATGGCAACGGCGCCAAAACCACCACAAAGCCACCTGCCCCCCCCTTGTGGTGGTTTGAGGGCTACAGCCTAAAGAAGCTAAGAATCTGATCGCGGCTTACGGGCTTGTAATCGTTGGCATCGAGACCGACATCGTAGCGAAAGATAGGGCGCTCGCGATCGCGGTTGCGTGCGTTGGCGCGGTCACCCCTGCTGTGGATATGCCCATGCAGCATAATGGCGCCACGTGCCTTGCCGTTCCAGCTGAGCATGGGGTAGTGGCTCATAACCAGACGATGGCCCTTGGCATAGCCGGGAGCAATCTCCAGGTAATCGCGCACGTTTTCCCAAATCTGCGGTACGTCGGAATCTTCCCAGTCGCCGTCATGGTTACCGCGGATGAGCGTCACGTTCTGGCATTCGATACGCTCGCGCAGGCGCACCGCCTCCGCCAGGGGCAAACGATAGGTAAAGTCACCCAGAATATAGAGGCGGTCGTCCGCAGCCACGCACTCATTGATGGCATCGATGACCTTGCGGTTCATCTCCTCGACCGAGTCAAACGGCCGGTCCATGTCGTGCAAGATATTCGTATCGCCCAGGTGCAGGTCGGCGGTAAACCACATCATCGTCTATGCCCTCATTTCGCAACGTGCTCAACTCGTGCTAAGTATACAGACGTAGCGATGCGGCGGTTATCCAAAGAGCCCGCCGAACAGTCCGCGGCGGCGCTTGTCTTGCTTTTTCGAAGCGTCACCCTGAGTTTTCTTGTCCTGCCGCATCTTACGGTCCTGTTCCAGCTCATCGTCATCGAGTAGCACATCCCACTCAAACGGATCATCTGCCAGATCAAACAGGTCATCGTCATCAAACATGGCAGCCTCCATTGCCGACTAGCGAGCATCCACCACGTAGAGCCCAACGCGCACCTGATGCCACGGGCTGCGCTCGGGGGCAACCTGTTGCACACGGGCCTCAAATACGTCCTCGTGGCCGTAATACATCATCAAGGACAGTGGGCCGACCTCGTTTCCCGGAACATAGCCAAGCTTGGTGTTGCCGTAATAAATCGCAACCGCCTCAGGGTCATGGGGATTATCGCGCTCGTCACACAGCGTCAGCTTATCGCCCGCTTTAAGATCGCCCAAGACCAAGGCGCCATCGGCATACTGAAATCCTGCAATGTGAAATGACAGAAGAACACGCGAAGGCTCGTACATAGCAGCTCCTCTAACGGCCGGATAAACCGGTGTGTAACCTTATTGAGAAGTCTACGGTCCCGTGCGGACACAAATACATCCTGTCTGCGTCCTTCAATCGTTTGCCTCAACGCTTGCGCGACAGAACGCTTGCAGATAAGATAGGAACACGGATGGCACCCGTTGCCGCGGGTCTTGCCAACTCCGATACACGTTTTCATCGTGAGAAGTGGCCGTCTTCGCTTACGCGGGGGCGGCTATTTCATTCGGCCGATAAACAGACCGAGTTCGATAGCCGCAATCAACAACGCCAATAACGAAATAACATCGCTTACGTTCATACCAAATCCCTTCTAAAGGGAGTTGGCCCATCCGTGCTCCATAACAGTAGTCTAACGCAAAATGCAGGTAATAGGAACACTTGTTCGTATTACCTGCGCCCTTTTCTAATGCACAAACATGCGCACGAATTTGTGCTTCCAGCTTGCGTAGGGCGCATACCGAAACGGCACGTCCAGCCAGGTTGCCTTGTTCACGATACTCTTCTTGTGGCTAAACGTATCGAAGCTCTCGCGGCCATGGTACTGTCCCATGCCGCTCGCGCCCATGCCGCCAAAGCCCATATGACTCGTAGCCAGATGCATGATGGTATCGTTAACGCAGCCGCCGCCAAAGGGCACGTAGCGCACAAAGCGCTGCTGAACCTCGCGATCCTGACTAAAGATATACAGGGCCAGCGGCGTCGGACGATCCGTAATAAACGCTTCGGCCTCGTCAAGGCTCTCAAACGTCAGCACTGGCAAAATGGGGCCGAAGATCTCCTCCTGCATCACGGCGTCATTGGGGGACACGCCGTCCAAAATCGTCGGCTCGATCTTGAGCGAGGCCTCGCGCGCGGTACCTCCCAGCACGACCTTATCGGGATCGATCAGCCCGCGCACGCGCGCAAAATGCTTGGCGTTGACAATATGACCGTAGTCCTCGTTATCGAGCGGATACTCGCCAAACATACGGCGGACCTCCTCCTTGATGAGGCCCAGCAGCTCGTCGTGCACGCGCGTATCGACCAGCAGGTAGTCGGGCGCCACGCAGGTCTGCCCCACGTTGAGCCATTTACCAAAGGCGATACGCCGTGCCGCAACCTTCAAGTTTGCCGTCGCATCCACGATGCAGGGACTCTTTCCGCCCAGCTCAAGCGTCACAGGCGTAAGGTTTTTACTTGCGCGCTCCATAACGAGTTTGCCGACCGGAACGCTACCGGTAAAGAAGATCTTGTCCCAGTGCTCATCGAGCAGCGCTTCGTTCTCGGCGCGCCCGCCCTCGACAACCGTCACCAGGCGCGGATCAAATGCCTCTTCACAGATTTGCCTGAGCACCGCGCTCGATGCCGGAGCATAGGCGCTCGGCTTGATGACCACGGTATTGCCCGCGGCAAGGGCGCCAGCGAGCGGCTCGAGCGTCAGCAAAAACGGATAGTTCCAGGGCGCCATGATGAGCGTGACGCCATAGGGCACGGTTTGCGTTTTGCACACGCTCACGGCGTTAGCGAGGTCGCACGGACGCAGGCGCGGACGACTCCATCGGGCCACATGCGCAATCTGATGTCGAATCTCGGAAAGCGATGTGCCAATCTCGCACATATAGGCCTCGTCATGCGACTTTCCCAAATCGGTCTTGAGCGCATGAGCGATATCGGCCTCGTGGGCCCGCACCGCATCGCGTAAACTCACGAGCGCGCGACGTCGAGCATCGACATCAAACGTGGCGTGCGTCTTAAAGTAGGCGCGCTGATCGCCGACGATGCGCGCAATTTCCTCGGTGTTCATGGCACCCTCCTAGTTCTCGTCCTCAAACATACCACCCGCGACGACCTCGTACATATGCTCGAGCTCCGAGCGGTCCATCAAAAGTGGAACGGGGTACAGGGGATTGGCCTCGGCATCGGCATGGGCCGCCATTTGCGGAATATCGGAGCGGCGAATACCCGAGACATATTTGGGGATTCCCAGGGCCTCGTTCATGCGGTCGACCCAATCGATAAAGGCCTCGACCGCAAGACTGTCCTGCGCGGTAGCCGGCGCAATGCCCGCCATGCGAGCAAGATCGGCAAGCTTGGGGGCGGCGGCGTCACCATAAGCGCGAAGCATGTGCGGCAGGATGATCGCGTTGGCCAAACCGTGCGGAATTCCGTATCGGCCGCCCAAACTGTGCGCGATGGCATGCACATATCCGACATAGGAGCGGGTAAACGCAACGCCCGCCTTATACGCCGCCAAAAGCATATTGCGACGCGCACGCATGTCGTCGCCATGCTCATAGGCCTCGAGCAAATTGTCGTGGATGAGCTGCACCGCCTGTCGCGCCATCTTGCGCGTATAGGGCGTGGTGCTTCGCCCGATAAACGCCTCGACGGCATGCGTCAGGGCGTCCATGCCCGTCTGCCCCGTAATGGAGGCGGGCAGACCGCGCGTAAACTCGGGGTCGTGCGCCGCAAAGCGCGGGATAAGCACAAAGTCGTTAATGGGATACTTGTAGCGCGTCTCGTCATCGGTAATTACCGCCGCAAGCGTGACCTCGCTCCCCGTGCCCGCCGTGGTGGGAACGGCGATGAGCAACGGCAGGCGACGATGAATCCGCAGCAGCCCGCGCATCTTGTTGATGGGCTTGCTTGGCTGCGCAATGCGTGCGCCCACGCCCTTGGCGCAGTCCATGGCTGATCCTCCGCCAAAACCGATAATGGCCTGGCAGGCGCGCTCTCGATACAGGGACGCCGCCTCCTCCACATTCGAGACCGTGGGGTTCGCACGCGTTTCGGCATAGACCGTAACGCCAATCCCCTGAGCCGTAAGCGCACGCTCGAGTGATGCCGTGAGTCCCAAACGTGCAATACCGGGATCCGTCACGATAAGGACCTTCTGGATCGAGCGCTTTTGAAGCACCGCGGGCACATCCTCGGCATGCTCTAAAATGCGCGGCTCGGTATAGGGCAGGATCGGCAATGCAATGCGAAAAACCGTCTGATATGTTCGGCACCAGGCACGACGGGCTAGATGCATAAAGGAAACTCCTTCATTTGTTGATAGATCAACATTTGCTCGCCCGATTGTACTCAGCGGCGGTCAAAGACGGCCTGCCAATCGTTAATCAATCAACATCTTCATATCTCAAATTATTTTATTAAAAATCATTCCTAATAGGCTTCACATTTGGTTTCATTTATGGATAATAGAACTCGTCAAGACGCACGTCCGGAGAGGGCCCTTACGGGACCGGACGAGCGCACAATCGCCATCGATCGAAAGGATCGAATCATGAAGTTTGTTTGCCCCGTTTGCGGTTATGTGGAAGAGTTCGACGGCGACCAGCTGCCCGAGGACTTCAAGTGCCCCCAGTGCGGCGTTCCCGGTTCTCGTTTCCTGAAGCAGGAGGAGGGCCAGCTCGAGTGGGCTGCCGAGCACGTCGTGGGCGTCGCCAAGATGGAGGGCGTCTCTGAGGACATCGTTGCCGACCTGCGCGCCAACTTTGAGGGCGAGTGCTCCGAGGTCGGTATGTACCTGGCCATGGCTCGCGTCGCCCATCGCGAGGGCTATCCCGAGATCGGCCTGTACTGGGAGAAAGCTGCCCACGAGGAGGCCGAGCATGCCGCCAAGTTCGCTGAGCTCCTGGGCGAGGTCGTGACCGACTCCACCAAGAAGAACCTCGAGATGCGCGTTGAGGCCGAGAACGGCGCCACCGCCGGCAAGACCGATCTTGCTAAGCGCGCCAAGGCCGCTGGCCTCGATGCCATCCACGACACCGTGCACGAGATGGCTCGCGACGAGGCCCGCCACGGCAAGGCTTTCGCCGGCCTGCTCAAGCGCTACTTTGGCTAAGCCAACCGCCTGAGACATAACCTCTAGCTTGATGAGGCCCGGACCATATTGGTTCGGGCCTTTTTCGTGCCTCACAAACTTGTTAACTACCTGAAATAGGACCGCCTTCGGCATAGGTTTCTCGTCAAAAACTAAGTGAGTAGACTTTTTGGAACTTGCCGAGCACGCCATCCATATTGCTTTATAAAGCCGCAGGTAAATGACTTGTTTCAAAACGGCCTGGTCGCCAAAGTGCTAAAAGCCTACTCACTTAGAACCGCAGCCGTCCACGATCGAGCCATTTTGTGTCTAGCGGGCATCTTTCCGTCGATTACTCCCAATTTTGTCCAGTCAACGAATAGTTCAGACCGGAGTAATGCCTCAGCCCTTTGCTCATCTGAGCTTTTATCACGATATTCAGCATCGAGCATCCTGCATACGGTCTTAACGATCGCGCGGAATCTACCCTCATCGGATATCTGTCTGTGTGTCAGGAGAAGTACATCGTAGCCCATGGCCTGAAGGGCCGTCATGCGGTCAGCGTCACGCAAGCCATCCCCTGCGCGTCCGTGCGAGGCCTTTCCCTGACATTCAATGGCCACCTGTCGCCTACCGTCCGGTGAAGAAAGAAGTAGGTCGATATATACACGGGACTTTCCCACAATCGCTCGAGCATTTGTGTTTAGCATCACTTCAACATTAAGCTCTATGCCGCAAAAACCTTCGCCTCCCAGGGATCGCGGCAGTGCAAGTAGCAAATACGCCTCGACCTCAAAAGGCGACGCGGCACCCAATGGAACGAGTTGCGATACCGCCATAAATCTATTGCCGTAACGCATCCCGCAAACATCTGAACAAAAACGGTCAAGGTCTCCGCCCAAAACCAAAGCGTCTCGACGCCATAAATTTGAGGCGGTGCCGTCCTCGGACGGGCAGCGCGCCCAACCGAACGTTGTCGAAATCGCACCCGAATCAATTGCACGCGAAAGCTCCGTCTCAAGTAACGCCGGCAGGGCACACACCGCAAACAAGCCACACATCTCCGCCAATACCAAAAGAAGCTGAAGATCCGTCAGATGCCGTGACATGATGAATGCCGTCAGTAGAGGAGACGTAATCAAAAACCCATGCTCCGTTTCCAGTACGGATTCCCTGGGAAGCTCACCAAGAAACAGCCGCTGCCTAATGCTGGCAGGACAAGTCCGTTTGTTTCTTGTCTGAACCAATGTATACAACGGAAAACCGAGCGCGACCGCAGCCGTCGGGTTGCGGGCGAGATCATATCGCTGCCGGTCTTCTTCCGGTCGTGGAAGCGGCGGACACAGAGCGCGGACCTGAGGGGGCAAACGCCAGTACCTAAAAGCCGATATGTCACAAAGTAGATCTTTCATAGGCACAGGAAAACACGAATTTCAACCCAGTCAGTCACGCATTGGCGCGAACGCGCCAAAAATGGTGCCGAACGGACTGCCAAGTTTTCAACAGCCCTCCCCAACTGGCCAAAAGCTTGCCGAGAGCTGGACGAAGTTCTGTTGAAAACCCCATTTTTTCTCATGCAGAAGCTTTGCGCGACAAGTGAGTAGACTTTTTTGAACATCCCGAGCAGCCCGGTCATCCTGCTTTTCAAAACCGCAGGTAGATAGCTTGTTACAAAACTGCCTGGTCGCCAAAGTTCCAAAAGCCTACTCACTTAGGTTGCAGAGTGCTCCCATTAGCTGCGATTCCAAGGTATTTAGCGCTTTTGAACTCAAATCGTCATACTGAACAAGAATTTGACTTGAGTTTTCAGGGACAAATGCGCCATCGGCACACCAATAACAGTCACTGATATCGACAAAAGGGATACTCGAGCGCGTGAGGGCCCGCACAAAAGAGCTTCCGCCCGCTCCGCGCTCCGCAACCACGGTGCAGTAAAGGCCCGCGTCTGCATGTTCGATCGAGACCTCCCCTGCCGGAAACGCTTTCCGCACAAGCGACGTCAGGCCATCACGCGCCTCGCGAGCACGAACGCGCACGCGGTTCACATGTCGCTCGTAATCACCCGATTCCAGCAAACGCGCCAAAGCGACCTGGTCAACAGAGCTCACCGACGAGGCGTAGAAACCAAGGTTGCGCCTAAACCGCTCCATTAGCTCATCGGGCAACACCATATACGCCAAACGCAACGCCGATGAAAGGCTCTTCGAAAACGTGTTGGTGTAGATAACCGACTGGGCGGCATCGATCGACGCGAGCGCGGGAATCGGCTTGCCGGCAAGGCGAAACTCACAATCAAAGTCATCTTCGATGAGATACCGACCTGGTCGCTCGGCGGCCCAGCTCAGTAGCGCATAGCGACGCGCAATACTCGTCACAAGGCCGGTCGGATACTGATGAGACGGCATCAAGTGAAGGACATCGGTCCCGCTTTTCTGCAGAGTGCTCAAGTCCACGCCCTCATCATCCAACGGGATATGTCGTACTTGGCAGCCCATAGCCTGATAGATACGCGTCAGACGCAAATAGCCCGGGTCCTCAACGGCATACACCTTGTCGGCTCCAAGCAACTGAACCAACATGGTATCGAGCAGCTGGGCGCCTGCACCGATAACAATGTTGTTGGGGTCGACATTCATGCCCCTTGTCCCACGCAGATGGTGAGCAATTGCGCGTCGCAGCCGAGCAGTGCCCTGCGCCGGTGCGGGCGAAAAGATTTCGCGCTCGTCTTCGGATGCCAGCGTCGCCCGTAGCGCGCTTTGCCAAAGCCGCGCCGCCTCCAAAGCAGAAGGAGAAAGCGCATCGAATCGCTCGACCTGTCCGTTGACATCATGCACGCTGGGGCCCACAGAGACGGCATCTCGGTCGATGCCCTCCGCAGCCGAAGCCAAAACCGGTGCATCCGGAAGCTCGCAAGCGTAGTAGCCACGACGTGGTATTGAGCAAATATAGCCCTCAGCGAGTAACTGGCTATATGCATTCTCGATGGTAATAACACTGATTCCCAGATGACTGGCAAAGGCGCGCTTAGACGGCAAATGCTCCCCCGCCACAATGCGTCCAGCTACGATATCATCTCGAATTTGCTGGTAAACATACTCATAGAGCGATGCTTCGCCGCGTTTTTCCAAATTGTAGTCAAGCATGAGCCTATCACCTGACCTTATTAAGTCATTCAATCTGGTATTAGTCTGACCTTGTAATTATCTCGAAAACTGAGTATTTTGTCATACCCAGCTCCCCGATAGGATGTTCCGTCAAGCAATGCACATGCCAACCAAGGGAGCAACCATGGCAGAACAGAACAGCAAGGCCGACCGCGTCAAACTCAATCGCGAGCTCGCGCAGATGCTCAAGGGCGGCGTCATCATGGACGTTACCACGCCCGAGCAGGCACGCATCGCCGAGGAGGCAGGCGCCTGCGCCGTCATGGCCCTCGAGCGCATCCCGGCCGACATCCGCGCCGCAGGCGGCGTCTCGCGCATGAGCGACCCCAAGATGATCAAGGGCATCCAAGAGGCCGTCTCCATCCCCGTCATGGCCAAGTGCCGCATCGGTCACATCGTCGAGGCGCAGGTCCTGCAGGCCATCGAGATCGACTACATCGATGAGTCCGAGGTTCTCTCCCCTGCCGATGACGTCTATCACATCGACAAGACCCAGTTTGACGTGCCGTTTGTCTGCGGCGCCCGTGATCTGGGCGAGGCGCTGCGCCGTGTTGCCGAAGGCGCCACGATGATTCGCACCAAGGGTGAGCCGGGTACGGGCGACGTCGTTCAGGCCGTGCGTCACATGCGCAAGATCCAAAAGCAGATCCGTGACGTTGTTGCCCTGCGCAACGACGAGCTCTTTGAGGCAGCCAAGCAACTGCAGGTTCCGGTCGAGCTGGTGCGCGAGGTCCATGCCACGGGTAAGCTTCCCGTCGTGAACTTTGCCGCCGGCGGCGTAGCGACCCCCGCCGACGCCGCGCTGATGATGCAGCTGGGCGCCGAAGGCGTGTTTGTCGGCTCGGGCATCTTTAAGAGCGGCGACCCCGCCAAGCGCGCAGCCGCCATCGTCAAGGCCGTGGCAAACTTCACCGATGCCAAGCTCATTGCCGAGCTTTCAGAGGACCTGGGCGAGGCCATGGTGGGCATCAACGCCGACGAGATCGAGATTATCATGGAAGAGCGCGGGCGCTAGTCCAGCAGAAAGGATCGCACATGAGCGATTATGCAGACCAAACGGTCGCCGTGCTGGCGGTCCAAGGCGCATTTGCCGAGCACGAGGCAAGACTATCCGAGCTGGGCGCGCGCTGTATTGAGCTGAGGCAGGCGGCTGATTTGAAGCAGGACTTTGACCGTCTGGTACTTCCCGGCGGCGAGTCTACCGTTCAAGGGAAGCTGCTTGATGAGTTGGGCATGCTCGAGGAGCTTCGCACCCGCATTGTTGAAGGCATGCCCGTCCTGGGCACCTGCGCCGGCCTGATTCTGCTGGCTCACGACTTTGCCGCCCATGACGATAAGGGCACGCCGCGCCTGGCAACCATGGATGTGCTCGTTGAGCGCAATGCCTACGGCAGGCAGCTCGGCAGTTTTCGAACCAAGGGGCAGGTAGCTGGCATCGACGGTGAAGTGCCGCTGACGTTTATCCGCGCGCCCCGCATCGTCGAGGTCCACGGCGACGCAAAGGCCTTAGCGAAAGTCGACGGCCGTATCGTCGCCGCGCGCCAGGGCAACCAGCTCGGCGTAACCTTCCACCCCGAACTCGACGAAGACACCCGCCTCCACGAACTGTTCCTACAAATGTAGGCATCGAAATCAACAAACGAAACGAGAGTGGATAATCTCCCACCTTGAGCATGAATATGGGCTCATACCGGGAGATTATCCACTCTCATGCTACGTAGTCGTTGGGGACGTTCTTGAATGACTAGTCAAACAAGAACGTCCCCAACGACTAGTCATTTAAGAACGTCCCCAATGACTACAAGGAGTGTCCCAAACTACCGGCAGAAAAGGAACGTCCCTAACTGCCGCATCCGGAGCAAGACAGCGCCGCAGGCAGAGGACGGACAGCGAGCGGGTCGCATTTGAGGCAAGGTGACGTGAAACGAAAGGGCGCTGACCTTCTGGTCGCGCCCTTGAAGTTGAACGTCAGATTGTCCAAATGCGGCCCGCGCAGCGTCGGCCCGTTACGGCGTTTGGTAAAACGCCGTAACTAAAAACGGTTGCCGCGGAAGCCGCCGCCGTTGCGGCCGCCACGGTCGCCACCGCGACCGCCGCGGTCGTTACCACGGTTGCCGCCGAAGCCGCCACGGTTGCCGCCGCGGTCGCCATAGCCACCACGGTTGCCGCCAAAGCCGCCGCGACCGCCACGGTCGCCGCCACGGTCACCAAAGCCGCCACGGCCGCCACGGTCGTCACCGCGACCGCCGCGGTCGCCACCACGGCCACCACGATCGCCAAAGCCGCCGCGGCCGCCACGGTCGCCGCCACGGCCACCACGGTCGTCACGGCCGCCGCGAGGACCGCGATCCTCGTCCAGGCCCATGGCGACGAGCGGAGCGATAACCTTATCGAGAGCGGCCATCAGCTCGGTGGCCTCCTCGTAAGAAAGCTCGGGCAGGAGCTTCTCCTTCTTGTTGGCAAGCTCGACCAGGCCCTCAGCGGCATCCTCGGCGGCGAAGACAACAATCTTGCGCATATCGCCCTCGGCGTCGTCGATGCGGCCGACCAGATCGGCAGCCTCGGCCTCGGCCATCAGGCCATCGAGCTCACGAAGGCGCATGCCCAGCAGGTCGGACATTTCCTTCTGCTCCATCTTGGGCTTGAGG
>RQBM01000198.1:0-9013 GCA_008668795.1 Collinsella aerofaciens | reverse complement strand
TTTCGGTCGTAGGCGATGGATTCGGACGAGCCGTATCCGAGAGGGTGCCAGTACGAATAGGTGGACTCGGACCGGTCATGTCTAGGGGGTCGGAATAGCCCCCTAGACATAGTCCTTTTTGCTCCCCCACCTGGACTCGAAAGATCTCATGCTACTTATGTTGCTTCTTTGGTGGATGTCACTGGCTCCCAAGAAGAATGAAGTACCAGGAAAGACCATATAACAGAACGCCTCTGCACTCTAGAGAGGCCGGAAGAGAACAGACGAAGACGCCACAACATATTCCCTTCCGGCTTTTTTATTCCCAGGTGCCGTTTCAGATGCATTTTAAGGTTCCAAAAAAACGCCATACATATAGGTCTGACCGGTTTTGCCGAATCAACTGTCATGCGCTATCTTTTTTGCATCGAGGGGGCTTCGTCTCCCGGAGATGCATATGCTCTTTCAATGGCGACGACGCTCGTGCTCCTTGGCCTTGCAATCCTCCCCGAATCGGGCGTCCCTGCCGACGCTAACGCGTGGAAGGACCTGATATGACGGACCCAGATCTGGAAGTCACAAGGATAAGAAGATTCGGAACGATCGTTGCGCGGAAACGATCCGACGGGTCGATCAGCGCATGGCTTGCACGCTATTCGTCACCCGTGGATGGACGCCGAGTGCAACGATCATTTGAAAGTGTGCGGGATGCTGAGTCATGGCTTGCCGGCGAACATGAGCTGGTCGAAATGCACCGTCGTGGTTTAAAACAGTGGGTTCATCCGACCGACAGGGATCGTCGGAAAAAAGCGGGATCGATGACATTCGATGAACTTGCCGACTGGTATGTGGATACGCATCGAAAACCGGATGGCACCGCGCTACGTGGCGCGGCAAGACGTAATCTGCGGACGGACGTGGGCCATTTAAAAGACGTGTTCGGCGGCATGACGCTCAAGCAAATCACTCCGGACGTGATTTCCAAATGGTACTTCGGCGAGCATACGGAAGGCGAGTGGGTGTTCCCCCGCATGTGCCAGAGACTGAAAGCCATCATGAATCTCGCATGCTCGAACAAGTTCGGTACAGGAATGCCATTGCTGGCGTCGAACCCGTTCACCCTACCGATTCCACCTGATCCGGAACCCAAATCGTGGGAGGTGCCGCCATTGACGGGCACGCAACTGGCCGCCCTATACGAGTCGATGCCGGAATACGACCGGTTAAGTGTCCTCTTGGCCGCATGGGCCGGTGGCATGAGAATCGGCGAGGCATGCGCGTTGAGAGTATCCGATTTCAATCTTGAAGCCCGAACCATGATGGTGAATCATTCGGTCTGCCGTGGGGAACACGATCTGGGAGAATTAAGATTAGGGCCGACCAAGTCGAAGCATTCCAAACGCGTGTGCCCGTTGCCTGACCTGCTGGTGCCATTGGTCCGCGAGCATATCGCCAATCGAAAAGACGAATCCAGCCCGTATTTATTCCAGTCCCGTCGGGGAAAGGGACCACTCGCCCCGACGACCCTGGGCAATCATTTCCGTCAAGCGCGCGAACAGGCGGGATGCACGACAGCGACGTTCCGTACGTTGCGTGTCACTCATGCGACCCTGCTCATGCAGAACGGCGGCACGATCCGTGAAACGATGGACAACATCGGAGACTCCACCCAAGAGGTCGTGATGCGTCATTACACAAGGACAGTGCAGGAACATCAACGTCAGGTAGTGAATCGCATGGCAGTGGGTATGACATCGGAAAGCAAGACCCTGCAGCATATCCTCGGCGTGCAATACGCCGTTCCGACTCCGGTTCCGGAGGCCCGACTGTTGGATCTGGACGCGAAACTCTCCCTGATCATCAAAGCCCTACAACAGATAAGTGTGAACGACTAATAACAAACAATTTCAGCGTGACCAGGACCCGTCCATCTGGGATACGTCTCAAACCAATGCCCTTACCCTGATGGAGGGAGTCGACGACGAGTCCCTGCACCTCGGCTACGGACTTACGGAGAATCTCAGATGCCTTGCGCGCGTCACACCAGGGATGGAAGGCACGGATGTTCTGCTCGAAGGCAACGGCGTAATTGCCGACTGGACCGACCAGGGCCGCGCCTACCATGCGGTCTTCGAAAAACGCCACTATCAGCGTCGGCCGCAAAGAACCATCATCCTGTCCGACGAAGTCTGGAACACGCATATCCGACAGTTCTTCAATGTTCTGGGAAAGCAGGATACGGGCTTTCTTCGCCTCACCCTTCGTCAGCACAGGGCGGACAACCACAGATTCACCCAAATCACCCGTGCCGGATGGCCCCTGGCGGACATCGGCGCCGTACGCATCATCACTGAGTGGCGCGGCCGATAACAGGTGGGGCGGGCGTGACAAGAGAAAGGACATCCACAGGAAAAAGGAGCGATCATGGGAAAGGAACCAGCCCCACACGCATGCCGTCCGAACAGCATGGACCTCAACGACGCGGCCGACATGAGGGATGAAGCGGAACAGGCGTTGACCGACGCGCGCAAGACCAGAGGAAAACGCGACCTGCTGTACGTCGCGGTCATGGCCTGCGTCATCGTCATGCTCACCGGCGCCGTATGCGGAAGAAAGGACATCATCATCGCTTCCGCCGTCATCGCCGTCGCGTTCTCATGCGCCGGAAGCCTGGCATGCTACCGCATGAAAAAATCACTCCACACCTACCATGAGAACAATGCCGTCCTCGAAAACGAACTCGACGCCGCCGACTACCAGAACATCATGGGATGCCCTCATCCCTGGAAAACATTCTGACCACGATTTTTACCCCCGATATCGTAAGCGGGACACGTGGAAACAATGAAGGAAACCGACGGGGGAAACATTAACAACAGCAGACTCTAACAATTCCCCCGACGGCGTTCCTTCAAAATCAAAACCTTTTCAGGAAATCGACTCCCAAAAGGATGAAAGCCGATGAGGAACGGTCGAGGTCCACGGACGATACTCAGGTTCATCGCGATAATCGCGATGAACCTGTTCACCATCAATTGCGCCTGCTACATCACAGTCACCGTATCCGCACGCGCCGACCCACGTTTACTGCATCTCAGTCGAACGGTAGGAACGTTGTGCGGCATGATGGCGATCGCAATCACTCCGATCCTCCTCATCACGGTCCTTGTCAATGGCATGGAGGAAGGAAAGAAACGACATGAGGAAAACAACGATGGCGCAGGTCGTGGAATTTGCCGGCCAACTCAACGTCACCCTGCAGAACATAAGCGAGGACGAGAACACGCACGGACTGGCCGAAGCGTACAACCGGCTCGCCCAGGTCATGGACGAGCTCTGCATTCCAATGCGCGAGGAAGAGGTTCTGGAACCCATCAGCCATGAAGAAGCATGCGAAACAGCCGAAAGACTCTACCGTCAACTCATCGAGCAAGCCAAGGACCATACGACCATACGGCTCGCCCAGGCAATGAACCGCGCATGGGCGGAACTCACCGTCGTCGAAGGCCTTGACAGACTCGCACGGCCCCAAAGCAAGGACGAGTAATGGGAAACGGGACTCCATCGGATGAATACGAGTCCGTTGAAATGTGGTTCATGAGAAGGACGACCGACAGGCTGGTCAGGGAAAACTTCGAAATGACTGACCGGCTGGTCAAAGAGGACTTCACCATGAGAACCATAATCAACACCTCAGTACGGGAACTCAATGACATCCACCAGCAAATCAGCGGATTGAAAGAAGTCATATGAACACGGACGGAACGCTATTCTCCATGAAGAAAAACAGCAGGGAAGCCGAGGCGATGTCGATGACGAGCTTCATGATCCCCATCGGACTGAAGCAGAAACTCAAAGACCACGCCGCCAAGTTGGGTATCACGTCAACCAGTCTCATCATCGAAGGCATCAGACTCATCCTCGACCGGAAGGACGGTGCGACACCGCAACTGGAAGAGATCGACACCACGGGCGCCGACGAATACGTCAAACGAAAAGCCATCAAAACACTATTGGAAGCCCATCTCACCACCGAATCGCCCGCGCAGGCATGGGCCCTCGCATACCGCGCCGCGTGGAACGATGCATTGGACTTCTGCATCCAAGCAGAACAGGCTCTCGACAAGAAGGAAGACAAATGAGCGAAGAAGAACGCATCTGGGCCAACGCGTTGAGCGACGCGATCGAACCAGCGAACGAATACGCACGAAAAATAAAGGACCGTTACCTGGTAACAGCCAAAAACGACATGTACGGAATCGACCAGACGATGAACATCATCAGCCAGGCATATCTCGCCGGAGTGGAACACCAAGCCGAGGCCTGCATGGGAAAGGCATGACTCCGCCATGAACGCCCAAAGGACGTCGGCAGAAGAAACCGAAAGGACCCTACGCGCGGAAAGCGTTCTTTCGGACGATCGCCTTCCCGTCAAATGGGATGGCGAATACATCTATTGGGCGGACACGTGGACCGACACCATGCCGTTCCTGTGCGGGAACAACAACCCGTTAAAGGATCAGGCATGCCCCGGCACGGACGAACGCAGACGATGGAAACAATACAGGCCCCACCTGTGGAGGCCGAGGACCATCAACGGCCGCACCACCCAAAGCAAACTAAGACTGATGCGGTGCGGAGTCTGCGGACTGACCCTTGTGGAGGAACATCCACTCAACGGAGGAAAGGAAACGGTCTGGCAGTTGGACGAATCCGACTATGGGCCGGAAGGCAGCCACCCCGTCATCCAAGGAGAACTCGACATCTAAAAAACAAAGCCGGCTCATTCCGGCGGAAAGGACAGAAATGATAGGAATGACCAGACCGAAAGCAAAAGACCGTCCACGTGGTAAGCCGTTCGACGAGCCGGAACGCAAATACCTATGCAGTCTCGACATCATCGACGCATGCACCGAGAAAAGAATCACCTGGAACAAAACCTTCATCGAATACGCCGAAAAGGAACTCGAAGCAGGCTCACGACCGGTTGACATTTTCCGTGGAGCAGGAGTCGGACCGGAACTCATCGGACGGAAACGCATAGAACGATGCGTGGCGCGATGGCGGGCCAAGATCAAGAAAGAGGAACAGCAATGAGCGTCCGGAACGACGACAACATAATCAAACCCCTGGTCATCCTCGCCGTCTGCATAGTCGCGATGCTGATGGTCTGCACGGAATGCGCGCTACTGCCACAATACGGTTGGCTATGGCTCATCCTCCTGCTCATCCTCGCCATCGCCGCGGTGTTCAGCGTGGTGATGGGCATCAAAACATGGCTGGACGAACACGGAAGGAAATAGGATCGATCATGGAAGAACATACCGGAAAACTCTGGTTCGGCATATGCGCGGGACGTACGGTGCCTTCGGCACGTCTCGCCCTCGCAGGAACACGGATCACCGCGCTGGACAAGACCAACACGGTCATGGAATGCTTCATGGACCCTTCCGTCGCCAAGAATCCCGACCCCGTATGGGCGGCATGCCATGCGATGGACATGACATTGACCGGGCCGCGAATACCCGAAGACGTCGTACCCAGCCTGCCGCAGGCCATATGGGTGGAATTCATGGGAATCGACGAGAAACCCGACAGCGACGATTACGAGATCGCCGTCGACCTGGTCGCCGGCGACTTCTACTACAGTCCGAACCTCAAGGACGACGGCAACCGCAAAGGATTCGCGCTCTGCGTCCAACACCTCACCGACTACATCGCCAGCCAGATGGACGAGAAGAAATCCCATGATTGAACCGGCAAGCACGCTCGACATGGACGACGATACCCGCGGCCGCATGATCACGAGATGCGTGGCATACATGACGCAACGGAAGATCCCGATACGGGACACACGGGCGGTGACCCGCCTGCTGGCCTCCAACGCCGGCCGGATCGACGGGGCCACGAACGTGAAGGTACGCAGCTACCTTACGGACACGCCAGCCGAAACGTTCCAATCATTGGAAACGATGAAACAATGGATGGGAGTGCGCAAGGCCCTGGAATACGCCGCGATCGGAAGAATCGAACCCGACAAGTCATCCGGACTGGCCGGAACGCCGGACGAGACCGGCACCCTCATCCGATACTTCATACTGACCTTCATCGACCGGAACTAACCGACGTGACGCAAGGCCTATGCGCCGAACCTAAAAAGCATGGCGCATGGGCCGTTAGTCCTTCGGATATCCGATCAGCTCATGGTCCGTCCAATCAACAAGCCGACCATCGATACGGTCCACGTCCAACAGCCACACCTCGTCGCGCCGCGGATTGAAGAAACCCAACCGCCGGACCATCCGATACTCGTCATGCACGGAATGCAATCCCATACGCCAGTAGACCAGCAACTGCAACGTGTACATGGGATTCGGCCTATAGGAGCTCACCTTGAAATCCCACAACGTGTCAGCGGTGAGGAAATCGCCACTACCCGACGTGATCCGGTCCGTATACCCGCCCTCGAAGTCGAAACCGTCCCACACGACCGGACCATACTCGTCGAAAAAGGCACGCGACCGGGCCACCATACGCGTGAGATTGAAATACGTCGCATCATCCGGAACCATGCGCCGCGGACGCCAATACTGCGGTCCACGACGCGACGCCGCATCGAAATCAAGCAGCAGGCACGCTGCACGCGCCGACGCGGGAGAGAAATCCGTCACACGGGACAGCAGGGACTCCGCGTATTCGCCCTGCCCGACCAGCCGCGCACCCAACAAGGGAACATGGAACGCGACCCGCACGGGAGTGCCCATCGCCACACGGGTCATGTAATCCACATACAATCCCGCAAGATCGGGCGGAACGGTCTCCATACTCCGCGGATACAGGCTTTTCCGGTCGGCGAGTCCGACCCTGTTGAACAAGGACAAGGGCAGCAGGCCCTCCGGCGGCTGGGAGACCAGACGGATACGCGTGGTCACGGGCATGGGATGACGGCGGCGTTCCCTCTCGCGACGCGCGGCATCCTCCGCCTCCAACTGGCCGACCGGACGCAGATCCATCCCAGTGGAACCATCGAACCCGTAGAAACGCGGCATGCGAACCTCCCTATGGAATCGTCACGCGCCCGCAGTCCCATCGACTGCGGATAACGGGAAAACGTTCCACGGGAGCATCGAATAAGCGTTGCATATCCGGAAGATGCAACACTTAAAACAATCCAAAACAAATATCACAGTATTGTGATATACTGGTCTGTGTCGGGAGGGCACAGGCCGAGCCCGAAACGGAAGAAGGAAACCCGCACATGATGAAAGTCAACATCCTCGAAACCGACACCGGACGCATCCTCGAAGACGAACTGCGCGACTGGTCCCAAGCCGCGCTTAACCAACTCGACAAGGCATACGGCTACAAGTCCTTCCGCCCGGGCCAGCTCGAAGCCGTCAACACCATCCTCAACGACCGCGACCTGATCGCCGTCATGCCGACCGGCAGTGGAAAAAGCGTCTGCTACCAGCTTCCCGCGATGCGCGAAGGCCATCTCGCACTCGTCGTGTCCCCATTGCGCGCCCTCATGCGAGACCAGGTGCAGGCGTTGCAGGCCAGGGGAGTGGCCGCGGCCCTCATCGACAGCGGAGTGACCCCGAAGCAACGCCAAAGCATCTACGCCATGGCCCACGGCGGAGGACTCCGCATCCTCTACGTCGCACCCGAACGCCTGTTCGCAGACGATTTCCTGTTCTTCAGCCAATCCACACGCATCGACCTGATCGCCGTGGACGAGGCCCACTGCGTACTCCAATGGGGCCACGACTTCCGCCCGAACTACCTCAAGATCGGCGAATTCATCGCCGGACTGCCCACGCGCCCGGTAGTGGCCGCGTTCACCGCGACCGCGACCCGCCGGCAGGTGCCGGAAATCGCCCACGCACTGGGACTCGACAATCCCATCATGCTCGGCACGGGCTTCGACCGTCCCAACATCCGATTCGACACGATCGAACTCAAGCCGGCCGCGCGGAAGAAATTCATCACCAACTGGGCGAAAGCCAAGCAGGGAAGCGGCATCGTCTACTGCACCACCATCCGCCGCTGCGACGAGCTCGCCGAAACCCTGCGCGAGGCCGGCATCGACGCGGAAGCGTTCTACGCGCCCCTCACCGACAAGGAGAAGGCACGCATCCAAGACGGATTCCTAACCGGCTCGCCACGCGTGATCTGCGCGACCACCGCGTTCGGCATGGGCGTCGACAAGCCCGACGTACGCTGGGTCGTCAACGACGGCCCCTGCGAAAGCCTGGAAGCGTTCTACCAGGAAGCGGGACGCGCGGGAAGAGACGGCAAACCAGCACGAAGCGTCATGCTGTGGACCGGCGGCGACTTCGCCGACTGGAGGCGCCGCCTCGCCGACAACGCGGGAAACGCGCTCGAAGACCCGAAGGACCGCACCAAGGCCCAACAGGCCGCGTTCGACCGTCTCCACGCCATGAGCCGCTACTGCGAAACCGACCAATGCCTTCGCGGCGTCATCCTCGACTATTTCGGCGACACCGACCACGAGGAATACTGCGACAACTGCGGAAACTGCACGTACGTGCAGGACTGCGACCCGACCATCCAGGCAAGCCATTCCACGAAAAAGAAGAACGGGAAGGGAAACGTCCAGGACACCGAGGTAATCGACACGACGATAGTCAGATTCGTCTACGCGCGCGAACGCCTGCTCGGCTTCGGATACGGCATCCGCAAGACCATCCGCAGTCTCGTCGGCGATACCGGCGAAGGCGTGGACGACAGGGGAATCAGCGAACTGGAAGGATACGGCGCCCTCGAAAACGTGGACGAGGACGTTATCGAAGCACGCATCCACACACTCATCGACGACGGAACCATCTACGTAGGCCAATACCACACGCTACTGGAGCCATGAAATGGGAAAAAGAACATCGAAACTCGCCGAACTCCGCAAACAGGCCGGCCTCAGCCAGGTCGAACTCGCAGAATTGAGCCACATCAGACAATCCAGGATCAGCGAATTCGAGACCGGACGCTACTCCACGGCCAACATGAGCCTGAAAAC
>RQBM01000107.1:0-4006 GCA_008668795.1 Collinsella aerofaciens | reverse complement strand
TTGACGTTTCCTCTGCTGTCGGATGCTGATTTGACTGTGCATCGTTTGTATGGCGCGTATGGTGAGAAGAAGTTGTATGGCAAGGTTTATGAGGGTGTGATTCGTTCGACTTTTGTGATTGATGGTGATGGGGTGATTCGTGTTGCCCGATACAACGTGCGTGCGAAGGGTCATGTTGATTCTTTGCTGCGTGCGCTTGACAAGCTCGATGGTTCTGTTTTCTAGTCTGGAATGCTTTGTTGTTTTGTTTGTGGATTAGCTTTTCTATGTGAAGGATGCAAGCTGACTCATGCGCAGAGCGAGAAGTGCTCAGATTGGAAATGCTCTATCTCGTAGAAGAACCGAAAATCTCGTCGCTCCCCTTGCGGAGGCGGTCATGAATTCTCCAAAAGGCGTAGCGTATTCCGGTAACGGTTTTCGATCAATGACACCATTACCAAGGTCGCGGGAACCGGTGTCACGATGATTATCGTGACACATGAAATTCGATTCGCCAAAAACGTATCCGATCGCGTCGTTTTCGTGGACAAAGGTGCAATCCTGGAGCAAGGTACGCCCCAGGAAGTGATTGACCATCCCCAGACGGCACGAGTCCAGGAATTCCCCAGCAAGATGGCGCTGAAATAACAGTTACCATCTATTCCACAACCTTGTCCGGTACGAAGAGCCGCCCTTTCGATGGACGGCTCTTCACATATAGCGTTTTTTATAAAATTCTTATTTGCTGAAATGCCCGAGAAGTAAAAAAGACGACTCAATCTAAAGATTATCCCCTCTGGCGCAGTAGACTTTTCCTATCAACATTCTACAAAGATGTCCGGGAGATTCGAAATGGTAGACTGCACACCTGATCCAAACCTTTTGGAATCGATGCGGTCCGTCGGATACAGCCTGAACACCGCGGTGGCGGATATCATAGACAACTCAATCGCCGCCCACGCCAAAACCATCAGCATCCGCTACTTCGACCACGGCGAAGATCCGTATGTGGCAATCATTGATGACGGTGACGGCATGGACTATGAGACGGCCGTGAACGCGATGAAACTCGCCGGAACCAACCCGAACGCCAAGCGCAATGCCAACGATCTAGGCCGTTTCGGACTCGGTTTGAAGACCGCATCCCTTTCACAGGCACGTTCCGTCATGCTTTCCACCGTTCAGCACGGACGTCAGAATACGCTCCGATGGGATCTGGACCACGTCGCACGAACACGCGAATGGGATCTCGAGACCTTGGATGAAGAGCAGACCAATCTTGAATTGCCTCGAAAGGTGCGGGATCTCATGCCCAGCACGCATGGCACATGCGTGCTATGGCGTAACCTGGATCGTCTGGGAAACGTCGCGGGCGATTCCCTGCAGGATATAGACCAAGCCATGCTCGAACTGTCCGGGTATCTGGGTCTCGTGTCCCACAGGTTCCTCCACCCATATCCTGAGGATGAAATCGAACGCATCTCGATAACCGTGAACGATGAGCCCGTGCCGGAACGCGATCCTTTTCTCGTGAACAACCTTGCCACGCAGCGGCAACGGATGCAGCGCATCCCCGGCACCGACGCCACGTTGTGCGGATATACGCTCCCCTATCAGAACAAACTGACCATGGAAGACAGAGGTCTTCTTGATCTGAAACAGGAAAAAGGACACACGCTGTTCGATACCCAAGGTTTCTATATCTACCGCACGTACCGGCTAATCACCTGGGGCAGCTGGTTCCGCCTTCTCACCCGCAAGGAAGCAACGAAACTATCCCGCGTGCAAGTCGATATCCCGAACAACATGGATGACGAGTGGACGCTTGACATCAAAAAGTCGCAGGCCACACCTCCGAAGACCATACGAGACGCGATGAAACGCTACGTGGAGAAATTAGCCGCTCCCAGCCGCCGCACGCAGCAGTTCCGTGGACGCAAGACGTCGAACGATCCGGAAGCCCGCATCTGGGACGTCATCAGTGACAGGGACGGCTCTTTTCGATATGAGATCAACACGGACAATCCATATGTGAAAGGATTCATCGACAACCTTTCCAGGGAGCAGCGCCGCGATTTCAGCGGGATGATAAAAGTATTCGCAGCAGCGTTCCCGTACAACGACGTACAATCACGACTCTCAGTGGACGAGCATGGAGCGGAGAACGGTCTGACCGATGATGAGATACGCGAATGCGCCCAAGACATGTGGATGCTTGCAAACCAGTTAAAGCACATGAGCGCTTCAGCTTTTGTCTTTCCTACAATAAAAGTGCAAGGAGGTATAGTGGCATGGAGCATGATATTGGATGCAAAATCAAGGCAGCCCGAATTGAAAAAAAGCTGACGCAAGAACAGGTTGCCGAATTGTTGGGTGTGAGTCGTCAGACCATCTCAAATTGGGAAAATGAAAAATCCTATCCAGATATTATCAGCGTCATTAAAATGAGCGAATGCTACGATGTCTCTCTTGACTATCTATTGAAAGGAGAACAAAAAATGAAAAGCTATTATGATTATCTTGAAGAAAGTACGAATGTTGTGAAAAGCAATGCCAACAGAAACAAGATTATTACGATTCTCTCCTATCTCTTGATTTGGGCGTTTGCAATGATAGTGTTCTGGTTTTTTGCAAGTGGAAGTGACGCTATGGGTTACAGTTTGATGTTTCTTTGGTTTATTCTTCCTATATCCACATTTATTGTATCTATTGTTATTGGTAAAAATAACTTTTGGGGAAAAGGAAAATGGGCATTCACTCTTTTCTTTGGCGTAATGTATATGCTTGCTGAATATGGCACATTCAAAATGGCAAACAACATTGCTTTTAACAAACTGAATGCCCCTGACTTGGGAATGATTGTAGCCGGAGCAATAATCTCTGCAATCGGTATGTTGGTAGGTTCACTGTGGAATAAGAAACGCCACAATCAAAAAAAATAAGTAACAAGAAAAATCCCAACTTGTTATTCTGAAAATTTAACTGAATAACCACAGCACAAACCGCTGCTACATGGAAGCTAACAAACCATGCAACAGCGGTTTTTCTTTACCGTTTTTTTCCTCTGACTGATAGGCGTTCCCATTTTCTTTGATTTTTTGAGAATCCGAATCAGCCAGCGAAATTCTTCGTCTGACAGATTTTTATAGTTGATACCAAGCTGCTTGCAGTAAAGAACAACCAGCTTTTCATCCCGACTGCCCTTGAAATTTTCGACTGCTTCCAGATTTTCTTTCAGTTCATCGGCAACGGTAGTTTGGGGTGCGCTCTCGCTGTCCTTTTTGTGGGCTTCCCGAATATCCCGGATAATGAGATTGAGGTCATCCCGTACCATGTGGCTGAAATACTCATCATCACTGATATGGGCAGCTTGCAGCACCTTTAAATGCGGGTCATCTTCGCCGGGGCGATACCGTTCAATGATTTCATGTCGGACGGTATCGACAAGGGCATTGAGGTTCTGAATCTGCATGGTGGCAATCCCATCCACATAAATCTCAATGTCCGCAAGAAACTTGATAAAGTCCTTATGGGTGGCAAGTTCGCAGAGCAGGCGGTTGTTAATCCGACCGCTTTTCAGGAGTGCCACGTCAACAAGTGTACCTGCTGCTGTCGGCCGCCATCGACTTCGACGTGACGCAAGCCGTTGACATCACCAAAGGCGTTCACGGTCTGATTGATCTGTCGATGTTTCAATAACTGCCCGATTATGAACGGACGATACGCGACATTGGAAACAGCAGATGGACTGCCATGCGGCGCATGCCTTATTGGCCCAGCAGGCTCAGACAAGTCACTGATTGATCTCGCCAAAGAACTCTATAGGGGAATGGAATAACAGATGGTTTCCTCAACAAACAATCAAGCAGCAAGATAGCAACACCACCCAGGCGACGGATCGCACCAAAAGGGACGCTCTCTCCTTTGGCGCGAAGCAAATCGCAATCATGACTGAAGTGGAACTCATCGCCGGTTCCCTACATTGCCTATGTTGATGACCATGCCGTTGGCATGGCTGATCTACCTG
>RQBM01000061.1:0-3052 GCA_008668795.1 Collinsella aerofaciens | reverse complement strand
TAGGCTTCGCTGCGATGGCGGATACGGAAGACCTCGACGGTGACCACCTCGTCTCGCAGTAGGCATAGAACACGATAGTCGCCAATGCGGTAACGCCATTGTCCTGACCTGTTGGCGGTCAGGCCCTTGCCCGTCACCCTTGGGTCCTCGCAACCGTCGATGTGCTTGTCCATCCAGTCAAGGATGCGTGCCGCGTTGACGCGTCCCATCTTGCGTAGTTCTTTTCGAGCGGCCGACGTGTACTCGACATGCCATGTCATAACCCGAGGTCCTCACGCAGTTGCTTGGATGTGTATCGCGTGCCATCATCCTTTTCCATGGCGTCGTTCAATGCCGCCGCATCGTCGGCGTCCTCGATGTACTCGTTCAGCCATTGCGCGAACTTGTCATATAGGGACACGCCTTCCTTGCGTGCGATGGTTTCGCCTCGATAATAGGCCTCAGTGTTGATGGGCACTTCCATGTTCAGAACTGGCATGGCATGTCTCCTTTCTTGTAATACCGATTATATCGGCTGGTTTTTTAATGTTTCGTTGTTGTTTTCCGCACGGCAAACGGACCGGGGCGGATGCCCCGGCGAAGGGTTTCCTGTTTTGGAAGTCGCCTACTCTTTCAGTGTGTTCAGCATGGCCCGGTACATTTCATGCATCCATGCCGTGCGCGCTTCGAGTTCCACGCCGTCGGCGGCGAGCTGGCTGTCCTCTTCGATGATGTAGTCCTCGAACAGTTCGAAGAATGATGGCGTGATGGCGTTCAGTCCGGCCTGTCTGACGGTCTCAGCATCCTTGACGGCCTGTTCGCCGTCCGGTTCGATGCCTCGCGGGCGCATTTCGTTTTCGAGCCGTTTGCGGGCGTTGGCGAGCATGTCCGCGCCGCGCAGCTCGTCGTATGTGATGCCGGCATCCACGCCGGGCACGCTTCCGTCACGTTCCCACCAGATGGGCGTGTTGGACCAGATGGTCTTGATGGATTCGATGATTGATTCGAAGTTCGGATAATCGTTTCCATCGTCCGGGTCGAATCGACGCATATCGTCCCCGCCTTTGAAGATGGTGAGGAAGTAGTCGGCGTAGCCGTCCTCGCGTTCTTTCGGAGTGCTTGCGACGATATGCGCGTAGTGCATGAGTCGGCCGTATTCGTCGAACGTGTAGAGGGTGATGCCGTGTCCCGCTTCGAGGGCGTCGGTTTCGGTCTTCAGATTAAGGGCTTCGATGCGTTCCATTTCCAGGCTCCTTTCTTCATCCGGATAGATGGGGCCGTCATGGTTGAACGGCCCCCGGTTGCCGTTCGTGATGGTTCAGGCCTGTGCCTGTTGTCCCGCCCACGGGTCCTGTTCCGGGACCGCGTTGGTGTATTGCGGCAGGCTGGTGGAATTGGATTGCTGGCGATTGGCACGACGCTGGTTGACGAGCTGGTTGGGGATGATGCGCGTGCCGTTGATGACGGGTGTGGCCTGGGGTTTCCGTCACGGTCGGTCCACGTGTTGAGACGGTCGGAAAGTTCGCCCCATGCGACCACGGCCGTGCCTTTGGCGAACGCGTCCGGCTGTTGTTGGATGGTCTGCGCGTAGCGTTCCGCGGCCAGTCCGTAGAAGTTCACGTCCACGGCGGTGGTGCGTCCGTCCTCCCACTGGTTCGTCTGCGGGTTGAGCTTGCGGTCGGTGTGCATGATGCGGAAGACGATGCGGGCGACGTACTGGCCTTGGGGGAAGTACTTCGGCTCCTGAGCGAGGTTGCCTTCGACGATGTTGGTGGTCTTGATGGCGGTCATGGTGTGCTCCTTTGGCTTATGGGAGATTGCTCCCTGAAGAATTTTTTCTTTGTGACCGTTTGGTCGAGCGATAGCGTTAGCCGCCGGAACGTCCGCGAGCACGCCGAACGTTAGTTCGGTATTGCGTGGCGCGGGCGTTCAGGCGGTTACGATCCTTGCCGTAGGCAAACGGTCACAAAGAAATGATTTCAACGCGGCGCATCAGTGCGCCGCTCCGTTTCCCGGCCCCGCCGCGCATGGGCATGGCGGGGCATGTTCCGTTGTCGAAATAGTCCCGGAGCGACAAGCGGAGGGGTCCATCTCCCCCGGCGCGGGCGCGGTTCCCGCCGCGTGTGCGCCGCCTGGGTGGGCTCCGGCGGCTTCAGGGGCCGGCCCGTCCGCAGGGGTTCGACGCCCCTGCGGCGGATTCTTGTCAGCGTTTCAGGTCGTTGAGGTTTTCCACTCCGATGATTTCGACGCCGTCCGGTCTCCCGGCTTGGGCGAGGTCTGCGGCGGGGAGGATGACGCGTTGGATGCCCTGCTCCCGCGCGTGTTCGATGAGGGCCGTCAAATCCACGTCCTCGCCGATGGGAGGAATAGTCCCGTCCGCTTCCACGTCGCCGAGGATAACGGTGTTCTCCAAGTCGGGAATGCCGATTGTCCCGGCTGTGGCCATTATGCAGACGGCGGTGGCGAGGGCGCATAGGCCCGGCCGTTTCGGCTGGTTGGTGGGCAGAAGTAGCAAGGTCGTCCTGCATTCCGGCCATGCGTATCCCACTGTTTCGCACGCCGTTTGGACGCGTTCGCGGATGTGACGGTCCTCGTCGTCGATTCCGATGGCCGCGAAATACGGCAGTCCCGGGGTTATGTACTCTGCGGCTTGGATGAGGTACGGGTTTCCCGCGACGGTCGTTCCCATGGACAGTGTTGTCGAGTGTTTCATTCCCGTTCCTTTCCTTCACTTCGCGGTGAAGGTCAGATAGTCGAAGCCGGACAGCGAGTAATGCGTGTCGCACCGCATGGTCCCCTTCATGCGACGGGGCTTCCCGTCCTCATCCTCGGCCAGCCGGCGCAGGTCGTAGACCACGCAGATGTAAGGGCCGGCCGCGTTCGGGTCTGACCATTCGCAGGCGTCGAAGTCGGCCACCTCCCCATTTTCGCGGAGGGCGATGACGGATTCCTCGCCGTCCATGAGGTCACGGAGGACGATGGCCGTGTCGGACACGCCGAAACGGCCCAAATCGTTCATGGCGGCGATGATGCGATGCCATTGCCCCGTGTCGAGTCCGTACGTGAAAAGTCC
>RQBM01000095.1:0-2625 GCA_008668795.1 Collinsella aerofaciens | reverse complement strand
CGATGCTCGAGATCGGACTTAACGCGGTTCTCGTATCCAGAGTAAGTGTGAACGACGTACCAACGCTTAGACATGGTTTAGCCCCTCAATCCAGAGAACAGAGCAAGAGCCTCGCCAAAGCCAGCATCGAGCAGAGCGATGACGACGCCGACGACGATCAGAGAAGCGCAAACGACGACCGAGTAGTTCACGAGTTCCTTCTTATCGGGCCACGTGACGCGCTTCATCTCGGACTTCACCGAAGCGAAATACTTCTTGGTGCGGGCGAAGAAACCAGGCTTCTCGTTCTTCTTGGACTTGGCAGCCTTCTCGTTCTTCTTGGCAACGGCCTTCTTGGCCTCAACCTTGGAGTTGGCGGCAGCGTTGTTGGCAGGTGCCGGCTGCTGAGCCTTCTTCTTGTTCTTCTTGTTGGCCATTTGGGTTACCTCCGCGCAATGCGCTTATACATGAGTAAACCGTAAGCCCCCAATTGGGAGCTTACGGAATAATGACTGGCACGCCAGGAAGGACTCGAACCCTCAACACTCGGTTTTGGAGACCGATGCTCTACCAATTGAACTACTGGCGTATGTGACTAGAGACTAGCGAGTCTCTTTGTGCAGCGTGTGGTGACGGCACCAGGGGCAATACTTCTTGATCTCCATACGATCAGGCATGTTCGCCTTGTTCTTGGTGGTCGTATAGTTGCGGCGCTTGCACTCAGTGCACGCAAGAGTAACTAGAGTACGCATGTATCCTGAACCTTTCATATCCGCCCCGTACGGGCACGAGATGGTACTTTATCAGCTCTATGTAAGTGCTGTCAATGAAAACCTCGAATCAATTGGTTCTCGGTGGATCCATTCATATTTGGAACACATCAATGGGGCCAGCGAAATCTAATCGACGGTGTACCCAGAACCATTATCGATCCTCTCGACACCAGCAACGGCTCAATATCCATTGCAGAAAAGAACCCGGCACCCAAATAAGTGCCGGGTTCTCTAAGTCAGCTATATCAAAGAGCTAGTTTACTCAATGATCGTGGAGACGATGCCCGAACCGACGGTGTGGCCACCCTCGCGGATAGCGAAGCGCAGGCCCTCCTCCATGGCGATCGGGTGGATGAGGTCGCCCTCGATGGTGATGTGGTCACCAGGCATAGCCATCTCGGTGCCCTCGGGGAGCTTGACCGTACCGGTAACGTCGGTGGTACGGAAGTAGAACTGAGGACGATAACCATCGAAGAACGGGGTGTGACGGCCGCCCTCCTCCTTGGTCAGAACGTAGATCTCGCCGGTGAACTTGGTGTGCGGGGTAACCGAACCGGGCTTGCAGAGAACCTGGCCGCGCTCGATGTCCTCACGCTTGATGCCACGGAGCAGCAGACCGACGTTGTCGCCAGCCTCGCAGAAGTCCATGGACTTACGGAACATCTCGATACCGGTAACAACGGTGTTCTGGGTATCCTTGATGCCGACGATCTCGACGGGCTCGTTGAGCTTGAGCTCACCGCGCTCGACACGGCCGGTAGCAACGGTACCACGGCCGGAGATGGTCATAACGTCCTCAACGGCCATCAGGAACGGGAGGTCGTTGTTACGAGCAGGCGTCGGGATGTACTCGTCGACAGCGTTCATGAGCTCGCGAATGGCGTCCATCCACTTGGCGTCGCCCTCGAGAGCGCCCAGAGCGGAACCACGGATGACGGGGATGTCGTCGCCGGGGAAATCGTACTCGGAGAGGAGCTCACGGGTCTCCATCTCGACGAGGTCGATGAGCTCGTCATCGTCAACCATGTCGCACTTGTTCAGGAAGACGACGATGTAGGGAACGCCGACCTGACGGGCGAGCAGGATGTGCTCGCGGGTCTGAGCCATGGGGCCGTCGGTAGCGGCGATGACCAGGATAGCGCCATCCATCTGAGCAGCACCGGAGATCATGTTCTTGACGTAGTCAGCGTGGCCCGGGCAGTCAACGTGAGCGTAGTGACGGGAAGCGGTCTCGTACTCGACGTGGGAGACGGAGATCGTAATGCCGCGCTCGCGCTCCTCGGGAGCCTTGTCGATGTTCTCGAACGCAGTGAAGTCAGCCTTGCAGCCCTCGGTCTCGGAGAGAACCTTGGTGATGGCAGCGGTCAGCGTGGTCTTGCCGTGGTCGACGTGACCAATGGTGCCGATGTTAACATGCGGCTTAGTGCGCTCAAACTTCTCTTTGGCCATAAAGCCCTCCTCTTAACAGGTCGTCCCCGGACGGGACTTTGCCTTTATACCATAGTGGCCTCTCAACATACTATTGAGAAGCCACCGTGTTACCTATGGTAGCGGTGACTGGATTCGAACCAGTGACGCCACGGGTATGAACCGTGTGCTCTAACCAACTGAGCTACACCGCCGGATGGAGCCTGCAACCAGACTTGAACTGGTGACCTCTTCGTTACCAACGAAGTGCTCTACCGACTGAGCTATACAGGCACTTGACGGGTGGGAGCTATAGGATTCGAACCTATGTAGGCAGAGCCAACGGGTTTACAGCCCGTCCCCATTAACCACTCGGGCAAACTCCCAATCGTTCAAGTATCCGCAGGTTCTTTGGTCTTTTGGACCGCCGCCCCCGCGAACGAAAAAGATAATACGATGCAACCTT
>RQBM01000096.1:0-9020 GCA_008668795.1 Collinsella aerofaciens | reverse complement strand
GGTAGAGGACAACCGCCGTGGCTGCCCGCTCGACTGGAACCCTTCCGAGAAGCGCTTTAACTGGGAGCTCGTCTTTTGCGAGCTCTACCCCGGCGGCAAGTACAACAACAACCAGGGCGGCGACTACGACTTCTCGCTCGGTACCAACGGCCTGGGCTCGTGCGCGAACCAGTACGCATCCGAGTACATGGACGTCACGGTTTGGCGCGACGGCAACAAGTACTCCCTGCACTTTAAGAAGGGCAAGGTCGTCGGTGCCAAAAAGAAGGCACTCGAGATTGAGCCCAGCGACGAGGACCGTACCGGCACCACCATCAAATGGCGCCCCGATCTTGAGGTCTTTACCTCCATCAGCATCCCCCACGAGTGGTATCGCGAGACCATGCGCCGTCAGGCCGTGGTCAACGCCAACGTGACCTTCCGCCTGCGCATTGAGGGCGACGATGGCGAGTTTTCCGAAGAGGACTTTTGCTACCCCAAGGGCATCGAGGACTACGTGCTCGAGAAGGTCGGTACCGACTACCTTACCGAGCCCTTCTTTATCGAGGCCGACCGTCGCGGTCGCGATCGCGAGGACCTGCCCGATTACAACGTAAAAATCACTGCTTGCATGTGCTTCTCGCGCACTTTCATGATGCAGGAGTACTACCACAATTCCTCCTGGCTCGAGAACGGCGGTTCGCCCGAGAAGGCGGCCCGCAGTGCTCTGACCAGCGCCATCGACGCCTACATCAAGCAACAGGGCAAGTACAACAAAAACGAGAGCGGCATCAAATGGCAGGACGTCCAGGACTGCCTGGTACTGGTGACCAACTGTTTCTCCACCCAGACGTCCTACGAAAACCAGACCAAGAAGGCTATCAATAACCGCTTTATCCAGCAGGCCATGACCGCCTTCTTTAAGGAGCGCCTCTCGACCTACTTGATCGAGAACAAAGACGCTGCCAACAAGATCGTGGAGCAGGTGCTCATCAACAAGCGCTCGCGCGAGAACGCCGAGAAGACGCGTCAGAGCATCAAGACCAACCTGCAGCAAAAAACCGACATGGCCAACCGCGTGCAAAAGTTCATCGATTGCCGTTCCAAGGACAAGAACCGTCGTGAGATCTACATCGTAGAGGGCGACTCGGCAGCAGGCGCCATTCGCACCTCGCGCGATGCCGAGTTCCAGGGTGTTATGCCCGTCCGCGGCAAGATCCTCAATTGCCTGAAGGAGGACTATCCGCGCATCTTTAAGTCCGACATCATCATGGACCTTATGCGCGTGCTGGGCTGCGGCGTGGAGATCAAGGACAAGCGCATCAAGAACCTTGGTGCCTTTGACCTGGACAACCTCAACTGGAACAAGGTCATCATCTGTACGGACGCCGACGTCGACGGCTACCACATCCGCACGCTCGTGCTCACCATGCTCTACCGCCTGGTGCCCACACTTATCGACGAGGGCTACGTGTATATCGCCGAGTCGCCGCTCTACGAGATCAACTGCAAAGAGAAGACCTACTTTGCCTACACCGAGCTCGAGAAGAACGGCATCCTCAAGGAGATCGGCGACCAGAAGTGCTCCATCAACCGCTCCAAGGGTCTTGGTGAGAACGATCCGGACATGATGTGGCTCACCACCATGAACCCCGAGACGCGCCGTCTGATCAAGGTGGAGCCCGAGGACGTCACCAAGATGGAAACCATGTTCAACCTGTTGCTGGGCAACGACGAGGCGGGCCGCAAGCGCCATATCTCCGAGCACGGCAAGGAATACCTGGACCAGCTGGACCTGCAATAGCAGCAAATCGATAACGACGGCCCATAAGAAGTTCAAGAGGAAATCGTGGCAAAGAAGAAGACGAAGAACCAGCCCAAGAAAAAGCAGGTCAACGCCGAGAACGTCATCGGCCTGCACTCCGAGGTCACCGACCAGCCGATTACGCAGACGCTCGAGGTCAACTACATGCCCTACGCTATGAGCGTCAACGTCTCGCGAGCATTCCCCGAGATCGACGGCTTTAAGCCCTCGCACCGCAAGCTGCTCTACACTATGTACAAGATGGGCCTGCTCAAGGGCGAGCGCCAGAAGAGCGCCAACATCGTCGGCCAGACCATGAAGCTCAACCCGCACGGCGACGCCGCGATCTACGAGACAATGGTGCGCCTGGCCACCGGCAACGAGGCACTGCTCGCCCCCTTCGTTGAGTCGAAGGGCAACTTTGGCAAGTACTATTCGGGCGACCTGAGCTACGCCGCCTCTCGTTATACCGAGGCCAAGCTCTCCCCCATCAGCGCCGAGATCTTCAAGGACATCGACAAGGACCCGGTCGACTTCGTCGACAGCTACGACGGTGCCATGAAGGAGCCGCGCCTGCTGCCCACCACGTTCCCCAATATCCTCGTCTCGGCCAATAAGGGCATTGGCGTCGCCATGGCATCCGACATCTGCGGTTTCAACCTCAACGAGGTCTGCACCGCCACGATGCACTACCTGCAGAATCCCGACTGCGACCTGCTCGAGTACATGCCCATGCCCGACTTCTCGACCGGCGGCGAAATTATCTACCGCCGCGAGGAGATGGAAAAGATTATCGAGACCGGCCTTGGCAGCTTCCAGATCCGCTCCCGCTGGCGCTGGATTCCCGAAGAGCGCATCATCGAGGTCTACGAGATCCCCTACACCACCAAGACCGATGTCATCATCGAACGCATCGTCAAGCTCTCCAAGGAGGGCAAGGTCAAGGAGATCGCAGACATCCGCGACGAAACCGACCTCTCGGGCTTGCGCATCGCTATCGACCTTAAGCGCGGCGTCGACCCCGACAAGCTCATGGCCAAGCTCTATCGCTCGACCACGCTGCAGGATTCGTTCTCGTGCAACTTCAACGTGCTGGTCGATGGTTACCCTCGCGTTATGGGCGTGCGCCAGATTCTGCACGAGTGGGTCAAGTGGCGTATTGAGTCCACGCGTCGCCGCATTAACTATGACCTGGGCAAAAAGTCCGAGCGCCTGCACCTGCTGCACGGCCTTGAGGCAATCTTGCTCGACATCGACAAGGCCATCGCCATCATCCGCGGCACCAAGCTCGAAGCCGAGGTCGTGCCCAACCTTATGAAGGGTTTCGACATCGACGAGACCCAGGCCGAGTTTGTTGCCGAACTTAAGCTCCGCAACATCAACGAGGAGTACATCCTCAACCGCACCAAGGACATCGCCAAGCTTGAGGGCGAGATTGCCGAGCTTGAGGAAATCCTCTCCAGCGAGGAGAACATCAAGAAGGTCATCAGCGACGAGCTGGCCGCGGTCAACAAGAAGTATGTGATGCCGCGCCGCACGGGCAGGATCGAGCCCCATGAGGTTATCGAGGTAAGCTTGGAGCCCGAGGTCGAGGAATATCCGGTTACCATCATGCTTTCGCGCGATGGCTACCTTAAGAAGATGACGGACCGCGTACTCAAGAAGGCGACCACGCTCAAGTACAAGGACGGCGACAAACCCTTTATCGAGCTCCCGTCCTCCAACACCCACGAGCTGCTGGTCTTTACCAACAAGAGCCAGGTGTACAAGTGCAAGGTTGCGGCGTTTGAGGACACCAAGTCGGCCCAGCTGGGCTCGTACCTGCCCACCGATCTTGAGATGGAACCCGACGAGAGCGTCATCTGGGTCATCGACCCCGAGGACTATAAGGCCGACGTGCTGTTTGTCTTTGAAAACGGCCGCGTGGTGCGCGTCGCGCTTTCTGGATACGTCACCAAGACCAACCGCAAACGCCTCAAGAACGCCATCTACGGCGGCAGCAAGCTGCTGTATGCCCAGGTGCTCAAGGAGGACCGCGACATCGCGCTGGTCTCGAGCGACTACCGCCTGATGAACTTCAACACGTCGCTGCTCAAGACCAAGACGACTACCAACACGCAGGGCGTCCAGGCCTTTACCGCCAAGAAGGGCCGCTCGGTCACCACCGTCGGCACAACCGAAGAGATCCTTGGCGCCGGCGTCTCGGCCGAGAAGTTCACCGCGCAGAGCCTCCCCTCAGCCGGTGCCCTCATGAAGGAAAACGACATGCCGAGTTTGTTTGATTAGGACGACGGCAGAACCGCCATAAGCTCTCAAAACGGTGGGGCCCAGAGCACAGTAAACGCTGCGCCCTGGGCCCCATGCATTACACCAGCATCATCCCTATAGACAAAATGCCGCATAAAGTGGAACAGACATAAGCCCATCATTCATTCCAAAGGGCTTAGTCGATAGCCTGATAAGGCGTACGCCCGGATGGGTCTTTTTAAGTGAGGACAGGCTTCGAGATCTTGTGTTCTCTCCCGCCTTGACTTCAATCGCAGACAAGCATCCCTGCTTCTCTACTACAAAGTCGATTTCCGCACGATTATCTCGCGCCCAATAATGCAGCGGATAGCCCATGGCTGAAAGCTGTTGGGCGACGTAGTTTTCGGTAAGTGCACCCATGAATGTGCCGCCGATGCCGGCAAGAATATCGGCGCGTTGAGCACCGGCCCTGGAGACGAGCAGCCCTGTATCCGCCTGATAGATTTTAAAAGCAGAAGGGTTAACGAAGGCCTCTAAAGGGCTTTCGATCTGCCCGACTAGGCTGCAGCGCGCCACCGTACCCGACAATACAAGCCAGTCGAGAGCATCTCCAAAGAGAGACGCATTGCCCCCCGCTCGCACTACCTTGTATTGAAATTTGCGATTCTCTTTGGCAAGCTGCTGTGGAATGGAATCGAAGCACGCACGCGTCTTTGCGCTCAAGCGTTCATCAGCATATTTATTGGTGTCGGCGGAATATCCGTCGAGAATAATCCGATGCTTTTCGGCCACATCAATGATTGACTGATCATCGATATACGTTTGGACCGCCTCGGGCATTCCGCCAACAACAAGATACTGTCGATAGAGCCTAAGCGCCTTTTCATGAAGGCTTGGCGCAAGAGGACCCATTAACTCGAATGACGAGCGTATCTCGTCGACCAGCTGATCGTGCCCCATTGCCCAGAGAAACTCCTCGAAATCGAGTGGAGTCATCTCGATCAAGTCGGTCTTTCCGACGGGGAACGAATACGACTGATGGTTAATGGCAACCCCAAGAAGCGACCCAGCAGCCGCAACGTAATACTCGGGAGCATCTTCGCAAAAGTATTTAAGGGAAGTGAGCGCTTCCTCGCATGCCTGGATCTCGTCAATGAACAGTAAGGTTTTGCCAGGCACGATACGCTGTCCCGTACGAGCCTCGATCGCGCGCACAATCGAATGAGGGTCAAGACCGCCCGAAAAATCCGCTCGCGCCGACCGGTCGTTCTCAAGATTAACGTAGACAACCGATTCGAAAAGATCCTGGGCGTACGTTCTGAGCAAATAGGTCTTGCCACACTGGCGCACGCCTTTGACCAGCAAAGGTTTTCTATCAGCTCTGTCTCGCCATTCCCTAAGTAGCTCGTCTGCCTTGCGACGCATACGCAACCTTCCCTCATGAACTTCTGTTTGACAATATTTTAACGCGGATTAATTTGTTTTCAGTTATTTTTCTGCGTTTAAAAATTGTTCTATACGGCGCTTGAGGGAATGCGCCCCTATCTCTCGGTAAGGACAGCAAGCATTTCCACCAACACCGATTGCCATGCGCTCTTCTTGCCCTTAGGCGAGCTTGCGAGCGAGCTCTCGCACCTCTTCCAGCTTGGGCGAGGAGGCCATGCTGTCGCGCTCGGTCATACCGCTGATGGTGACAATGCCCTGGTCCTCCCACTTGCAGTATGCGCACGTGGACTTGTACATGGCGATCGCCGCATCATAGACGCCCTCGCTGTGGCTATCGAGCAAAAGGGCCGTCTTGGTGAACGGGAAGCCCGTAGCACCGAAGGCGTACAGGCGGTCGATGACAGCCTTCTCCTGCGCAGTGATATCGAACCAGTAGATAGGCGAGGCAAAGACGACCATATCTGCGTCTTTCAGCGACTCGATCACGTTGACCATGTCATCCTTCTGCACGCAGACGCCCTCATGAGCGAAGCAGTACTGGCATCCCAAGCAGCCGGCGATCTTCTTGCTGGCAACGCGGACGACCTCGACCGTATTGCCGCCCTCACGCGCGGTCTCGGCAAACGCCTCGACCATGGTATCTGTATTGGCGCCCTTACGCGGGCTACCGCTCAATACAACGATATTCACAAGAATCTCCCTTCTTCATGCCGCAGGCGCGCGGCACACATTTTGTTGTAACCAAAACGGATGGAGCTATTCAGACGTCTGTAGATCACATCTCTCGCTCGCGCTCTCCAAAGAAGGTGCAAGCAGAAGCATCACGGACATTAATCAGCGCCGATATGGATCACGACATGAAACCGTAAGGGTTGGCCAGAGGTTGCCAGATTCAGTAGCTCGCAGCAATAGAGCGAATGACGACTTCGGCGATATAATCCGTGTCATCTTGATTGTTCCCGCGCGGAAGGTACAGCTCATGTCCAAGCTCAACATCGACCAGCGATCGATTCGCGATCTTCTCACCGATAAGCGATCAGACTTCCTCATCCCCGACTACCAGAGGCCCTACGCCTGGGGCGAGGACGAATGCGCAACGCTGTGGGATGACCTATTCGCGTTCGCTTTTCCGGGCGATGACTACGAGCGCTTCGACAGCGAGAACGACGAATACTTCCTAGGACCCATCGTCACCTTTAAGAACCTCTCTGGCCAACTCGAAATCATTGACGGCCAGCAGCGCCTCACCACCATCATGCTGCTGCTCCGCGCGTTCTACGACAAGTTCACCAACATGAAGGATAAGCAGTCTGTGAAGATGCGCGAGGCAATCGCCCGTTGTGTATGGAAAACCGACGAGTTCGACGAGCCCGACATGGAACGCCTCAAGATCGACTCCGAGGTTGCATCGGACAACGACAAGAATGAATTCCTCGAGATTTTACGAGAGGGCAATGTAGGCGATGGCTGGAAGAGCGCCTATGCCCGCAACTTCGCTTTCTTCCAGAGGAAAATTGAGCAACTGGTGAGCGAGTGGCCCACCTACACCGTCTACATGGCCACACGCGTCATCAACAATGTGATACTGTTGCCCATTGAAGCGGAATCGCAGGACACCGCGCTACGCATCTTCTCGACTCTAAACGACCGAGGGTTGCCTCTCTCGGATGCCGACATCTTCAAGAGCCAGTTCTACAAGCATTATTCCGACACGGGGCGCAAGGACGAGTTCATCCGTCGCTGGAAGGGACTCGAGGAGGGAGCGAACGCTATCTTCCGGCCCATGCGCGGCACACCAACCGATGAGCTATTTACGCGCTACATGTACTACCGCCGCGCGAAGAAAGGCATCCGCGACACGACCACCGCATCGTTGCGCGACTTCTTCGGTGCCGATGGTTACGCCATGCTCAAGGAGGACGCCACGCTCGCCGATCTCGAGGCGCTGCTCGGCTTCTGGAAACGCGTCGACGCGCAGGAAGGGTTCAGCGAGCGCGTGCTCCGCAGGCTCTTCGTGCTGAACTACGCCCCCAACGGCATGTGGACCTATCTGCTAAGCGTCTGGTTCCTTGCCAACAGCGACAGCAAAGGTGTCCTCGATGACGAGGCACTCTACGGCTTTCTAAACAAGATCACGGCATTCATTTTCGCCTACGCCATTGAGCGACCCGGCGTGAACGCGCTGCGTTCGCCAGTGTATCCCGAGATGATCAACATCGTGGAGCACCGCCCGGTGGAGTTTCCTAACCACCACTTCAATCGCGCAAATATTGCTGAGCGATTCCGAACCTACGTGTTCACCAACGGCAGGCCTGTAACAAAGTCCATACTCACTTGGTGGGCGTACGCAGACCCAGATCAACCACTCATGGACCTAGACACCACGCTCGAAATTGAGCACATCTATGCCAAGAAGCGCAACGAGATAGACCCGCTCGTCGATCAATCCAGCCTGGAGGCGCTGGGTAACAAGGCGCTGCTCGAGAAGCGTGTAAACATCCGCGCGGCCGACTACAGATTCTGCGATAAACGCAAATACTATGAGGGATACACCGACGGCAATGGCAAGCGCAAAGCCGGAACAAAGATCACGGAACTCAAGCGCCTGGCACAAGTCATGGGAGACTTCACCGAAATAGACATCGCGACTCGCACGGCACGGATCATCGATGCCTTCGTGGACTACCTGGGCGACAACGGACTTTTGAGCTAAGGAGCGAACATGTTCGAAAGACTAACCAAGTACGCTGGCAAGCCGGCGGACAGAAACATGAATGTCGAGTTTGGGGGCGGGACGTTCGGACTCGAGGATTTCGTCGACGATTTCTATGGACTGGACGGGTTCGCGGACACCAGCTACTTCGAGACGCTTGAACGCCATAGCATCGACACCTCGGAAGGTATAGACAGCTGCGACATCGACCATGGGGACATTGACCTGATACGTGCATGCATCACGTGGTGCGTTCGTGGCGACCGCTTTTGCGACGGACTCCTTGCCGCGCAAGCTAGGAGCGGGTTTCTGGACCGCTGCCTCTCCCGGCTGAAGGAGCTCGACGAGGGCTGAACGGCAGCCACGAAGACGTCTGGCGCTGCGACAGCACGGCGATGCGACAATGCCATGCCGTCCACTCCGTCATGCCACCAAATCAAAAGCGGAACCAACGCTCAATCTTGAGATGCGTTAACCAAAGGACTCACGTTTCTGCCGGGAAGTCGAGAACGCGGGGCACACTGTGGCGCTTTATCCTCAGCTCATAGCTGCACTGCTTACTTGAAATGAACCCGTGGTCAAGATGAACTACGAGAATCATAGCGGGCAGATACCGCCCGCATGCCTCCTTCGGAATAGGCACTGAGCAGCTCCTGGGCGTGAGCGAACTCGGGTCCCCGCCTCCAACCAAGTAGGCGGTTGACCGCGAGATTTCCCTGGACGTTGTGGACGAAGAGCAGATAGGCGTCCTCGCGCGAAAGCCCAGTCTCCTCCATGATCGAGGGAACCATCTGCTCGGCGCCGCGCTCGACGACGCGCTGTGCCACCCGG
>RQBM01000204.1:0-10184 GCA_008668795.1 Collinsella aerofaciens | reverse complement strand
GGGCGTTCACCGGCGATGACGCGAGCGCCTTCCATTATCTGAGAAAGCTCGGTTAGCGCCCTGATAAGCCGGCTTTCCATGGCATACGACGAATCGGGGCGCGCCGCGCGGTGTCGCGTCGTGACGGCGATGCTCGCTGTTGCCCTCCTCGTGCTCGTCGGGGCCACCCTGTGCATCGGGAGCGTGCTCGTGCCCGCAGACCACATCCCCGGCATCCTTTCGGGCGGCGCGGCCAATTCCATGGAAAGCCAAGTCATCTGGGAGATTCGCCTGCCGCGCGTGCTTTCAGCCGTGCTTCTCGGCGGGGCACTTTCGCTCTCCGGGTTCCTGCTGCAGACGTTTTTCAACAACCCCATCGCCGACCCGTTCATCTTGGGCGTCTCCTCGGGCGCAAAGTTCGTCGTCGCGCTTACGATGATTGTACTTCTGGGCGCGAACCAGGCCATGTCCTCCCCGGCCATGGTGGCCGCAGCGTTTCTGGGCTCGCTTATCACCATCCGCTTCGTGCTCCTCATCGCACGGCGCATAAGTTCCATGGCCATGCTCATCGTGGCAGGCGTCATGGTGGGATACATCTGCTCAGCGGCGACGAACTTCCTCATCGCCTTCGCCGACGACCAGTCCATCGTGAACCTGCACAACTGGTCTTTGGGTAGCTTCTCGGGTTCGAGCTGGGACGACGTCGCGGTCATCGCGGTCGTGGTGATCACCGTGAGCGCATGCGTATTCGCGATATCGAAGCCCCTTTCCGCCTTCCAGCTGGGAGAAGCCTACGCGAAAAGCGTCGGCGTGAACGTCGCACGCTTCCGCGTGGTGCTCGTCCTTCTAGCGAGCATGCTCTCCGCCTGCGTGACCGCTTTCGCTGGTCCGGTGTCGTTCGTAGGCATCGCAGTTCCGCATCTCGTGAAGTCGGCGCTAAAGTCGTCGAAGCCCATCCGCGTGATTCCTGCGTGCTTCTTGGGAGGCGCCATCTTCTGCGCGGGCTGCGATTTGATCGCGCGCACGCTGTTCTCTCCCGTCGAGCTTTCCATCAGCGCCGTCACCGCCATCTTCGGCGCTCCGGTGGTTATCGCGCTCATGTTGAAGAAGCGGGTGAGGTAGATGGGGGAATTCGTGCCGCGGCCCAAAACGCTCGGAGGGGAGTCGAACCTCGAAACCCCGGTCGAAACGCAGGCTGACGGAGCGCCGCTTTTCCGCATAAGCGACCTGTCGGCGGGTTACGACAAGAAGGTCGTAGTCGAAGGCGTCGATCTGGAGGTTCGCGCGGGCGACGTCGTGGCGCTCATCGGGCCGAACGGCTCGGGCAAGTCGACCATCTTGAAAACAATCACACGCCATCTGGCACCGCTTGCCGGCACGGTCGAGCTCGACGGGCGGGAGATTTCCCGATGGAAGACGGCGGAGTTCGCAAGGAACCTTGCCGTTATACTGACAGATCGCCCCCGGACCGAGCTCCTCACCTGCCGCGATATCGTAGAGGCGGGAAGGCATCCCTACACCGGGCGAATGGGCACACTCACGCCCGATGACCATAATCGGGTCGACGAGGCCATGAAAACCGCACATGTGGAAGGGCTCGCCGAGCGCGACTTCATGCAGATAAGCGACGGGCAACGCCAGCGCGTCATGCTCGCACGCGCCATCGCGCAGGATCCACGTGTGCTCGTGCTCGATGAGCCCACGTCGTATCTCGATATCCGCTACCAGATCGACCTGCTGCGAATACTTCGCCACCTTGCGAAATCGCGGAATGTTGCTGTCATCATGTCCATCCACGAACTCGAGCTCGCGCAGAAAAGCGCCGACAAGGTGATTTGCGTGAAGGACGGCCGGGTCTTCCGCGCCGGCGCACCCGAGGACATATTCACGCGCGAGACGATTGGCGAGCTCTACGGCCTTCAACATGGCACCTTCAACGAGCGCTTCGGCAGCGTGGAAATTGGGCGCCCACACGGCGATGCACACACGTTCGTCATCGCCGGCGCAGGTACGGGGTCGGCTGTGTTTCGCCAGCTCATCCGGCAGGGCAAGGCGTTCTACGCGGGCGTTCTGCACGAAGGGGACATCGACTGCGAGCTCGCGCGCGACCTGGCGACGGAATGCGTGGCCGAGCGCGCCTTCGAGCCGATCGGGGATAAAACCATAGCCCGCGCCAAAGAGCTCCTCGTCCACTGCGCGCGCCTTATCGTGTGCCCCGCCGCCTTCGGCACCATAAACGCCCGCAACGCAGAGCTCGTCGAGTTCGCACGCTCGCATGGTATCGAGGTCATGCGAGCGTGCGAAGGCGCATCGGAGGATTCCAATGGATACGCCTAGGCGCGGTCCAAGAAATCGTCCGCATCCCCATCTGACACTATTTCACCGCAACTTAGAAGGTGTCGGCGTATAACGCTTCACCCCAAATTAAATTGATTCGTTGAATAGGCACATTACAAATCTTTAGACTTCGTTTAATCCACAAGTGGGTATTATCACACATGAAGCACACGTGAAAGGATATACCCATGTCGCTTACACAGTCAGCAGAGCGTGCAGCGCTTAACAAGCTCATCGATTATCTCGACGACAACCCGCAAGAAAACATCGACAAAATCATGGATCTCGTGAACAAGCTGGTCCCCAATCGCGTATTTCCTGTACAGCGAGAGGCATTCACCAATGTCATCAAGAGCCGCGGCAATTGGTATGACCTGATTATGCGTGTGTTCAGCCTTAATCCCCAGATGCGAACCAAGCTGCTTAAGACCCTCATTGTCGACGCCAACCTGCTTGCTTGGCCAGAGCAGGAAAAGAACCGCGAAAAGTACCAGTGCAACGTTCCGTGGGCCATCCTGCTCGATCCCACGAGCGCCTGCAACCTGCATTGCACGGGCTGCTGGGCCGCCGAGTACGGCTACAAGCAGAATCTCTCGTTCGAAGACATCGACTCTATCGTTACGCAGGGCAAAGAGCTCGGTACGCATATCTACATCTATACCGGCGGCGAGCCGCTCGTCCGCAAGCACGACCTGATCAGAATTTGCGAAAAACATCAGGACTGCGTGTTTCTCTGCTTTACCAACTCCACGCTGATCGACGAGGCCTTCTGCGACGACATGATTCGCGTAGGTAATTTTGTCCCCGCCATCAGCGCCGAGGGCAATGAGCACACAACCGACGCCCGCCGCGGCGAAGGTACCTACGCAAAGATCGAGCACGCCATGAAACTCCTGCGCGAGCGCGACTTGCCGTTTGGTATCACCACCTGTTGGACCAGCGCCAATGCCGATACGGTTGCTACCGAGGAGAACATGGACTGGATGATCGGCGAGGGAGCACTCTTCTGCTGGTACTTCCACTTTATGCCGGTTGGCCGCAATGCAACCTCCGAGCTCATGCCCACGCCCGAGCAGCGCGAGCACATGTATCACTTTATCCGCGAAATGCGTGAGAAGAAGCCGCTGTTTACGCTCGACTTCCAAAACGACGGCGAGTTTGTAGGCGGATGTATCGCCGGCGGCCGCCGCTACCTGTACATCAACGCCGCCGGAGACGTGGAGCCGTGCGTGTTCATCCACTACTCAAACGCCAACATCCACGATGTGAGCTTACTCGACGCGCTGCGCTCTCCCCTCTTTATGAAGTACTACGAGAACATGCCGTTTAACGACAACTACCTCAAACCATGCCCCATGCTCGAGAATCCCGACGTGCTGCCCAAACTGGTCGCCGAGAGTGGCGCAATGAGCACCGACCTAATCGAGAAGGAGTCACCCGAGCAGCTGCGCGAAAAGACCCAGGCTGCCGCCGAGGCATGGTCACCTGTCGCCGACCGCATCTGGAACGACTCCGACGATCCGTTATACGCCAAGCGTCACGAGGACAAGTCGCAGGGCATGGCCGATAGCGACATGCACAAGTTCGAAAAACAGGGCCGCATACTCAAATACGGCGATTAATGCTGCCCTACACGACAAACGCTCAGAAATGAAGCGGAGCAGTCTCGAGGCTCATCTTCGAGGCTGCTCCGCCTTACCATCAAAACAGTTTTACTAAGTTGCGGTGAAATAGGGACCAGAACGGCCTTCCAATAACCAAAACAATCCCTATTCCACCGCAACTTCTATAAGTTGTTGAATTATCGATGCTATTCGAAGCGAGATTCCAGACTCGAAAGGCCGTTGAGCGTGAGGTCGTTGGCAACCTCCGAGACGCGCTCGATAGGAACCGAGCCATCAGACAATGCCCACGTGCGATAGATACCGATAATACCCGACAGCAAAAACGACAGATAATAGTCGAACATCTCGTCCTTGAGACCTTGAGGCAGCAGATCGCGCTCGGCAATCTCGTGCTCGAGCGGCGCACGAAGACGAGCCATAAAATCATCGAGCGGAATGTTCTCGATAAGTTGACGATTAAGCACCAAGTTGTTGCACAGTGCCTCGTTAACGGTTTTAAAGAAGGTCGCCGCCGCGCCAAGAGCGCGCTCGTTGGTGTCGCCGTCCATTGAAGCAAGCGTTTTCTCGACCGAGTCGACAATCATCTCCACCACATCGACGGCAATGGCATCGAGCAGGCCGTCAACCGTACCAAAGTGAACGTAAAAGGTCTTGCGGTCGACATTGGCCTCGCGCGCAATAGCACTCACCGTAATGTCTGCCAGCGGCTTTTCCATGAGCAGGCGCTCGAAAGCCGAAAGGATGGCATTACGGCTGCGAACGATGCGACGATCAAGACGCGGTTTGCTGGTTGCCATGGGCGTGTCCCTTCGATATGCGAGCATTCATCAACAGATGAGAGATAATCTACGTAAGAGGATTATCCCCCATACAGCACAAATATGCCTCGCATCATGAAGAACGCACGACTGCCCTACTGCGACTTAGGGTGCTTCTTCTTATTGAGTGCCGACGGAGATACGCGAATACCGTCTCCTGTCTGACGCACATAGGCCTTATGAGCCGGCTTTGCGGTCCCAGAAGCCTTCTGAGCGTGCTTCTTGGGATCAACGGTAACAGCATTCGTGGGGTGCGGCTTAGTGGGCGCAGAGGGCGTCTGAGGCGTGCGGCCGAGCTTGCGCATCACGCGATCCCAGCGCGCATGGATGCTCTCGTTGTGGGCGCTCTTAAGTCCCAGCAGGGGCGCAGCCAAAATGGTAGGCGCAATAAACGTAATGAGACGCCACAGCAGATAGCCGGCGGTCGAAGCCGAACCGAAGAAATGACCCAAGAACAATGCAAAGCCGCCCTCAGCGCCACCAGTTCCACCGGGCAAGGGAACCGCAGAGCTTAACAGCTGGACAAAGGCGCTCGCGGCCATGACCGAGAAAAAGTCGACCTCGTGGTGGCCAAAGGCAAGCATCAGGAAATACGGAACCAGATAGAAAAACGCGAGCTGCAGCATGGTGATAAACACGGTGAGCAGCATGGAAGAAAAATGTCCGGCCGAAAGCTTGAACTTCTCGGAGAAGGAGTAGATCTCGCCATCGACAAACGTGCGCCAACCCTCGATCTTAGTGGCCGAGACACCAATGCGCTCGAGCCAATTGATGATGCAATGGGCGACGCGCGTGACGGTCTTAGGCATGAGCGCGACGGCGAAGATGCCAAGCAAGATGCAGCAGTGTCCACCAAAGCTAAAGACGCACAGCAGCGTCATGTCGCCGTAGCGTTCGGCAAAAAACGGCATACGGGCGAGCAGCAGGATAGCGCCCCAGGCGACCAGGCCAAACTGGTACACGATAAAACGCGTGAATTGCGTGGCGCCGGCCTCGCCCACGTTTTGGCCCGCCTTGGTCAGGCGGTAGATCTGGGCGGGAGTCGAGCCCATCATCATGGGCGTCAGGTTGCCAAAGAAGATGCCACTCGCCTCGACCGAGATCAGGTCGCGGATGCCGACGGGCGAATTGGGATCGAGCCAGACGGCGATCGCATAGGCCACAATGCCAAAGAACAGGTACATGAACATGCAAAGACACGCGACAACGAGCCATGACGCCTGGACGCTCGACATAGCGGCCCAGAACTGCCCCATCTGCCCGGTTACCACCAGATAGACGATATAACCTACCAGCACGACGCCGATAAAGATGGCGCCGCGGCGTGCGCTCTTATTGTCATCTCCGCCCGAGGCCTCAACCTCGACCTGGGGCTTAGACGTATGCTGAGAGGACTCCGTCATGAGACTCCTTCTAACAGTCAAAATATCTTGGTTATTGTACCCGTAAGGGCCATAGGCAGAACGCAAAGCTCTGGTTCAAACGGGAATTGCAGACGGTTGTTTGAAAATAAAAAACCCGGCCTTCCATGGGAAGCCCGGGTATCAAATGCGTGGTAGCCCGTACCAGATTCGAACTGGTGATCTCCGCCTTGAGAGGGCGGCGTCCTAAACCGCTAGACGAACGGGCCACATGACATCTGCACTGCCGTGCTGCAAAGAAATATATTACGGGACAAAAAACGTCAGCGCAAGAAGAAATTCCAAATTGCCAAAAAATTGTCGGCAGGTTATGGAACACGCAGGTAAACTGGGTAGCTAATTCAAGTTGAGATGGACCAAAAGAGCTTCGCGATCGTTGGGAATGTTGTCTTCGATCACGGCGTCGAGGGCGGAGTTGAGAAGCTGACCCAGTTCCGGCCCGGGCTTGACTCCGGCACGGATCAGGTCGCCGCCGTTGATGGAGAGCATCTTGAGCGTATAGGGCTCCCCTGCCTTCAGCAGCTCGTGCGCCATCGCGCGCATCTCCTCAATCGTCTCAACGTAATAGAAGCACGACGGGGCCTTGCCAAGTGTGTCGGCACGCTTAAGGTCCATGAGCTCGTCAATCAGGCGGGCCGTGTCGACGCCCTCACCCGAAAGCGCGCGCATCATATTGAGCAGACAGGAGCGCTCGGGGCGCAGCGGCTTGTCATGGTATTTGATGAGCAGGCACACGTCGCGCACCAAGTCGTGCGAGAGCGCCAGGCGATCCATAATGACGCGCGCCTTCTTGGCGCCGAGCTCGGGGTGACCGTAGAAGTGTCCGCTACCGGCATGGTCGACCGTGAAGCACTCGGGCTTGGACACATCGTGCAAAAACGCCGCCCACATAAGGCTCGACGAGGGCGCGACGCCGTCACACAGCGCGAGCTCCCCCGCCACCGTCAGCACACGGGCAATATGCACGTAGACGTTAAACGCATGATAGACACTGCGCTGATCAAACCCGCGACCCGCTGCCAACTCGGGCACGGCGGCGCAGATGAGCTCGGGATAGCGGAGCATCGCGTCTCCCCCATGACCGGTCGAAAGAATGCCCTCGAGCTCAATACCCACACGCTCACGCGCCACGGCATCGAGCAGCGGCGCGCACTCGGCAAGCGCACGCTTGGTCTCGGGCTCAATCATAAAGTCCAGACGGCAGGCAAAGCGCACCGCACGCAGCATGCGCAGGGCGTCCTCGTTAAAGCGACGCTTGGGATCGCCGACAGCGCGAATCAGCTTGCGCTCCAAGTCACCCTGGCCGTCGTAGCGGTCGACAAGCCCGCGCTCGGGATGCCAGGCCATGGCATTGACGGTAAAGTCGCGGCGCACCAGATCGTCCTCGAGCGAGGCGGCACGCTCCACACTCTGGGGATGACGACCATCGGTGTAAAAGCCATCCAGACGGTACGTGGTGACCTCGATACGCTCGCCATCGGAAATAGCCGTGATTCCGCCAAATTTAATGCCCGACTCCACAACCGCGATGCCGGCGGCCTCGAGCGCCGCTTTGGACTCCTGCCACAGGCCGCTACAGCACATATCAACATCGTGGCTGGGGTACCCCATCAGGGCGTCGCGCACCCAACCGCCCACGTACCAAGCCTCAAGACCAGCCGCCTCAAGCGCGCGCAGGACGCGCAGGGACGCATCGGACGGTTGAGTACCGTTGAGCGAAACATTGCACATGCCTATGGCCTCCTGCGACTATCAAATTGGCTATCGATTGCGTCTGCAAAAAGTCTAGCAAGAAACAGCCTCCACTGCACACGCAAGTCCGATAAACAAAAACGCATCCGTCCTAGTCTAAGACGGATGCGAAATAATCAAACTATTCAGACAAGGTGCCGGAACTAGCAGACCTGGCGAACCTCGATGTGCTTCTTATATTCGTCCACCTTGGCAAAATCACCCAGACCGGGGCACTCGACCACGTTGGCGCCAGTGGCCATCGAAAGGCGCAGGGCGTCCTCGACGCGCTCGGGGGCGTCGTGCCACACGGACAGGAAGGCAGCGAGCGAGGAATCGCCGGCGCACACAGTCGACAGCAGCTTGACGTCGAAGGTGCGGTTGGCAAACCAGATATGCTCGCCGTTGGAGAAGTACGCACCGGCGCCACCAAGGGTCAGCAGCACGTTCTTGGCGCCCTTGGCGTGCAGCTCGGCCATAGCGCCCTTGACGGACTCGTCGCCACCACCGCTCACCTTGATGCCAAAGATGTTAAGCAGCTCGTCGTCATTGGGCTTGATCAGCAGTGGCTCCAGAGCAATGAGGTCTGCCAGCTGATGGCTCGAGATATCGAGCACGAACTCGGCGCCCTTTGCCTTCACGCGACGCAGGACCTCGGCCAAGAAGCCCTCGGAAGTGTTGGGAGGCAGCGAGCCGCTGATGACCAGGCAGGTCATGTCATCGAGCGAATCGATAAGTTCAAACATCTCCTGCTCGTTGGCCTCATTGATGGCGGCACCGGCATTGACCATGTTGTACTCGGTGTCGGGACCGGCGTTGAGGAACACATTGACGCGCGTAATACCGTCGGTCCACACGGGCTTGACGGGCACGCCCAGGGCCTCGGCGCCCTTAACGATAAACTCACCCGAGAAGCCGGCGAAGAAACCCAGGATCGTGGTGTCGACACCATAGTGGTCAAGCGTAAACGAGACGTTGAGGCCCTTGCCGTTGGGCGTGTAGACGGCATTGCGGGTACGCGTGACGGTGTTGGCAGCAAGACCGTCGCAGGCGATGTTGTAGTCAATGGCGGGATTTGCAGTGAGCGTGTATATCATGAATGTTCCTTTCACGAAGCAACGTGTTAATGAAAGTATATTCCACGCATCGGTAAAAGGCTAGGACAACTCGGTGAACGGTGTGGAAGCGATGAAGTACGGCAGGACATCTCTCCCCTATGACGGAACAAAAAGGCGCCCTGGCCGAAACCGGGGCGCCGCATGCGCACGAATATGTCGCGTTTCGATTACTGACGATCGAGCTTGCGGACAGCAACGCGCTTGCTGTACTCGTCAACGTGACCAAAGTCGCCAATGCCGACGGACTCGGCAACGTTGGCGCCGGTGGCCATAGCGAGCTTCATGGCCTCCTCGACGTTGTCGCGATCCCTGTACCACTTGTGCAGGAACGCAGCGAGGGTGCAGTCGCCGGCGCAGACGGAAGAGACCAGCTTGATGTTGAACTCACGCTTGGCGTACCAGATGTCCTCGCCGTTGGAGAAGTAAGCGTCGCCGCGGCTACCACGGGTGAGCAGCACGTTCTGAACGCCAGCGTCGTGAGCCATCTTCATGGCGACACGAACCTCGTCGTCGGTGTCGACCGGCACGCCGAAGATGGCCTTCATCTCGTGATGGTTCGGCTTGATGAGCAGCGGCTTCTTGTGAGCGAGCTCCTTGAGCTTGTCGGAGGACAGGTCCAGGACGACGTCAGCGCCACGAGCCTGAGCGTGCTCCATGACCTGAGCCAGGAAGTCGGGCGTAGCTTTGGGAGGCACGGAGCCGGAGACGATCAGGCACTCGAGATCGCCCGCGGTGTCCAGGATGTTGTAGAGCTCCTCCTGGTGCTGCGGCGTGATCGGGGCGCCGGGGTTCAGGATGCCGTACTCGTGCTGGCCATCGTTGACGTAGGTGTTAATGCGCGTGATACCGTCGGTCCAGACCGGGCGGCAGAGGCAACCCAGGTTCATGACCTCCTCGACGATGAACTTGCCCGTGAAGCCAGCGAAGAAGCCGAGCGCGACGGTGTCGACGCCCATCTTCTTAAAGGCGAAGGACACGTCGAGGCCCTTGCCGTTAGCCGTGTAGCTGGCCGAACCGGTGCGGACGTTCTCGTCGGGCTCGAGCGGAGAGCTCGAAACCGTCATGTCGACAGCCGGGTTAGCGGTTAGCGTGTAGAACATTTACAGTACCCCCTGTATATGTGAGGGCCGCGTGGCCGGCCCATTCCAACCACGC
>RQBM01000012.1:0-3124 GCA_008668795.1 Collinsella aerofaciens | reverse complement strand
CGACCTTATGAAATGGGAATATGTTGGCGCGCCGCTGCTTCCCGACGAGCCGTTCGACTGCCATGGCGTGTATTCGGGCTCGGCATTGGTCGAGGACGGTCGCATTCGCGTGCTCTATACCGGCAACGTTAAGCTCCCCGATGAGGACGGCGTCTTTGACTATGTCAACTCCGGCCGTCGCGCCGACACCGTGTATGTCGAGAGTGTTGATGGACAGACGTTCAGCCAAAAGCGCGTGGTGCTGGCGTCGGAGGACTATCCCGAGGATTTGACCTGCCACGTGCGTGACCCCAAGGTGTGGCGCGATGATGATGGGCGTTACCACATGGTGCTGGGCGCGCGTCGTCGCGTGGACGGGCCGCATGTCGAGAGCCGTTTTTGCGCCATGCATGGCGGGGGTGCCGGGCGCGATGTGGGCGAGATCCTGGTGTATGGCTCGGCCGATATGCTGAGCTGGGAGCTCGAGAGCCGTGTGTCTACGCCCGATCGCTTTGGCTTTATGTGGGAATGCCCGGGTTACTTTGAGCTTGAGGCCGATGACGGTGCGCCGGCGAAGTGGCTGTCCTTCTCCCCCCAGGGGCTCGAGGGCGGTCGTTGGGACCGCGGCAACGTATACGCTGCTGGCTACATGCCTGTAACGGGCGACATTGCAGGTGGTGACGGTGCCTATGAGCTGGGCGAGTTCCGCCTGTGGGACGCTGGTTTTGACTTCTATGCGCCGCAGGAGTTTACGTCCGAGGATGGTCGCCACATTCTGATCGGCTGGATGGGCATGCCCGATGAGCCGACCTATGACAACGCGCCCACCGTGGTGTGCGGCTGGCAGCACTGCATGACGGTGCCGCGCGAGCTTACGGCCGGTGCCGGCGGCGTGGTGCTGCAGCAGCCGGTGCGCGAGATCGAGCACCATTATGCCTCGGTGCGTATGGGGGAGGGTTCATTGGAGGTTGCCGGCGACACCTGCTTTGACGTTGTTGTCGACGGTGTCGACGGCGCATTTACCGCAATCGTTGATGGCGAGCTGAGGCTGGCGTTTGTGCCCGCCGAGGGCGAGCTGCCCGCGCGCTTTGAGATGCGATTTACCGATGAGGGTCGCGCTTCTGCCGGCTGCGGTCGCACCGTGCGTTGGGAGCCCGTCGACGAGGTTCGTAACGTGCGCATTGTTGGCGATGTTTCTTCGGTCGAGGTATTTGTCAACGAAGGTGCGCTTGTGTTCTCCACGCGCATCTACCCTGCGACCTATGGCGTGTCCGTTGACGCCGCTGGCGCGAGCGTGACCTACCACGAGCTCAACATCTAGACGATTCGTCGCATACCGGCGCTATACTGCAGCCGTTGCCCACGATGCGGGGAACACCCGCATCGTGGGTTTTTGCTTATGAAGGGACGGTGCCGCGTGGATGTACAGCAGCTAGAAGAGGCCTGGGCTTTGAGGTCCAGTGCGCGCGAGGCGCGGTTGCTTGCGGCCCCGCATGTGCCGGCAGCGCTGTCGCTGCTGGGAATCGTGCGTCCCGGTGACCGCCTGGTGGCCTTTGCGGATGACTTTACCGAAGCGTTTGCGAGCGGCTTTGATGCCTGCGATGTGGCTATGGTGGATGAGCCGTCGGCCGCAGCGTTTGCCGCCGCGTCCGAGGGCTTTGCCGGCTCGTTTGATGCCGAGGGGCCGCACCTGTGGTGGTTTGTCAACTCCATCGGCGGGTTTGGTCTGCGTGTGCCCGGTCTTCGTGCGCTGGGTCGGGCGGCGCGTGAGGCCCATGCGCTGCTGGTTGTGGACAACACCGTGGCGTCAGCTTTTGGCTGCGATTCGCTGCGGCTGGGTTCTGCGCTGTCGCTCGAGGCGCTCGATCGCGTATGCGCCGGTGATGCTCCGCGCAAGTTGGTTGCCGTATCGGTCGCGCGCTCGCAGCTCAAGCGCCATCGTGTGGATGCCGCGGCCGAGTGCGCGCATACCCTGCTTGAGGGCTGTGGCTTGGCCAAGTTTGAATTGACTGCTGACGAGGCCGGTGTGCTGGAGCGGGGACTGGACTCGCTCGACGTCCGTATGCAGGCGCATTTCGACCGCGCCCGTGCGCTGGCCGAGTATCTGGCCGCCAACGAGATGGTGTGCAACGTGCGCTATCCCGGACTGAGCTCGCATCCCGACCATGCGGTTGCGACAGGAATCCTCGAGCACGGCTTTGGCCCGGCAGTTGAGTTTGACCTTATCGAGCGCAGTGCGGGTGATTTCTTCGATGCTTTGCCGGGGGAGTTTCGTACATCGCCCGCCGGCGGCGCAACGACGCGCCTTTCGGCCCCACGCGGCAAGCAGGGGAGCACCATCCGCCTCTTCGCCGGCACCGACGACCCCCTGGTCGTAGCGTCAACCCTAGACAACGCCCTTCGCAACTAGCTATATCATCCTCAACTCCATAAGTTGCGGTGAAATATGGATTGATTTACCGCTTTAACCGCATAAACAGTCCCTATTTCACCGCAACTTATGAGAGGGGGTTGTGTGGCTATAAGGCCCTGTCCCAAATGGGCTACTCTTTGATGCTGGCGATGAGAGCGTCGGCTTTGGTGGCAATGACGTTGTTGATGTCGGCCTGCAGCTCCTCGTAGACCGCTATGGCTCGCTCGCCGGCGGGGGTGAGGGTGGATCCGCGGGCGCCGTCGCGCTCTATGAGCTTGCAGCCCAGCTGGCCTTCGGCTTCGTTTACAATGCGCCAAGCCTTGGAATACGCCATGCCCATGCTCTTGGCGGCGCGGTTCAGCGAGTGCTCGCGGGCAATACCCTGCAGCAGCAAGACGCAGCCGTGACCAAACACGCCCGGCAGATCTTTGTCGCACGCTTGAATGACCAACTTTGCCGTCGTCTTGTACTCCATACGCTCCACGTCTCCCCGCTAAAGTGTTTGCTGGGCAAACGCAAAGCCTGCGTCAAACCCTCGTGTGCACTTCTTAAATCATGCATTGTAGCAGTCAAAGTGCGTTAAGATACTTGCCCAGTATTGGGCGCCCAAGGTTGGGCTGGGTCCTACGAGGCCTGCAGCCGACCGGTCGCATGGAAAAAGGAGAAACATGGCTACGTTCTTTCCCGGTGAGTCCCACACGTTTTCGGAGTATCTGCTGGTCCCTGGTTACT
>RQBM01000247.1:0-4460 GCA_008668795.1 Collinsella aerofaciens | reverse complement strand
CTGGCGTAGCGTGGGGTCGACGGTGGCCGACAGCGCAATGAGGATGACAAGCTGGACGGCGGGGCGCAGCAGGAAGGGTCCGATGCCCTGGAGCATCACGTCAACTAAAAGCTCCACGACGGTAAATGCGATGAGGACGTAGGAAAGACGGGCGGCGTTGCGGCGCTGGTTCTTGATGAGGTCCAGGCCAAAGATGATCAAGATGACGGCACTGGCAGCCGAGAGCATGATGCCGGCGACGATAAGGCCGACTGCGACGAGCGTGTTGTCGCCGAGGTTGGCGGCGGCGTTGCCGTTGATGAGCGCGGTGATGACCTGCCACATAAAGGCGCCGACCGACGGGAGCGTACCAACACCGGACAGGATGCACAGGACGGCATACACCTTAATGATGAGGGGGATCTTCTTGACCTCCGTGACGCTGGGGACGCTGGGGTCGAGTTCGTTTCGATCCATACATAACCTTTCTCGTTTTGCTGTAGGTACAAGGATACGCCGCCGACCTGCTAAAAGACAGGACAAACGACCCAATTGCAGCAATGTAAGCCCTAGCGGTGGACGAGACGCGTCGCGACGGAAGCATGCGGGATCGTCGGCCCCGAGGCGGTTGCCCAATAAAATGTTTGGCTGCAAAACGGATTATAAGCTCGGTGGGCTTTTAAAAAGCGCTGTTCATGCGCGGGAGTGCTTGTCTTGCCGTGCGTATAATAGGGCAGGTAACGCCAAATAACGAGGCTCTGAGGGGATGCCATGTCTCAAGAAACCATCCGCGCGGCCGAGCGTGCCGCGGGACAGGTGAAGACCATGTCGACGTATGATCCGGACTCCGACCAGCTGCATGAGGAATGCGGCATTTTTGGTGTGTGGGCACCCGATCGCGATGTGGCTCGACTGACGTACTTTGGTCTGCGCGCGCTACAGCATCGCGGCCAGGAATCGGCGGGAATCGCCGTGGGTGATGGCGGCACGGTTATGGTTCGCAAGGACCTGGGCCTGCTCGACCGCGTGTTCTCCAACGCCGACCTGTCGACACTCTCCGGCCAGCTGGCCGTGGGCCACGTGCGCTATGGCACTGCCGGTGCCAAGAGCTGGGAGGCCTCTCAGCCGCACCTCTCTACCATCAATAGCGTCATTATCGCGCTCGCGCACAACGGTACCCTCGTCAACACCGACGAGCTGCGCCGCCAGCTGATCGAGCTGGGCGTGCCGTTCCTTTCCAATTCGGATTCCGAGGTCGCGACTAAGCTTATCGGTTACTTTACTCAGCGTACAGGCCATCTACGCGAGGGCATTCGCAAGACCATGGAGCTCGTGCGCGGCGGCTATGCCATGACGCTCATCAACGAGCAGGCGCTCTACGCATTCCGCGATCCGCACGGCATTCGCCCGCTCGTGCTGGGCAAGCTGGTGGACGAGGGTCTGGACCAAGCCGATGCCGCATCCGTTTCGCAGCTGCCGTCGCAGGACGGCGCCGCGACGGTCGACGCCACCACCCATGTCACCCGCGCCGGCGGCTGGGTCGTTGCTTCCGAGACGTGCGCGCTCGACATTGTGGGCGCCGAGTATGTTCGTGACGTCCGTCCCGGCGAGATCTTGCGCATCAGCGCCGAGGGCCTTGTGTCCGAGCAGGGCGTGCCTGCCGCCGAAGAGCCTGCTAACTGCATCTTTGAGCAGGTCTACTTCGCTCGCCCCGACTCCATCATGAACGGCAAGAGCGTCTACGCCTGCCGTTATGACATGGGTCGTCAGCTGGCACACGAGGAGCCCGTCGAGGCCGACCTGGTCATCGGCGTGCCCGATTCCGGCCTGCCGCCCGCGGAGGGTTATTCGCACGAGAGCGGTATTCCCTTTGGCGAGGGCCTTATCAAGAACCGCTACGTGGGCCGTACGTTTATCGAACCCACGCAGGAGCTGCGCGCCATGGGCGTGCGTATGAAACTCAACCCGCTGCGCGACAACATCGAGGGCAAGCGCCTGGTCGTCATCGACGACTCCATCGTGCGCGGCACCACCATGGTGCAGCTCGTCAAGATGCTACGCAACGCCGGCGCCAAGGAGATTCATATCCGCATCAACTCACCCGAGGTTATCTGGCCGTGCTTCTACGGTATCGATACCGACGTGCAGTCGCAGCTTATCAGCGCCAACAAGACGGTCGACGAGATTTGCGAGTATATCGGCGCCGATTCGCTGGCCTTCCTTTCGGTCGAGGGCCTGCTTAAGGTCATGCCCAAGGGCGGTTACTGCGATGCGTGCTTTACCGGCCGCTACCCCGTGGCGATTCCCGAGAGTTTTGGCCGCGACAAGTTCATGGAGGGCTTTAAGCCCCGCAACCTGGACAAGCCGCTGCACTTTGATGACGACGCCGTGGTCGAGAAATACGACGACCGCAGCTGGGAAGAGGAGCACGGCGAGGCCTAAAGCCTGCCATGTAGGGACAGGTTTATTTTGGTAGGTTTTACCTGCTGTTTTGTTGATATGACGGCGCGCGTTGTTATGGCGCGCGCCGAAATGAACGCAACTATGAGCACCGTTTGGCGTCCGCGCGGCGCCACGGTAGTGGGAGAGGAAGGCTCAGATGAGCGACAGCAAGCATGTGACGTATGAGGATGCCGGCGTCGATACCGCCGAGGGCGGCCGCGCCGTCGACGCGATTAAGCAGATGGTCAAGGACACCAATCGTCCCGAGGTTATCGGCGGCATCGGCGGCTTCGGTGGCCTGTTCTCGGCTGCCGCGCTTAAGGATATGGAAGACCCGATTCTGATTAGCGGTACCGACGGCGTGGGCACCAAGCTCGTGCTCGCCCAGATCATGGATCGCCACGAGACGGTGGGCCAGGACCTGGTCGCTATGTGCGTCAACGACATTCTGGCTTCGGGCGCCGAGCCGCTGTTCTTCCTGGACTACGTTGCCATCGGCCACATCGAGGCCGAGCACATGGCAAAGATCATCAAGGGCGTGGCCGATGGCTGTAAGCTCGCGGGCTGCGCGCTCGTGGGCGGTGAGATGGCCGAGCACCCCGGCGTCATGGCTCCGGCCGACTACGACCTTGCCGGCTTTACCGTGGGCGTCGTCGACCGTCCCAAGATGCTCGACCCCGCAAACGTCCGCCCGGGCGATGTGATCCTGGGCCTGCCTTCCACCGGCGTGCACTCCAACGGCTACTCGCTCGTGCGCAAGGTCATCGGCGTCGACGGCATTAAGCCGGGCACGCCCGAGGCCGCCGCTAAGGCGGAGGAGCTGAGCCGTCCGCTCGAGGAGCTCGGCGGTGCTTCGCTGGCAGACGCCCTGCTGGCTCCCACGCGCATCTACGTCAAGCCGATTCTGGAGCTGCTGCGCGGCGGCGCTCCGGTGCACGCCATTGCCCACATCACTGGCGGCGGTATTACCGAGAACCTCAACCGCGCGCTCGCCGACGACGTCGACGCCGTGGTCACCCGCACCGGTGCCGAGATGGGCTGGGACGTTCCTCCCGTCATCACCTACGTGTCGCGCCAGGCCGAGCTCGCGCCCAACGAGGCATGCAAGACCTTCAACATGGGCGTCGGCCTGTGCCTGATCGTCGCTCCCGAGGACGAGGCCGCGGTGACCGAGGCCCTGGTCGCGCTGGGCGAGAAGCCGTTCCGCGTGGGCGAGTGCGTCGAGGGCTCCGGTAAGGTCGTGTACTCCGATGAGCGCTAACGAGCAGATGGCTGCTGCCGAGGGCCTGGGCTTTGTGCCCTACACCCGTCCGACCGGCACCGATACGGCCGAGCCGCTCAAGATCGGTGTGCTCATCAGCGGTTCGGGTACCAACCTGCAGGCGCTGATCGATCTGATCGCCGCCGGCAAGCTCAACGCTTCGATTGAGCTTGTGGTGTCGAGCCGTCCTTCGGCTAAGGGTTTGCAGCGCGCTGAGCGCGCGGGCATCCAGACGCTCACGCTGTCCAAGGATGTCTATGCCGACCCCATCGCCGCCGACGAGATCATCGCGCACGAGCTGCTCGAGCGCGGCTGCGAATATGTGGTCATGGCCGGTTACATGCGCATGGTGCACACGCCGCTGCTGGCGGCGTTTCCCAACCGCGTGGTCAACTTGCATCCGGCACTGCTGCCGAGCTTTACCGGCGCGCATGCGATCGACGATGCCTTTGCGCGCGGCGTCAAGGTAACCGGTGTGACCGTGCACTTTGCCAACGAGATCTACGACAACGGCCCCATCATCGCCCAGCGCGCGCTGGCTGTCGAGGAAGGTTGGGATGTCGACACGCTCGAGGAGCACATCCACGCGATTGAGCACGTGCTGTATCCCGAGGTTGTTCAGATGCTCGCCGACGGCCGCGTCCACGTGCTGGAGAGCGGCAAGGTCGCAATTGACGCGCCTCGCGGCTAGCGGCGCACAGTACAATTTAGCCGAGTAGTCAGGGTGGTCATTGGCGCCAAGGCGCGCGTGGCCACCTTTTGTTTTGGGTAGTCATCG
>RQBM01000141.1:0-7569 GCA_008668795.1 Collinsella aerofaciens | reverse complement strand
TCCTCGCCCGCTGGCCGCACAAGATCGAGTATCACAACGACATGTCGACCGGCTACAAATACCGTGAGGTCACCGTCGGCATGCGCGGCGATGTGCCCGACGATGAGGTTCAGGCCATCCTGGACGAGGCCGGCTGCGGTCTGATCTGGGCTTGCAACGGCCATCTGACTCACCTGTCCAAGCCGACGACGCTCGAGCTCGATCGCGTCGAGGACGGTCGCGCATTCAACATCAACCCCGCGGGTCTCAACAAGGGCGTTGCCATCGCGCGCTTCTGCGAGCACCTGGGGATCGAGCGCGAGGAGACGCTCGCGCTCGGCGATTCCGAGTCCGACTTCTACATGGCCGATCACGTGGGCACGTTCTGCCTGGTCGAGAATGGCCTGACGAGCGCCGGCGCGCCCGAGTTCCTGGCTGCTTGCGAGAACGCTTTCGTTACGCGCGGCAAAATTGTCGATGGTTGGGCGGCGACGGCAGAGCTGCTGGTCGCGGCGCGTTCGTAGCGCGGCGTCGCCGCACTTGGACATGTCTTTTCGAGAGAGACTGGTGAGGTAATGTCCGATATCGAGAATTCGGCAGGTGACACGCGCCCGATTGGCGTGTTCGATTCTGGGTTGGGCGGTCTGACGGTTGCGCGCGCGATTGCGACGGCGTTGCCGCACGAGTCCGTCTACTACTTTGGCGACACCAAGCGCTGCCCCTACGGCACCCGTACCGAGGATGAGGTGCGCTCGTTTGCGTTGCAGGCGGGTCGTTGGCTTTCGAAGCACGACGTCAAGATTATGGTCATCGCCTGCAACACGGCGACCGCTGCGGCCTTGCGTCTGGCCCAGCAGGTGCTCGACGTTCCCGTGATCGGTGTGATCGCGCCGGGTGCCCGTGCGGCAATCAACAGCACGCGTACGCGTCGCGTGGGCGTGCTCGCCACCAACCTCACTATTCGCTCGGGCGCCTACACGCGCGCCATTCAGGACCTGGATGCCGGCGTCGATGTATACGGCTGTCCTGCCTCGAGCTTTGTCGAGGTTGTCGAACACGAGCTCGCCTCGGGTGCACATCTGCAGGAACAGTGGCTTGAGAATGAGGACATCTTCGATACGCCTGCCGTGCGTGCGCTGGTGGGTGCCACGGTTGAGCCGCTGCGCGACCACGGTATCGATACCGTGGTGCTCGGCTGTACGCATTTCCCGCTGTTGGTGGGACCTATCCGCCATGCGCTGGGGCCTGGGGTGCGCGTCGTGAGTTCCGCCGAGGAGACCACGCGCGAGCTGACCGATATCCTCACGCGCCGCGAGCAGCTGGCGGGCGACGCCGCCGAGCCGCAGCATCGTTTTGCCACGACGGCCGATAACATTGCCGAGTTTGCGGTGGCGGGCAGCTTTATCTTTGGTCAGCCGCTCAAGAGCATCGAACATATCGATATCGATGAGCTGAAATAGATGTAAGGCAGCCGCCAAAGCCTTCGCCACATCTTTTGCCGAAAGGAAATTTCTATGGAGTACATGCAGGTCAACCGCGCCAACGATCGCGCCGCCAACGAGTTGCGCCCCGTTAAGCTCACCCGTGGCGTCATGAAGCACGCCCACGGCTCGTGTTTGGCCGAGTTCGGTGACACGCGCGTGCTGTGCGCCGCCACTATCGAGGAGGGCGTGCCGGGCTGGCGAAAGGGAGCTAAGGCCGGCTGGGTGACCGCGGAATACGCCATGCTGCCGGCGTCGACCGGCAAGTGCTGCAAGCGCGAGCACGCCAACCGCAAGGGTCGCTCCATGGAGATCGAGCGCCTCATTGGCCGCAGCCTGCGTACCGTTGTCAACATGAAGGCGCTCGGCGAGTACACCGTCACCGTCGACTGCGATGTGATTCAGGCCGATGGCGGCACGCGTACAGCGAGCATCACCGGCGCCTGGGTGGCGCTGCACGACGCCCTCGCCATGTGGGTCGAGGCGGGCAAGATCGAGCGCATCCCGCTTATCGGCCAGGTGGCTGCCATCTCCATGGGCGTTGTCGACGGCAATACGCTGCTTGACCTCGATTATTCCGAGGACAGTCACGCCGAGGTCGACATGAACCTCGTCGCCACCGACACCGGCGAGATGATCGAGCTCCAGGGCACCGGCGAGCAGGCGCCCTTTGACCGCAAGCGCCTCAACGCCCTGCTCGACCTGGGCGACAAGGGTATCGCCGAGCTCATCGAGCTTCAGCGCCAAGCCATCGCCTAACCTGCCAAAAGGGACAGGTTTATTTTGGTAGGTTTTATCTGCTGAAATGCTGCGTTGAAAGGTCCGATCGCCTGAGAGGGGAGGGGTCAAGTGCCCAAACGCCCCTCACGCGGCTTGCTATAGAGACAAGGAGGCCAGTTATGGCACTTGAGAAGATTGACATCGACACCCTCGACCCGGCGGCGACCATCGTCGTGGCAACGGGCAACGCCCATAAGCTCACCGAGATCGAGGCCATTTTGGGCAAGGTCATGCCCGAGGTGCGCTTTGTGGCGCTCGGCCAGCTGGGTGATTTTGAGGATCCCGAGGAAAACGGCACGACGTTTTTGGAGAACGCCATCATCAAGGCCCAAGCCGCGGTTGAGGAGACGGGCCTTATGGCCATTGCCGACGATTCGGGCTTGGTCGTTGATGCCCTGGACGGCGAGCCGGGCGTGTATAGCGCGCGCTATGCGGGCGTGCATGGCGACGATGCCGCCAACAACGCCAAGCTGCTCGTTAACTTGGAAGGCGTGGCAGACGAGGATCGCACCGCGCGTTTTATGAGTGTCGTCGCGCTCATCGACACGGATGGTCTGGTCACCTATGGTGAGGGCGCCTGCGAGGGCGTTATCGCGCACGAGGGCCGCGGCGATCACGGCTTTGGCTACGACCCGCTGTTCCTGCCGGTCGACACGCCGGGCAAGACCATGGCCGAGCTGACGGCGGACGAGAAGAACGCCATCAGCCATCGATTCCATGCGCTCGAGCACCTATCCGCCAAACTGACGGGCGAGGAGTAGGCCGTGCGTGCGGTGGTGCAGCGCGTACTCAACGCCGGCGTGACGGTCGACGGCGAGTGCGTGGGCCGCATTGGACGCGGCTACCTGGTGCTGCTGGGTGTGGGCCATGGCGATACGCGTGCCGAGGCCGATAAGCTGTGGGGCAAGCTCCGCGGGCTGCGCATCAACGAGGACGAGAACGGCAAGACCAACTTGGCGCTTGCCGATGTCGACGGTGAGGTGCTCGTGGTGTCGCAGTTCACGCTGTTCGCTGACTGCCGCCACGGTCGCCGCCCATCGTTTACGGATGCCGGCGCGCCCGATGTTGCCAACGAGCTCTACGAGTACTTCCTGACGCTCGTTCGCCAAGATGTCGAACACGTGGCGCACGGCATTTTTGGCGCCGATATGAAAGTCGACTTGGTCAACGACGGCCCATTCACCATCGTCTTGGACACCGATAACCTTTAGGTTACGCGGTTTTACCAAACCGCGTAACAACTGGTCATGCGAGATTGTCGTCTGGTACGTATTCGAGACCGGGCTTTTTTAGCTACTTGCGTATGGCCACAACAGGGTGCTATAGTATTAGAGTTTTGTCTATCTTAGGGGTATTATCCCCTTTTTGAATTGCACCTTCTGGAGGCCCTGTTCATGGAAGAGATGGAAGTCAATCACGTCGACGACATCCACGAGAAGCTGACCGATATGGTGGGCGATCGCGTCAAGGTTAAGGCCAACATGGGCCGCACCCGTGTTGTCGAGCGCATGGGCACCATCAAGAGCGTCCACCCCGCCGTCTTCATTGTCGAGGTCGACGAGCGCCGTGGCCGTAAGTCGCGTCAGTCCTACCAGTATATCGATGTCCTCACCGGTCAGGTCGAGCTGTTCGACCCCGAGAGCGGCGAGCACATCTTTACCCCGCTCGGCAATCAGCTCGAGGAGCATTAACGGTGACCGATCGGTCCCTGACTCTTTCCGCGCCGGCAAAGATTAACCTCTACCTGGGGGTTCATACCGAGCGCGATGACCGCGGCTACCACAGGGTCGATTCCCTGATGGCAGCCGTCGGTCTTTCCGATACCGTGACGGTCACGCCGGCGCAGGCGCTGGCCGTTCAGACGGTTCCGGCATCAGATTTTCCCATGCAAAAGAATACGGCGTATCGGGCTGCGGTTGCTATGGCCGAGCATTATGGTCGCGAGGCAAACATCTGCGTGACGATTGAGAAGCGTATTCCATTGTGCGCCGGCTTGGGCGGCCCCTCGACGGATGCGGCCGCGGTCATTGTCGCCTTGGCGGAGCTCTGGGGCATTGATCGCACCGACCCAGCACTCGACGACATCGCGCGCGGCATTGGTGCTGACGTCCCGTTCTTTTTGCACGCGAGCCCTGCGTTCTACGTAGGTGGGGGAGACGTGCTGGCAACTGAGTACCCAGCGCTGCCCGCGACGCCCGTCGTGCTGGTTAAGCCGCGCGAGGCGAGCGTTTCGACAATTGAGGCTTATCGACGTTTTGACGAGGCCCCGGTGCCTGCGGACAAGCCCGGCGCGATGGCTTCTGCCTTGCGTGCTGGTGATGCAGAGACGGCATATGCGCTCATCCATAACAACTTGGGTGTCATTTCCGCACAGATGGAGCCGCAGATTCAAACGGTTCTCGATTGGCTGCGTAAACAGGACGGCACCGTTGCTGTAGATGTGTGCGGATCGGGTGCCTGCTCGTTTGCCATTTGCGACACCGCCGACATGGCCGAAAGGCTTGCCGACGCTGCCCAGCAAAACGGCTGGTGGTCCTGCGCGACGGAGCTCATTCCCAACACGGTTCGCGTCGAAGTGCCAAAGAAATAAAAATTTCTCTAGCACACGACGGAAATCTTTGTTACTATAGTCGAGCTAACGGGTTGTGGCTCAGTTTGGTAGAGCACTGCGTTCGGGACGCAGGGGTCGCTGGTTCAAATCCAGTCAACCCGACCAGAGCATGAGGAGGGACCGCTTCTTGCGGTCCCTTTTTTTAGCTATTGTTGTGATACCGCGATAGCCGCGGTATACTCATTCGAGCTTGTCTCGCTGTATTGTGGAGGTCTACATGTTTGGACTGAGGGCTCCTGAGCTCATCATTATTCTCGTCGTTGTCCTGATTATCTTCGGGCCCAAGAACCTGCCGAAGCTCGGCAAGTCCCTCGGCTCTACCGTCAAGAATATCCGTGAGGGTATGGAGAGCGACGATAAGGCCGAGACCAAGCAGGCCGAGGAGGTCGTGGTCGAGCAGTCCGAGGAGGACAAGGAGATCGCTGAGCTCGAGGCTAAGCTCGCTGCTGCCAAGAAGAAGCAGGCAGAGGACAGCGACGCGGACGCAGAGTAGTCCCATCCCTTTGGGGTGAGCACCTGACCGGCTTGCCCGCAGGCTAGCCGGTCTTTTTCGTTTTGTTGACAGTTGATTGTTTGATCAGAGTTGGGGAGATATCCGTATGGACGCAAGCCAGATCGTACTGACCGCTGAGGGCCGCCAGAAGCTCGTCGAGGAGCTCGCTTGGCGTGAGGGCGATTACGCCAAGGAGATCGTCGAGGACATCAAGGAAGCCCGCGCGTTCGGCGACCTTTCGGAGAACTCCGAGTACGATGCCGCTAAGGACAAGCAGGCCCAGAACGCCGCTCGTATTGCCGAGATCCAGGCCATCCTCGCCAACGCTCAGGTTGCTGCCACCACGGGCGATCTGACCGTCTCCATCGGTTCCACCGTTTCTCTGATTGATCCCAACGGTGAGGTCATGGAAGTCACGCTCGTCGGTACCACCGAGACCAACTCGCTCGAGCACAAGATTTCCAACGAGTCTCCGGTCGGTCACGCCATCATCGGTCACGGCGAGGGCGACTCCGTCGAGGTCGTTACGCCTTCCGGCAAGACTCGCGTCTACACCATCGCCAAGATCGCACGCTAGACCACGGTCCCGCGTAAAGGTATGTTTTCGCTCCCTGGGACCGAATCCTGGGGAGCGTTTTAGTTTGAGGAGCTAACTTATGGCAGAGAACCAGAACGCCGCCGAACAGGCATCGACGCTCAACGACGAGCGCGCCACCCGCCTGGCCAAGCGCGCCGCCCTGTTCGAGGCGGGCCAGAACCCCTATCCCGAGCACTCTGAGCTTGAGGACTACGTCGCCGATATCGAGGCTAAGTACGCCGAGCTTGCCGATGGCGAGGACACCGAGGACGTCGTGAAGATCGCCGGCCGTGTGGTCGCCAAGCGCGGTCAGGGCAAGATCATGTTCATCGTCGTGCGCGATGCGACTGCCGAGATTCAGCTGTTCTGCCGCATCAACGACATGGACGAGGCTGCCTGGAATACGCTCGAGGCTCTCGACCTGGGCGACATCCTGGGCGTGACCGGCGTGGTCGTGCGCACCCAGCGCGGCCAGCTTTCCGTTGCCCCTAAGAGCGCGACCCTGCTTGCCAAGGCCGTTCGTCCGCTGCCCGAGAAGTTCCACGGTCTTTCCGACAAGGAGACCCGCTATCGCCAGCGCTATGTCGACCTGATCGCCAACGACGACGTTCGCGAGACCTTCCGTAAGCGTTCGCAGATTCTCTCCACCTTCCGTCGCTTTATGGAGTCCGACGGCTACATGGAGGTCGAGACCCCCATCTTGCAGACCATCCAGGGCGGCGCTACTGCTAAGCCGTTCATCACGCACTTCAATGCGCTCGATCAGGAGTGCTACCTGCGTATTGCCACCGAGCTGCACCTCAAGCGCTGCATCGTCGGTGGTTTTGAGCGCGTGTTCGAGATCGGCCGCATCTTCCGTAACGAGGGCATGGACCTTACCCACAACCCCGAGTTCACCACGATGGAGGCCTACCGTGCCTTCTCCGACCTCGAGGGCATGAAGGCGCTCGCCCAGGGTGTCATTAAGGCGGCTAACAAAGCCATCGGCAACCCCGAGGTCATCGAGTACCAGGGCCAGACCATCGACCTTTCTGGTGAGTGGGCCAGCCGTCCCATGACCGACATCGTCTCCGACGTGCTCGGCAAGCAGGTCACCATTGACACGCCGGTCGAGGAGCTTGCTGCCGCCGCGCGCGAGAAGGGCCTGGAGATTAAGCCCGAGTGGACCGCCGGCAAGATTATCGCCGAGATTTACGATGAGCTGGGCGAGGACACCATCGTCAACCCCACGTTCGTGTGCGATTACCCCATCGAGGTCAGCCCGCTTGCCAAGCGTTTTGAGGACGACCCGCGTTTGACCCACCGCTTTGAGCTGGTCATCGCCGGCCACGAGTACGCCAACGCATTCTCTGAGCTCAACGACCCGGTCGACCAGGCCGAGCGCTTTGCCGCCCAGATGGCCGAGAAGGCCGGCGGCGACGATGAGGCCATGGAGTATGACGAGGACTACGTGCGCGCCCTCGAGTACGGTATGCCTCCCGCGGGCGGCATTGGCATCGGCATCGACCGCGTGGTCATGCTGCTCACCAACCAGGCTTCCATCCGCGACGTGCTGCTGTTCCCGCACATGAAGCCCGAGAAGGGTTTCCAGTCCGGTGCCGCTGCCGCCAAGGCTGCCGAGGCCGGCAACGCCGCGAGCCCGTTCGTT
>RQBM01000032.1:0-12040 GCA_008668795.1 Collinsella aerofaciens | reverse complement strand
CGTACGGGCACGCCGGACCAGCGCATCAAACGCTTCCAAGCCGAGCTTTTCGAAACCCTGCTCTGCCCTCGATTCGACACTCGACGGCGCCTCGGGCCCTGCTTCGTTCATAGGGACCCCCAATACAAGCCAATTGTCCTTAGGAAAATCTAACCTAAAACGTAGGCAATAACGAACAGGGCTGCAATGTTCTACACCTGTTGAATAGAAAATCGCAACGTGGGGAACAACGGAAACAATTCGGGGCCTTTGGGTTACGTTTCGCCCTCTCCGACCCATACGCCAGCGCCTTTAGGCGATACTGGTTGTAACGATCAAGGCTTACGCCGCACGGAAAGGAGACATTATGGGCATCTTTAAGAACGATGACCAAAAATCGAGCCAGTTTGGATTTGACGAGAAAAGCATGGCGGGCAAAGCCGTCAAGGCCGTGCGCTGGATTTACGCCATCACGGGCGTCTTAGCGCTCATTGCTGGTATCGCGCTGCTTTTTGCACCCGCCAAGTCCCTCGTCTTTTTGACGACTGTCCTGGGTTTTTACTTTGTAATCACTGCTGCCATCAGGCTGTTCACTGCCATTTTTGAGCCGCTGCTGCCCACCGGCTGGCGCGTGACGAGCATCATCTCCAACCTACTCATTATCTTGGGCGGCGCCATAATCCTGCGCAACCAGGCCTTCTCGACCGCGACGCTCACCACGATGGTGGTTATCGTGGCCGGCTTTGGCTGGATTGTCGAAGGTGTCATGTCCATTCTGGAGTCCGAGCTTTCGTCCAACCGCGCCCTCGCCATCCTGAGCGGCGCACTCTCCATCATCGCCGGCATGTTCGTGTTTATCTATCCGCTGTGGTCGGCCAAGATGCTCGTCATCTTTAGCGGCGCCGCACTGCTGGTGTTTGGCGTAACGCTGATTGTTCGTGCTACTCAATTTGGCAAACTGGTGCACTAGATGCCACGAACGCTCTTTATTGATGCCGACGCCTGCCCGGTCACGCGCGAGTCGATCGACTGCGCGCGGAGGGCGGGCGTCGCCGTCGTTATCGCTGGCAACAGCACGCAGAACCTGGAACGCCACATTCGCCGCGACGATCCGCGCGACGCCGAGCACGCTCGACGTGGCTTTTGGGTCACGACGCTCGATGTGAGCGTGGGAGCCGATAGCGCCGACTTTGCCATTATCGAGCGCCTGCAGGCTGGCGACGTGGTCGTGACACAGGACATTGGCCTGGCGAGCATGGTGCTCGGACGCGATGCCGCCGCTATCGGCGTGCGCGGGCGCGTCTACGATAAGGCGACCATCGACATGCAACTGTTTATTCGCCACGAGGAAAAGAAGGTGCGCCGCGCCGGGGGACGCACCCGCGGTCCGGCAGCCTTCACCAGCGAGGACCGAGCCCGCTTTAAACGCAACCTAACCGAGTTGCTACGCTAACCAAGGCAGATTTTTGGGATATGCCCGGAAATCTGCCTTATTGTTTAGAGCGGTGTGAGCGCTCAGGATCCATGGCTCAACAAAAAAACGGGCTTCAAAATGCCATGCATCGCCGCATTGTGCCGGCGCCGAGCATGGCTATTTTGAAGCCCGTTTTGTTAAGCCTACTTAGAGGCCAAAGGCGGATAGGATGAGGCCCCAGCCGGCGCCGATGACGTACATCATGATCAGGAACAGGACGTTTTCGCGAGCGCTGCGGTTGGTGCGGAACAGGACCAGGTAGCCCACGCCGGCGGAAATGAGCGTGCCGGCGAGCATCGGCGCCAACTGTAGCGCGCCCTCCAGGTACAGCTGCGTGATGACCACGCTGGCCGAGCAGTTGGGAATCAACCCGACAAGCGCCGAACCCAGGACAGCGAGCGTCTCGTTGCCGCGCAGGAACTGCTCGATTGCAGACTCGCCAAAGGTCTCGAGCACGGCGACCAGAATCAGCGTCACCAGGAAAATGAATACCGATACCTGAACGGTGTGCGAGATGGCGCTGCGGATGATTGACAGAACGGGCGCGCCCTCGTGGGAGTGGCCATGCTCGTGGCCGTGGTGGTGCTCGTGCTCGTCCGCGTGACCATGGTCGTGGCTGCGGTCGTGCCCGTGCTCGTCCTCATCCTCGTCACAGCCGCAATGATCGCGTTCGCACAGCTCGTGGATGTGATCGGCACTTACGCCCGCCTCGGCCACTTCGTCAATGATGTCGCCCCCGGTATGGTCGTCGTGCGCGCAGTTCACATGAGCCGGATTGGCAGCGGTCCCCAGCACGGTACGGCGAATCGCCGCATGCGCGCGGGCATTACGACGAAGGCCGCGGATAGCCGCATCCACGATAAAGCCCGTGACCAGCGCGATCAGCGCCTTCGAAGCCAAAAGCATCGCCATGGTCTGCACGGGAACCCGCTCGGCAAGCAGCAGCGGCAACATCTCGTCGGAGGTCGAGAGGAACACGGCGACTAGCGTGCCCAGCGTCACGACACGGCCGGCGTACAGTGTTGCTGCCATGGCCGAAAACCCGCACTGTGGCACCATGCCCAACAACGATCCGACAACCGGACCCGCGGCGCCGGCGCGCCTGATAGCGCCGTTGACGCGGTCGCCCGCAACGTGCTCAAGGGTTTCAAGAGCCAAATACGTCACCAACAAAAACGGCACCAGCGACAACGTGTCCTTGCCGGCGTCGAGCAGAATATCAATCAGCAAATCCATGACGGATGGAACCTTTCGTGTCTTTCGGCAGCATTGTAAAAGTCCTAGCGGTCAACTAGGGTATTGTAGTTGTCCCGGGCGCGGTGCCGATAGTTGCCCATGGTAAACTACCATCTCGCCACAACTCAGTAACCCCGCGCCGCGCGACGCGGCCCGTCCAAGGAGCAGCATATGAATGTTTCGCAAGCACTCGAATACGAGCGCCAGCCGTTTATCCCCATGTTTATCTACGGCGACCACGGCGCCATGGAGTCCGAGCGCCAGAAGGGCGAGGAGGCCCTCAAGGTGCTCGAGACCGAGTACTTTACCGCCGAGGGCGACCCCGGCTTCGACTTTGCCACCGTGCGCGACCTGGCCGACCGCAACCGCGACCTGTGCGACCAGATCGGCGAGGCGCGCCTGCGCAACGTGACGCCCGCGACGCTCTCGCGCGGCCTGTCCGACGCCGACACCTGCGCCGCCATCGGCAAGATGCAAAAGCGCACCGCCGCGTCCGTTATGCGCGAGATCCGCGGCGACCGCGACGCGCTCGGCGTGGCCTACGCCCGCAAGCCCATCCAGGGCACCGTGCTCGGTATCGACATCGAGACCACCGGCCGTGCACCCGAGCGCGGCTATATCATCAACGTGGGCTGGGAGATCATGGATCTCACCAGCGACGCCGTGCCGCATGACGCCGAGGCACACTACTGTGGCCTGCCCGACATCTACCGCGGCGAGGATGTGCCGTTGTCGAATATCCACCACATCACCTGGGACGACATTGACGGCAAAAAGCCGTTCCGCGAGAACAAGGAATTGCAGAAGCAGCTGCTCAAGCTTATGAAGAAATACCCGTACATGGCGCATAACGCCGCGTTCGAGGACAGCTGGTTCAAAATTCATCTGGACGGTTACGCCGAGGCACGCCGCGCCGGCAAGATTATCGTCATCGACTCGCGCCAGATCTGCCGCAGCCTGGATGCCGACGTCCGCTCGCTCCCCCGCGAGTCCGCGCCCGCCGCGCTCGAGAACTGGGCCCGCCGCCGCGGCACCCTCGCCGCCGACGCCAACGAGCAGCACCTGGGCCTCGACGACACCGACCTCATGCTCCGCACCGTCCAAGCCGAGTTCAACCTCAAGAACCTGTTTGCCAAGTAGAAACGTCTACGACAAACTCCGACGTAGATCACGAGCGGCCTCGCAGCGGGAAACCCCGCAGCGGGGCCGCCCTACGTTCCACAGATAGATCTGCCATCACAAATTCTGAACCCTCATTTTGAACGATTTCGACCAATTCCCAACACGCAATTCGTTGTCGGATGGTGATACATCGATATCAAATGTGCAGCAATTGAGTATTTATATGCTATAGCTAAGCTGCGAAAACTTTTATTTAGGGCATACCAACTCATAATTGCGTCAAGCTTTTGGACAGCATTTGGTTAGACCTCTAAAACGGCTTTTCCACTCAGTGCCATCAACACGGCATTAGCTGACACGATATATACCATGAGTATCGTATTGTCACATACCACTGCAAAAGCGGTCTACCAGGCCGCGCATTCGGTGTCTGCGAAAGGCATCGAATCCTGTAGTCCTGCCGCGATTTACGGATCATGTCCCACCGGAACGCTCCTTGACGCAGCCACAGAATGGCTCACCAAAAATGATGTTTCCCTCGACGCAAATGATTCCCTCGAGGTGATGGTGTTTGATCGCAGGAATGCGCGCTATGCAATGAACTGTCAATGCCACGTTTCGTCAAAACGATTCTCGAACTCACGCTTTATAGAGCTTGAAGATGGCATCTTCATTGTTGGCGTTGAGCTTTGCGCACTTCAAGCCGCCACCTATCTCCCTTTTCGCGAACTGGTGGAGTACTACTTTGAATTGTGCAGCGCTTACTCCCTTGGAACCGGCTCTTCCACCTCTTATAACGAGCGTTTCGCGCTCACCTCGACCGAGAGGTTAAAGCAGTTCTTTAATTCCATTACCAGATGCGACGGTTTGGCCCTTGCCCGAAAGGCGATCCAATGTGTACGCGACGGATGCCGGTCTCCCATGGAAACGGCATTTGTCATGATGCTAACGCTGCCCAAAAGCGAAGGAGGGCTTGGTATTAAGGGAATTGAGACCGATTGCGAGGTGCAGGTCACCGCTGCCGCAAAGAATCTCACGAGACGCAAAAAGTTCTTTATGGATGCGTATCTAAAGAAATCTCGCACAGACATTGAATACAACGGGTTTTATCATGACGCGGAAGAAGACCGCGCCATCGATGAGGAGCGCAAGAATGCGCTTGCGTCCATGGGATACGGAATCATCACCGTCAGTCGTTATTCCTTTATGCATGCCAGCGCTTTCGTTAGGGTCATGGAGGCGATCCAACGGAAAGAGGGCATACGCCCCTCGCGTCTGCCAAAAGACTTTCAAATCATGCAAGAGGACCTGAGACAGTTTGTGCTCAGAAGGTTTATAGAAGAGAAAAAGAGAATTCAGAAGCAGCTTCGCCAGGATTCCGAAGATCGTCAACGAATCGACCTCGAAAAAGCAACACTCGAAGGCATCACGCTGGATGACCCGACAATAAATGAAGTTCCGGCAATCGATGACATGCAGACTGTCGAATCCGACAGCCCATCATTTGCCCAAATAAGCAGCCTCGCGCCCGAGGGCAGAATCTTCGGGGCCGGAAGCTAGACCGGCTAACAAGGTGGGTACCCTAGCGATGTGCAAAATTGCGAGTATTCAGCAGGGTCGGCCCTCCAGCACCCACAAGTTAATCCAAATGAAAAACAAAAACGCTATCGAACGGGAACGTTAGGCAACATTTGAGGAAGACCTTGTCTGTTTACCGCCCTTGGATAACTCTTGAGCGGCTTTATTTGGCCTGGAATAGATTAACGGACCCCCTATAGTTGCAGAATACTCCAATTTTTGCACGGCGCGGGGGCACCCACCCCGGCATCGGCTATCAAAACCGCTCAGTCCGGAATCTCGTCCACTATTCCCCATCATTTTATGCGACGAATTACCTGTACGTCATTGACATATGAACATGCGCTCATATAATCGGAAGTAAGTTATATGAGCGCATGTTCATATGAAAGGATATTGCAATGAGCAGCCACGCTGATGAAACAAAGACTGGCATCGAGGCCACCGAGCCGATCGTCCCCACCACCTGCTCGCCCGAGGACCTTCCCGACGAGGAACTTCTCTACGACCTTGCCGACCTGTTCAAGGTCTTCAGCGACACCACGCGCATCAAGATTCTCTATGCCCTCATGGGCCGCGAGCTCTGCGTGGCTGACATCGCCGAAGCGACCGCGACCTCGCAGTCTGCGGTGTCGCACCAGCTGCGCACGCTTAAGCAGTCGCACCTGGTCAAGTTCCGCCGCGACGGCCGCAACATTCTCTACTCGCTCGCTGACGATCATGTCTATACCATGCTCAACCAGGGCATGAGCCATATCTGCGAATAGCAATCAACCACGGTATCAGCGCGGCCGGCACCCAGACCGCCAACACAGGGAAAGGAACCCACCATGAAAAAGCAGTTTAAGCTCGACGAGATCGATTGCGCCAACTGCGCGCGTGAACTTCAGGACGAGCTGGCTAAGCTCGATGGCGTCAAGTCCGTTTCGGTCAACTTTATGACCCAGAAGCTGACGCTCGAGGCCGACGACGCCAAGTTCGACGAGGTCCTGGACCGCGTCGTTGAGTTCACCGCCGACGCCGAGCCGGACTGCGAGATCATTCTCTAACCCGCGCACACGTTGACCTGTAAGGCCGCGCTTGCCGCGGCCTTTGCTCGCGAAATTATATGAGCAAGTGTTCATACACTCAAATGGGAGGTTTGAATCATGGCAGCCGCCGACCCCAAAAAGAAAAAGAAGAAGCGCAAGAAGAAAGAGTCCCTTGAGCACAAGCGCAACCGCATCCTGGTAGCACTGGGCATTTTTGCCGTTGTTTATGCCCTCGACGAGCTCGGCGCCCTCACTATCGCATTTGGGGAGCCCGGCAACATCTACGCCAGCTTCGCGCTGTTCCTCATACCGTTTTTGATTGCCGGCTACGACGTGCTGCAAAAGGCATTCAATAACATCCGCCGCGGCAAGGCCTTCGACGAGAGTTTCCTTATGGCCGTCGCGACCATCGGCGCGTTTGCCATGGTGCTCTTCCCCGATACCGACCCGCACATGGCCGAAGGCGCCGCCGTCATGCTGTTCTACCAGGTCGGCGAGCTGTTCCAGGCATACGCCGTGGGCAAGAGCCGTAAATCGATCAGCGCCATGATGGACATAGCACCCGACTACGCCAACGTCGAGCAACCCGACGGCTCACTCGAACAGGTCTTCCCCGATGACATCGCGGTCGGCACCGTGATCGTGGTCAAGCCCGGCGAGCGCGTGCCCATCGACGGCGTCATCGTCGAGGGCGAAACCCAGCTCGACACCGCCGCCCTTACCGGTGAGTCGGTCCCCCGCCCGGCCAAAACCGGAGACGATATCATCAGCGGCTGCATCAACATGACGGGGCTCATCCACGTGCGCACCACCAAGCCCTTTGGCGAGTCCACCGTCGCACGCGTCCTGGAGCTCGTGGAGAATGCCAGCGAAAAGAAGGCACGCACCGAGAACTTCATCACGCGCTTTGCCCGCATCTACACGCCCGCCGTCACCGGCGCTGCCGCGGTGCTCGCGCTCGGCGGTGGCCTGGTCACCGGTGCCTGGTCCGACTGGATTCTGCGCGGCCTGACCTTCTTGGTCGTCAGCTGCCCGTGCGCGTTGGTGATCAGCGTGCCGCTCAGTTTCTTTGGCGGCATCGGCGGCGCGTCCAAGCTGGGCGTTCTCATCAAGGGTTCTAACTACCTCGAGACGCTCGCCGACGTGGACACCGTCGTCTTTGACAAGACGGGCACCCTCACCAACGGCACGTTCTCGGTGGTCGCGGTACACCCCGAGGCAGGCTATACCGAGCAATCGCTGCTTGAAGTCGCAGCCCTTGCTGAGTCGTTCTCCGATCACCCCATCGCGCAGTCCGTACGTGTCGCCTACCAGGGCGAGGTCGACCCCAAGCGCGTAAGCGACTCCACCAACGACGCGGGCCATGGCGTGACGGCAACCATCGACGGCAAGCACGTCGTCGTTGGCAACGCAAAGATGCTCGCCGCGGCCGGAGTCGAAGCGCCCGATTGCGAGGTCGTCGGAACGATTCTGCATGTGCTCGTTGACGGCGTGTACGCCGGCCACATCGTGATTGCAGACACCGTCAAGGCCGATGCTGAGCAAACGATTCGCGACCTGCACGCCGCCGGTGTCAAGCGCACCGTCATGCTCACGGGCGACCGCGAGGAGGTTGCGGCGTCTGTGGTCAAGCAACTCAGTCTCGACGAGTTCCACGCGCAGCTGCTGCCGGGCGATAAGGTCGAGCGCGTCGAGGCGCTGCTTGCAACCGAGAGTGGCAAGGGCAAGCTCGCCTTTGTGGGCGACGGCATCAACGATGCGCCCGTGCTTACGCGCGCCGATGTGGGCATTGCCATGGGCGCTATGGGTTCTGACGCTGCGATCGAGGCCGCCGATGTCGTGCTCATGGACGACAAGCCGTCCAACATTTCCCGCGCGATCCGCGTGGCACGCAAGACCATGACGATCGTCTGGCAGAACATCATCTTTGCGCTGGGCGTTAAGCTGCTGATCCTTGTGCTGGCAGCGCTGGGCATCGCCAACATGTGGCTTGCCGTGTTCGGCGACGTAGGCGTGGCGATCATCGCCATCCTGAACGCCATGCGCGCGATGGGTGTCAAGAACTTGTAGCGTTCGTGGGCTGTCCGGCCGGGGCCGGGCTTGGTTTTGAAAACGTCCTCGACCAATGAAGTGCCCCCGTTCTGCTCCTTCGGAGCTACGAACGGGGGCACTTCTGGTCTGCGGAATGTTTTCAAAACCAAGCCCGGCCCCGGCCTGCGGTAACGTTGCTGGCGGTTCTTGGGCATCGCTTGCTGGTGGGGTTCCTTGTCTGAGTTGGACTTAGTTGGTGGGACCACTCATCTCGGTCGCTGTCCCGCGCCGCTGCGGGAGTGCTAGTCGGTCATTATTGGCGCCGAAGCACCGTCCCGTCCAAGCATCGCCCTCAGCTTCTCGAAGCTTTCCTCGCTTAGGCAGTGCTCCATGTGGCAGCCCTCTTGCGACGCGACCTCAGCCGAAACACCCGCATCCTCCAGCAGCCCCACGAAAAAGCAGTGACGCTCCCACATTTGACGAGCGACCTCCAGACCACGCTCCGTCAGATGAACATCTCGCTTGCCCATTTCGACGTAGCCGTTGTTCTCCAACGTCGCCATAGCTTTTGAAACGCTTGCCTTAGTTACGCCAAGGTACTCTGCAACATCAATCGAGCGCACGATGCCCTGACGTTGCGACAGAACGTAGATCGATTCGAGATAGTCTTCTCCGGATTCACGTAGGGCCATGGGCCGCCTTTCGCAATGATTGCTAGTTAGCCTTTGGATACTTTCCACGGCTAACTTTACCGCAAAAGTTGCCCATGTCTTACTACTTTGCCTAAAAGTTAGCCGCGTTTCACAAAACGTGCGGGACGAAAACAAAATGGGGACGCCCCGCAAGGAATGTCCCCAGGTGCCAGGTGCCGGCCCGCAGCTACACGAGTCCAAAGTGCTTCGCAGCGTTGTAGATGCCGTCGTCGTCCACGGCAGTCGTCACATAGGTCGCTGCAGCTTTCACCGTGTCCTGCGCGTTGCCCATGGCCACACTTGTGCCCACGGCCGAGAACATCGACAGGTCGTTCTCGCCGTCGCCAAAGGCAATCGCCTCGCTCGCGTCGATACCAAGCCGCTCGAGCGTCGCCGCCACGCCCAGGTCCTTGCCGCCGTTAGCGGGAATAATGTCGCAGAACAGGTCGCACCAGCGCGTGGTGAGCGAATGCGACACGGCGTCGGTCACGATATGTTCGTCGGCCGGGTCCACAAAGGCGCAGAACTGGTAGACCGGTGCGTCAAAGGCGTGCTCAAACGGCTCCTCGTGGTAGACGATTCCCGCGTTGCTGCCAGCCGTCACCACGCGCTCGGACAGGCGGTTCACAAACGAGTTCTCGCCCTGCATGCACAGCGAGTCGTAGCGCCCCTGCGCCACCTGGTCCACAATCACCGCGACGTCGTCCGGATCGATCGGACAGCTGCGGTAGACGCCCTTGGCATCAAAACAGTGCTGGCCCGAAAGCGTAATGTACGCATCCCAACCCAGGTCGAACAGCCAGTCCGGTATCTGGTAGGTCGGGCGACCCGTGGCGATCACGCACGCAATCCCCTGCTCGTGAAAGCTATCGAGCACCTGCTGCGCCGACGCCGGAATCCGGTGCGTCTTAAAGCTCAGCAGCGTGCCGTCGATATCGAAAAATGCGGCCTTGATCATCCTCGTCTACTCCTCGCCCTCGAGCTTTTCGCTCGCCTCGAGCCACGCCATCTCCAGCTCGTCCATGGCGGCGTGAGCCTCGTCGATCTTTGCCTGCTGCTCGCCGAGCGCCGTGTAGTTGGTGGGATCGACTTGGGCCATTGCTGCCTCGGCCTCCTCAACGCGGGTGCGCTGCGTCTCCATCTTGCGCTCGAGCGAACTCACCTCGCGGCGGAGCTTCTGGCGCTCGGCGTTGGACAGGCCGTTGGGCTGACCGCTCGACTTGGGCTTTTCGGCCGCAGCTGCCGCGGCACCGGTGTCGAACGTGCCGGTCTTGGCGCTCGGCGCGCCCACGGGCTCGCCCTCGGCGGTAGCGTTGCACAGGCGCAGGTACTGGTCCACGCCACCGGGCATATGCGTCAGGTGGCCGTCGAGCAGCGCCCACTGCTGGTCGGTCACGCGCTCCATCAAAAAGCGGTCGTGCGTCACCAGGATCAGCGTGCCGGGCCAGCCGTCCAGCAGGTCCTCGACAATCGCGAGCATGTCGGTATCCAGGTCGTTGCCCGGCTCGTCCAGGATGAGCACGTTGGGCTCGTCCAGAATCGTCAGCAACAGCGACAGGCGACGGCGCTGGCCGCCCGAAAGATCGCCGATGCGGCTCCAGAGCTGCTGCGTCGTAAAGCCCAGGCGCTCGCAAAGCTTCTCGGGCGAAGTCTCCTTGCCGTCGATGACGTAGTACTTCTTATAGTGGCTGAGCACCTCGCGGATCGTGTCGCCCATGTAGGGCTCGAGCTCCTCGAGCTGCTGCGACAACACACCAAAGCGCACCGTCTGGCCAATCTTTACACGGCCGCGCAGGGGCGCGATCTTGCCCTGAATCACGTCGAGCAGTGTCGACTTGCCGGCGCCGTTCTCGCCCAAAAGACCATAGCGGTCGCCCGCGCCGATGAGCCAGGTCACATCGGTGAGCACCTGCTTGGGCGCGCCGTCGGTATCGGCATAGCCGGCGTCCACGTCGACCACATCGATAACCTGCTTGCCCAGGCGGCTCACGGCCAGGCGCTTGAGCTCCAGCTCGTCACGCACGGGCGGCACGTCGGCGATCAGCTCACGAGCGGCATCCACGCGAAACTTGGGCTTGGTGGAACGAGCCTGGGCACCGCGGCTCAGCCACGCGAGCTCCTTGCGCGCCATGTTGCGACGGCGCTCCTCGGTAACGGCGGCCATGCGGTCGCGCTCCACGCGCTGCAGGATGTATGCCGAATAGCCGCCCTCGAAGGGATCGACCTGGCCGTCGTGGACCTCCCACATGCTAGTGCAGACCTCGTCCAAGAACCAGCGGTCGTGCGTGACCACGAGCATGGCACCCTGGCCGCGCTGCCAGCGGGCCTTTAAGTGACGCGCGAGCCAGTTGATGGTGCGCATATCCAGGTGGTTGGTGGGCTCGTCGAGCATGAGCACGTCGTAATCGCCGATCAGCAAGCGCGCGAGGTCCACGCGACGGCGCTGACCGCCCGAAAGCTCGCCCACCGTGCCCTCCCAGGGCACATCGCTGATGAGGCCGGCGAGGATCTGGCGCGTGCGGGGGCTCGACGCCCACTCGTACTCGGGGGCGTCGCCCACAACGGCATGATGCACGGTATCAGTATCGACCAGGTTGTCCTTTTGGCCGAGCAGACCGATCGTCGTGCCGCGGCGGTGCGTCACGCGTCCGTCGTCGGGCTCCAGCGTGCCAGCGAGCACGCTCAGCAGCGTCGACTTGCCGTCGCCGTTTTTACCGACAATACCAATGCGGTCGCCCTCGCCCACGCCGAGCGTCACGCTATCGAAAATATGCTTGGTGGGAAACTCTAGGCTGACGGAATCGCATCCCAAAAGAATCGCCATATGCCCTGCTCCTTCGTAGAAATTCAACGTTGTCCATGATAGCAGCGAGCCCCACCCCAAACCACCACGAAGG
>RQBM01000165.1:0-9934 GCA_008668795.1 Collinsella aerofaciens | reverse complement strand
TCATAGTCTAAGACCTTGCAATGACACATATTCTAAAGGCTTTTGCGAGCGACTCTTTCATTTCTATCGCAATACAGAAGCAATATAAGTTCACTGGCTCCAAAACAACTATTTTTCAAGTGCGAGCGCTCACCGTGTGTCGCAGCAATGATGCATCTCTCGCACTTGAAAAACAGCAAAACACTCTTTACTTATCAAACAACATCACCATTAGGCTAAAACTTCAAATCACTGTCGGTATCTCTAAATCGACGTATCCACGGCGCCCCAAGAAATCCAAGCCCTCTTCCGTTTGAGAAATGGTTCCAAGAGAACAGAACACAACAGAATCGATTGAGTCATCTATTTCCCTCTCTATCTGCATACGGACATCCAACATCATCGAAGGACGTACCCGCAGTAAGAAGACGCTATATTGCAATCGCTCTCCATAGTGTTGAAGAATTTTCGCAACATGTGAGCGGCAGCAATCATCGCTGATATCATATGCCACCAGATAGCCACGTTTCTGATTCGTCATGCCCCACTCCTTAACGAATTCTGATTCCGCGATATTCAGTTTGCGTCCCATCAAGATATCCCAAAATCATTCTGGCCTGAATTTCGATAGTCCTTCGCCAAGAAGCTTTGTATTTGAATACCGGATGGATGATTTCCGTAGCCATTCTTCGTTCGTATGCTTTGATCACCGTTTTCCGAGTCTCATCTGTCATGCGCACGGAGCCAAGCGCATCCGAGAATCCAGATGCATTGATTTCACCGTTATTAATCACTGTTTGCACTACCGAATCTGCAATCGGAGCCCTGAATTCCTCCATCAAATCCAGAGCCAATGCCGGTTTATTCCGTTTGCTGCTATGCAAGAAACCAGCATGCGGATCAAGACCGCAGGAAATCAAAGCTCGCACACAATCCGACAACAATAATGTGTATGTAAAATCAAGCAGTGCATTCAACGCGTCTGGAGCGGGTCTACGCATACGGGCAATCCAAGGCCACTCAGCTTGACGATCAGTTTTAATAAGATGCTCGAATTGAGAGAAATACAACGCTGCAGACTCTCCTTCGAGACCAAGTATGTCCTGCCAACGGTTCGCATTTCCAACCTGTTTCTCAATATGTCGCAGTTGCGGCAATACTGGATTGTCCGATTCTGACCGTCGCAGCAAAACAGATTGATTGTGTATTTTTGCGACGATAAATTCACGTGCAAGACCAAGCCGTCCTTCATGGGAAGCTACGTGCTGGTCAACACGTTGCTCCCCGTTTGGTCCATAAGAGGGAATGGACCATCCGTACATTCGTCCTGTTCCACTGCACCAAACTATGGGAATATCACGCCACATCAACTCACGGATTAGCCCACTTGACAAATCGGTATTGCCGTAAATCTGCAAACCTTGCATGGTATCAATTGGAATAGAAGCAAGTTCTTCGCCATTTTTCTGAACAATCATTCTTCCGGATCTTGTAAAGGCTTTTGCTCCAGGAGTAGCAAGATGCGTTACTTGATTATCTGGAGACGAAACCATCACTCGATGCGCGACAGCACATAACTTGCGTTCTTCCGGCAGACAAATCCCTACATGTGAGCATCGCATACAACGAGCGCTGTCCTCTAATGGCTCAGGAGCTTGTTCCGAATTAATTAACGTTCGAGTTTCTTCCACCGCTTTATGCGCGTTTTCATAATCTTCTTCGTCAAGGTCAACTTCAACCCGCCGATGGTGCGTGGTGAAAAATATTTCAGTACCAGCTACATGAAAACCCATATTTTCAAGACATGCAGCCTGTAAAGCAAGCTGTGTACGCATTGCGGGCGTAACTATCATCGCCCGCTTCACAGGCGTCGCTTTATATTCACGAATAACGATTCCGCTATCCGTCATTTTTGCAGCATCCAGCTTGCCGCTGACGCCCCATTCCTCATGCCTGATATTCACGGCTTGATACGAATCCGCATCAGGAGCGCCATCAGTACGGTCAACCTTGCGATGATCATATGTTCCTCGCATGATTTGATCCGAATCGACTTTTTCTCCTACCGCTTCCAACCACGCTCTGCGCGGGCAGAACATGTAATTGGCAACCAAGCTAATCGGAATAGGGTCGTCATCCATAGCTTTCTCCTTGTTATTCCATTTGTTTTACTGGGATGATTTCACCAGGCTCCAGCCATCGTTCCGGAGCACTTTTGTTATCAGACATGAACTGATTGAAAAGGCAACAGGCAGGAACACCTTTTTCTTCAAGCCAGTCAGATGCCGCACTCATTACTTGGTCTCCCCTGAAACGAGCCTGCTGAATACCGAATTGCGCAAGCGCTTCGCTACGTATAACGGAACGGTATTTCGCAGTTGTCCAGTATTGATCGAACAACGGAAGAATCGCGAAACGAATTGGGCCTTTAATCTGGAACATTGCCGCGCTACTGTCACGAGACATTTCGCTTCCAATAGTCGTAACACGCGTCGGAAAGGCGGAAACGCCAATCAATGCGCACCATGCACGCGCATTGTCGGTTTTCGATGGAGCGTGAAGGCCCGTGGCAGCACGGCTAAATGCTTTATTGCCACCAACCTCATCCTCAATTGTCGTACCAAGCAATCCATCCCGAACTTTTTCGATGGGTCGTGCTGCAACCTTTTGGGCCAAAGGAAACAAACGACCTCCGATGAATTCTTGCCCTTTGTTTCGCGTCACCATTTCCCAACGAGAAGCCCCGAAATCAGAACGTAAACTATGATTAGTTTGCTCACCTGACCAGTATGAAGGCTGCCCCAGTGCGCCGAAGTAACGGTAATCGCCGAATGTTTCCATGGCGTCAACCGCAGCTTCTCGATTTCTTTGAAGTTTTTCCCAGCCATAAGGAACACCCAAATTGCTTAGCCTCGGTGACATTGTGGCATGGAACGCCCCACTTGGCTTGTCGGATTCATTTGAAACCGTATAGTCGTCTTGAGAAGTCAACGGCAAAGATTGAGACCACCGCTTAGCATGTTCACTCACAACCTTCGATATTTGATCGATATCCAAATCATCATTCGTCTTTATCTCAAAAGCCTGCAAATCATCCAGCCATCGAAATAGGCAAACACGATCAGGATTAGCATCTTCAAGAATGGATGCAAGACCGACCATAAGCAAATGCGAGAATGCGTCGGTCGCATCCGCAGAAATGACAACACTCATCACAGCCCCTCCTTCGAACATGTAATATCCGCAGCGCGAAGCAAAGCTTCAAGGTAAGAAACTCCCCAGAAACCATACCTTTGATTGGTATGGTCGATGAGGGTCTCCCACTCACCGGTTTCGAACAATCGGTCGGAAAGCACATTCAATTCCGGATTCATTTCGCGGGAAGAACCACCCTCCACAGGAAGCAGATATTCAGTCCCATACTGGAAAGATGCACGTCCGTGGCCATGTGATGTGCCTATGAGTCGTGCGACAAGCTGCTTGTCGGTTTCTTCCATATCTCGCAACCGTTCATTCGTTTTGCTGGCTTGAAGGAATTCCGCAACGGAACGTTGCTCATGACGCCAACCATGCAGTCGATATTCGTTACGAAGTCCCCGCTCTTTGGCATGCGAAATAAAGTACCGGCTCTTTGCCCAAAGTTCCGTTTCCTGCACCTCGCGATCATTACGAAGCAGTCTCTGGAAACGCCTGTCTTTCTTGCCCTCATCATGATATTCACCGGCAATACGCAAATCATTGGTCAAAGTATCATCAAGCCCGACAGCTTTACCAAGCGCTTGTGCACGCCAAGCTACATGATCTTGATGGCCTTCTTTCCTGCGAAGATTGGAATCATTCGATATTCCTCCTAGAAAAAGAGTCTTTTTCCTAGAGACTATGATTTCCTGATCAGATTCAGAATCTGGCGCATTTTCAGAAGCACTGCTTACGATCCATCTGACTTCACGGATAATCTCATTGCCATCAACATCAAAACAAGAATGTTCTCGTTCAAAACAAAGCAAGGAGCACTCCACCGAACTTGTCGACTCCGCTGCCGCAGCTGCACGAATCAGTCTTAACGACTCTTGCATGTCGTTTTGCACTTTGTCAGAAAGGACTTCAGCATTGTGCTCGCCAGAGATTTCTTCAATATTTTGAATATGCTGAAATGCTTCAATCTCTTTCGGCTTAAGCGAAATGTCATTGATGACCATGATAGAGGAGCCGCATTTGTTAAAAACATCCTCTACCGTAGAAGAACCTTCTGGATCAAAAATCGCAACATTCTCAGTGAATGTAGAGAAAACTCTTTCAAAATCATCAAGGATAAGTATGTCGCCAGATTTGATCACAGCATGCTCGGCATCTTGCACATGCATGCATATCACACGATGACCTTCAGGTTCCGAGGCGCGATATCTGAATACTCTATGTGGAAAATCGATTTTATCTTTTCCACCATGCTCATTGTCAGCCTCGACCCGAGCACCTCTCCTTCGCGACTTATTGTCTTCCTTCTCCAAACATTTAAAGAACTCTTGAAGTCCACGCCATTTTCTAACGGGGAATAACTCGTCATTCTCAGGCTGCGCCATTTCCAGAATTCGAATAGCCGACATGTCATTCCATGGCAAATTTCTCACCACGATATTAATGTCAGGACCACTGGAATTAAGATCATCCCGTAACCATAGATTGAGGTCCGCACGTCCCTGTTGAAGATCAACCCCACACAGGTTGGCACATAAATTCTCATCTGTGACAGATAGATTCTCAACATCCCATAGTTCCAAACGCTGGATTAAAAGTCTGTCGGGATCTTCCCGAGGTACCATGGTTTTTCCTACGGACCATGCGCTGATGCTCGGCTTTCCAGTTTCTGCATCTTCCAAGGAATTTAGCCAAGTCTGCGCCTTTATAATATCTTCAGGCTTGTAAGGAACAGTCTCGTCAGATTGCTTCTTTTCAGAAAGCTTCTGCAAATCAACGCCAAATATGTAGATAAGGCCTTCAGATCTCAAGCCACGACGATTCACACGGCCGGCACGTTGAACCAACGCAGATCCAGGAGCAATCTCAGTCACCATATTTGCAAAATCGATATCAACGCCGACTTCCAAAGTCTGTGTGCCGATAATGCAGCAAGGAGCCTCATCTGGTTTTAGCTCAGAAAGAGAATGCAGCTTATCGGCCACTTTTCTTTTGTCGTATGCACGCATTGGACCGATATAAACGTCAATAGGCTTTTTGATGCCATTCTTTTTGCATAGTTTTTCGAGTTTGTCAGCAACGAGGTTGGCTTTTTTAACTGTGTTGAGAATGCATCCAAGAACATGGGGACCTGAATCGCTGTATTCATCAGCCTCGATATTGGAGTGAATCAGAGAAAGGCACTGCTCAACAATTGCATCTATCTCATCTTTCGACTTCTCAAAATCACAAGTTACAACAACTGGTTTTGACTGGTTAAGACGCTTTTCGAGCATAACGTCAGTTGTGAAATCAGATTCAAGGACAGAAATCGCATTATCAGTATCTTCAGAAACTGGGGTTGCAGTCGTTTCTACAACTTGTAAAGGAGATACTTGTCGAGCAATCGGAGCATCAGCCATGTTTTCGATACGTGCCACTTGCTGTGCGGTTTTTAATAATTGCTGGCTCAGATGAGCTTCATCAACAATCAACACTGTGTCGTATGCAAGCAATCCAGCTTCCATAGAACGCATGGTACGACTAGTGCCGTAGCCACGAAACAGCAAGCGGCTTCCGAACATGTCAGGAGTAGCACAAATCACAGCACAGGTCTGCGGATAATAGCGCCACTCTCGGTCCGGACTGATACTGCCTCGCAATTCAACAGCAATCATCCGCGGAATCGCAGAATCGCTTTTAGTTCCATCATTAATAGCTGCACGAAGTTTTAAACCGTCTCGATATACGTCAAGCCCGTCATTGGCGACATGCTCAATCTGCATTTTGTCCTGTAACGCACAAGCTTCATCAAATTGATCATCAACCAATGAACGACGATTTACCGTAAGCGCCAAACGACGAGGAATGTTTCGCAATGGTAAATCGAAGAGACCGTTTCCTTCCACGAGAGAAAGGCCTGCCATAGCATTAAGGAACACATGGATATCTATCACACTGGTTTTCCCAGAAGCGGTTGGAGCGCCAATACTTCGAGGCCAATACCCATGCTCTGCAACATACAGCATCAATCTAATCTGCCATTGATAAGGTGTACGAACAGGCAAATTCGATTCATGACTTGAATGAACCGCAGCGATGAATTCTTTGAACTTAGCAGTCAGGTATTGCCGCTGCTCCAGACTCATTTCAGCCATGTTGGAATCCCCTTTTCGAAATCATCATCCGATTGACACACGCTTACGGCAAAATCCGCCGGCACAAGGAAACCTCCACCCAAATGGCGACTCTGACCGATTGCCATAGCCGCACAATCCAGAGACTCACCGACATCAGAAATCGCAATCAACGCATTCATACCATGCAAAATGTTGGAACCGTTCGCACGATGCACATAATCCGTCATGTTGGCACGATGAACGGTACGATAATTGTAAATACGGAAATGCGAGGTCTTCGCGCTCACCGCATCAACAATGTTCCAATAGCGTTCCTCTCGACTTCCTTCCGACGATTGCGGATATTGCGAACGCCAAACATGTCCAATCGACAAACAAAGAGCCTCATAGACTCCCCATTTGCGATGCAACTTTATGTCAGGAATAGGGCGTGTCTCAGCGATGGCCATCGGTCTGACCGCCCAATATCGACACATTCCCGGCGCTACTGGCTTCCAGAAATGCTCGGCATCAACCGTTGTGACTTTCCCGATACGCAAAGTCGACTTTTCCGGAGCATAGTACAACGATTTGCCTTCAGCTCCGGCACAGACATCGCGCAACTTGCCAATGTCGCCTTTAGACATATCTGAAGGAATCAAAATAAGAAAACCAGGATTCAACTTCACAACATCGTCTCGGATTTGTTGACTATACCGCTGCTTGAAATCGGCATCAATAATCTGAATGGACACGTTATTGGCCGGTCTGGCTATGCCTGGAGCATATTTACCCACCAAAGCCGGCGATGGATCAATTCCCCACTCCTTTACTAGAAAACGATGCAGTGCCACAGCCCAATTGACAAATTCGGATTCCTGAGGTTTCCATTCAGATGAATTTTTAATGTCACCATTGCATGCAATTGCATTGATTTCCAAGTATAAAGCCATCACCCAAGGAGCTTTAAGCACTTCCCTCTGCTTCCGAGCAGCCGAAGAAAGATACCTAGCTTTGCCTTCCGTTTGAGCAAGTGGATACTCATTAAGGAAATTCTGCTCGTCCTCTTTGTCGCTAACAGTAAGGTTTTTCTTACCCTTCGGTTTGGGATTCGCTGCCACAAAAGCCTGCTTCAAATCATCAAGACGCCCCTTTTTAGGGTAAGCAACAGGCTTTCCCCTCTTTCGAATATTCGTTAATGCCGAATCGGGGGAAAGTGTCCATAACTGTTCATCGACGCCAGAAGGAAGAACATAATCCTCATAAGTATTCAGCTCCACCGGAGAACAAGCTTCGCCTAGATAAGGAACTTCATTGCAAAGCCAGCTCAACACCATTCTCGCTGTAGATGAGGGGCATTCATGCCATATCCAAGTCAGCAATCTTCCAGATTCAGGATGCTGCTCATATGCAGTGGCTATGTGGGCTGTAGTAGATGAAACTTTATCTTTCGGTTTTTTTCTATTCTGGACATTGCCTTTATTTCTATAGGCAACAGCCCTGCTATCAGCTTTAACAGCGTGTGGGAGCAGCATTCCCTGAGGTGGATTATCCTCAAGCCAGTTCAAAGCCTCTCGAATCTGATCGTCCGTCAGATTACGATTGGCATCAACCTGTTCAAAACCGAAAGTCAAGTATGCCACCGAAACAAGCGCAGAATACAAGCGGCAAAGTGAAGGAAACTCTTCCGGTCTGCCACCAGAATCACTGCCCTGATAAAAACCAAGCGGAAAATAAGCCGATATCGCGAAAGCCATATCAGTTTCCCTTTTCATCATCTTCAGCAGAAGCATTGGCAAGCACCGCAGGATTACCTTCCACAAGGAATTCCTGCCCCTCCCAAGTGATTCCCGCCTTTTCATGAGCCTGCGCGTAAGCCTCTTCCAAAAGTTTTTCAGCCATTCCAGCAGTAAGAGGTTCCAATTCCTCCTTCTCGCCATAGCGCTTGTTCAACATGACAGTCGGCTTGCCGGTCTCCGCAAGGAAGCAATTCGCACGGATGAAAGGATTCTCATCATAACCGGCAATATCACGCAGAAGTACAGCGAGAATTAATGCACGAATCGCAGCATCCCCTTCAACACCCTTGCCGAAATGGAATGTACGCACGGTAGCGAAGCTCAGCACACGGGTGGAGATGACTTTCCGGACAGAAACACCGTCTAGAACGTCTTTTTTAGCACTTGGTGGAATGGCACCCAAACCGATGGTCGAACCCTTGCCCGATTTCTTGAAACTTGTTTTAGTCTTGTCGCTTAGGTCAATACTGTCACCAACAATCTTCTGACGGTCAGCTTCGGTAGATACAATCACGCTCGCCCCAACTGGATCAATGCGTCCGCCCGCACGATGGATTACAGGGTCTTCTTCTTGTTCGGCCAGAATGGCATATGTTTCGCCAACCATAACAGAAGGAATCCTCAGCTGATTCTTACTGCGAGTGGAGTCCCATCCACCGAAAATGACCGTCTCCGGAGAAAGTTCGAAAATCGGCAGCAGATTATCCAAAGTCGAATTACGCGCCTTCACATATTCCTCCGCCTTGGAAGTAGATTCACCCTTATAACTTCCGACACGAATATGGCCATCGAAGCCACGATGTGGAAGCTGATTATCATAGACAACTTCCTTTCCGGCATCGGTATCATACTGAACCGCAATGCGAGGCATTTTTGAAAGAACGCCCTCACCATTCCGCATGGCTTCCGTTGTCGTTTCCTCAGCACGATTAGCAAAAGAACCCTTGGAATCAATCATCACCGTCTTCACCGGCTTTTCTTGATCTTCCTCATAGCGTTTTGCAAAAATATATGTCGCATTACCTCGGTCATCGACATACTTCGCAGGTGCGATCACACCATCCGGACCACTTGCAGGTTCCAGCTCCTGCCGCATCGTCAAACTGCCAGCTCCACCAACATGAGCAGCCGCATTCAAATCTTCAATAGTAAGCGCACGCATTCTAGCGTCCTTTCTTTCCCATACGAACAACCGTGTCCATATTGTTAAATATCAGTGTAGGGTGTGTTGGTGCACATGACGGATACGCCACGCGCACCAACACAGAAAAGAAGTCTTTTCCGCCAAGGGAAAAGAATTGCTTGAATCTAAATCCGAAGCAAATAAAAACAATTCCTCAATGAAGTCCTTATTCATGGGTGGAAAACACATCTATGCCCTTCACCCACACTAACGCCATGCATGTTCTATTTATTCACAAGAACAAGCACGACGATAGCAAGAATAAGCGTTATCGCATTACCCATATGCCTCCTTTCGTTTTATCCAATACAGAAGTTTCGTCAATACTAGGCTTAACGAAATTCCCGCACAACATGCACCCTACCACAATTCACAAATATTGCAAGTTCAGGAAATACCTTAAAATCCAAATTAAATAAATACTATATAAGAAGTTATATGCCAACTACACTTATATGAGTGTAAAAGCAGCAAAATCATACACAATATACAGAAAAGAAAAAGCCGGGAACGGGAACGACGGTTGAAACCGACGAACTCGACTCCCGGCATCGCGACTGCTTCTCAAAGATGTGCGCTTGACTCACATGGATGGTACTGAGAACCATTCGCTTGCGATCTGCTTCCGCGCACGTGCCAGCGCAACGTAAATACGTCGCAGGCACACGGCAGACACAAAT
>RQBM01000248.1:0-9499 GCA_008668795.1 Collinsella aerofaciens | reverse complement strand
CGCTATCAGCTATCCCAAAGATCAGACCGCCCCACCTTCACGCCACGCAAAACCTGCCTTTTCTGCCCCTGCACGCCTCCGCACCACCCAAAAACTCATCCAACATTAATCTTGGCTCAAGAATCGCTTAATCTATAACCTGCACTATCGAGTTCGACCAACGGCGGGGCGGCGCAACGCAAACCGCCGAACGCAACGCTCGCGCCCGAGCAAATTGCCCGGCGTCGCGCCCATCGAACGAAAGGACAGGTCATGGACGACCTCGAAAAAGTTGAAACCATCCGCACCAAGTGCAACGTGAGTTACACCGATGCCAAGGCGGCGCTCGACGCTGCCGACGGCAACGTTTTGGATGCCATCATTTGGCTCGAGTCGCAGGGCAAGACCCAGACCACGTCGGCGCATGCCGCCACCGAGTCCGCGCCAGTCGATGAGCCCTCTGCCGAGATGGTCGCCGCGCAGGCAGCCTACAAAAAGTCGAGCGAAAAGACCGACTTCTCCAAGAAGATGGACAGCGTGTGGGAGTACCTCAAAAAGCTCTTCCGCCTGAGTCTGGACACCAAGTTTATCGCCACGCGCCGCGATGCGATCATCCTCAACATCCCTATCCTGATTCCCATCGTCGCGCTGTTTGCCTGGGGCGCCACGATATGGCTGATGCTGATTGGCCTGTTCTTTGGCATGCGCTACCGCATCGACAGCGACGGCGACGTGCCCGGCAGCATCAACAACCTTATGGATAGCGCTGCTAACGCCGCGGACGACATCAAGCAAAATCTCAACGACGACAAGTAATCGCAGACGGGGGCACGCATGGCACGGATCCTGATCGTAGAGGACGAGGAGAAAATCGCCCGCTTTGTGACACTCGAGCTGGAGCACGAAGGCTACCAGGTGGAGCACGCCGCTGACGGCCGCACCGCCGTTGACCTGGCGTTGGAGCGCGACTACGATCTGATTCTGCTCGATGTACTGTTGCCGCAGCTCAACGGCATGGAGGTGCTGCGGCGCGTACGCAAGCACAAGGGTGTGCCGGTGATCATGGTCACCGCGCGCGATGCCGTGATGGACAAGGTTGCCGGGCTCGACGCCGGCGCCGACGATTACCTGACCAAGCCATTTGCGATCGAGGAGCTGTTCGCACGGATCCGCGTGGCGCTGAAGCGCTCGGAGGCCGTGCGGGCGGCTTCGGGCGTTGGCGGCGCCAGCGCCGGGGCTGGCGTAGCGAGCGGCACGGCCGCCGGTATCGCCACAATGTCCCCGGCAACCGACACGGCCCAGACCGCTGCCGCGCCCTCCCCCGCCGCGCTCGCCGTGGGTTCGGTCGCGCTCGATCCCGACTGCCGCGAAGTCACGGTCGGCGGCTCGCCCATCGCGCTCACGGCCCGCGAGTTCGACGTCCTCGCCCTGCTTATGACGCATGCCGAAACCGTGCTCACGCGCGAGCGCATCGCGCACGAGGCGCTGGGCTACGAATACGTGGGCGACACCAACAACGTCGACGTGCACATCGCGCACCTGCGTGCCAAGATCGAAGACGCCGGCGGTGCCCGCATCATCCAAACCGTGCGCGGGGTGGGCTATGTCTGCCGCGCGTAACGCCGAGACCGAGCGCGTCACCTCCATCGCCCGTGCCATCAACTGGAGCTACATGTGGCGCCGCCTGGCGAGCTACATCTGGCTCGACCTGTGGCTGCTGGTTGCTGCGGCGGCGATCCTCATCTATGGCTATAACCAAACGCTGCCCGACGGCGCGTTTACCGCGGGATGGATCCCCGGTGCCGCCGTCCACGGCATGTCGCTGACGCCCGCGCACGGCTGGGACCCCGCCACGCTCACCTATACCGTCGAGCTTGCGCGCACCACCAAGACCTTCCCCCTCGCGCAGGACCTCATCGCGCTGTGGCCCCTCTATCTTGTCGTTGCAGGTGGGCAGGTCATCAGCGTGCTCAACATGCTCGGCGGCGCCCGCCGCGTGCGCCGCACCATGGCACCGCTCAACGACCTGGCCCTGCGTGTGGACGAGCTCAGCCGTATGCAGCTCTCCGGCGGCAAGATGGAAACGCTCGAGCAGGCCATCGAGCGCGCGAGCGTCGACTCGCCGAGCGTCACCACCGGCGACGCCGACCTGGCGAGCATCGAGGTCGCGCTCAACCGCCTGCTGCACCAGATGCAAGAAGCCAAGCTGCAGCAGATGCGCTTTGTCAACGATGCAAGCCACGAGCTGCGCACGCCCATCGCGGTGATTCAGGGCTACGTAAACATGCTCGACCGCTGGGGCAAAGACGACCCGGACGTGCTGGCGGAGTCTATCGCGTCCCTCAAGGCCGAAAGCGAGCATATGCAGGAGCTCGTGGAGCAGCTGCTGTTTTTGGCGCGCGGCGACGCCGGACGCACGGTCCTGCGGCGTGCGAATACCAACCTGGCCGCGCTGGTCGGCGAGGTATGCGAGGAGTCACAGATGATCGATGCCGCGCACACGTATCGACCGGCGTACGACGCTGCGCTTGTCAGCGACCCGCGCTGCGACGCGCCCGTTGACGTGGCGCTCGTGAAGCAGGCTCTGCGCGTGATCGTGCAGAACGCCGCCAAGTATTCGGACGCGGGCACATCCATCTCGTTTGGCGTGACGCCGGATGCGGGCGCGGGCACGATCGACATAAGTGTTGAGGACGAGGGTATCGGCATGAACCAGGAATCCGCAGCTCACGCGTTTGAACGGTTCTATCGCGCCGACAACGCACGCGATGCCGGCGCGCAGGGCTCGGGTCTGGGGCTCGCCATTGCCAAGTGGATCGTCGACAGCCATGGCGGCGTCATCGGCGTGACCTCGGTCGAAGGCGTCGGCAGCCGCTTTACGATTCGCCTACCACGGTAGGAAGCCCCTCGGCATAAATAAAGGGATAAGGCCATGCGGCCCTATCCCTTTTTGCTAGTTATAGCAGCTTTTGCGCTACTCGCGGCACAGGTGCACGGCGAAACCGGCAAACTCGCGCTTAAAGTACACGAGCTTGGTGCCGCCGTCGGGCAGCAGCACGCGCGACTCCTCGTTGACCTCGAGCCCGCGCTCGGCAAACCACTTCTCGGCCGCATCGATGTCGTTGACAGCAAAGCCAATGTGGCCCTTGGCGCCACGACCGTTCTGCTTCATGATCTCGACCAGCGAATCGTTAAAGTACGAAACCGGGGTCTCGATAACGGGCAGGCCCATCATCGTCGAGAACAGCTCCGCGATCTCCAGGGCATCTGCCGGGTCGGTGGCGTTAATGCCCACATGGGCAACGCGCATGCCAAAGAGCTCGACCGGATTGGCGTTCTGCTCACTCATACAGTCAGCGCCTACTGAGCCATGACGTCGAGGACGGCCTTCTCGGCAGCGACGCGGTTCATGCCCGTCATGAAGGGCACGCCGCTCACGTACGGGCAGGTGAGGCCCTCGGGGGCAACGGTGGTGGCGATCAGCAGGTCGGCGCCCTCGTCGCAGTAGTCCTTGGCCTCGGAGATGGCACACTGCACGATCTCATACTTGCCGGCATAACCATTGGCGTCGAGCATGGTGGCGACCTTCTGGGCAACAAGCGTGGAAGTAGCAGCGCCAGCACCGCAAGCCAAAACGATCTTCTTCATAGGTAATGTCTCCCTTCATGGTTTACTTTAGGTAAGTGTACCGCAGCGAGCGATAGCACTCGGCCTCGATGAGCTTTTATGCCAGTTTGCTTGCGCGCTGCGTATAATACATCCAGTACGTGTTGTCATACCGCTCGCTTTATGAGTGACTAAGGACCCTAATATGCCCGATTCCCGCACACTCTGGACCGCCGTCGTTATCATCTGCATCGCCGTGTCGGTGTTCTTTAGCGTCAAAAAACGCACCACGTTTAAACGCCTGCAGCAGCTTATGGCCGCTAAGCAGTGGGACGAGTTCGATCGTTTGCTCGACGGCAAACTCACCAGCATGCTGTACCCGCGCTACAACCGCGACTACCTGCGCCTGAACTCCTATCTGCTGCGCGAGGACCACAAGCGCGCCGACGAGATGTTCGATTTGCTGTTGGGGCTCAACCTGCCCAAGATGCAGCGCGTCGATCTGGTGATCAAGGCCTTTAACTACTACGTTGGCCAGGAGGACCGCAAAAAGTCCAAGGAGTTGCTGCACGAGATCAAGGGCTTTGAGGGCGGCCAGGCCGAGGCAGTCGCGCACGAATGCCAGCTGATGTACGACACGATGATCCTCAAGCGCCACAACGACATTCCCGAGCTGGAGCGCATGCTCAAGGAGGCCGGCGACGACAAGGTTAAGGGTTGCCGCTTGGAGTACCTATTGGCCCTACAGTACAAGAACAAAGGCGACGAGGCCAAGTTTGCCGAGTACTTGGAAAAGTCGGGCCGGCACTCGATGGCTGTCAACGCGTAACGGGCGGCTTGTGCTAGACTTCTAGTCTCACGGGGGCGTGGCGGAATTGGCATACGCAGGAGACTTAAAATCTCTCGCCGCAAGGATTGTGGGTTCGAGTCCCACCGCCCCTACCATATGAAGCGTTCGAGCCCGTGTCCCTTTGGGATGCGGGCTCGCTTCTTTCGGACGCCGTCAAGCCTCTAAGTTGCGGTGGAATAGGGACTGTTTGGGGCCCGAAAGGGCGATTTTAGTCCGTATTTCACCGCAACTTATTTAAAGGGTGCTGAGAGCGGGGGTCCAGGCGATGGTGGGAATGGCACCGTCGAGAGTCTCGTTGATAGTGGCAGCCATACCGGCGAGGAGGCTGTTCTCACTTACGGTGAGCGTCTTGTAGCCGCCGGCTCGCATGAGCTCGCGAATTACCACGGCACCTGCCAAGATCACGCCTGCGCGCTTAGGTTGCACGCCCGGCAGAGCGGCAATGCCCGCAACATCCAGCGCGGACATGCGCTCGATAGCGGCCGAAACCTGCTCCATCGAAAGCTCGCGCAGGTGCACAAAGCTCGAATCATACGGCTCCAGCTCGTGAACGAGTGCCACGAGCGTGGTGACGGTGCCGCCCACCGCAACGAGGCGTTCGGCGCGCTCAAAGTCGCTGGGCAGGCCTTCAAAATAGGCGGCAAACTGCTCGCCTGCCCACGCGGCAGCGGCAGCAAGCTCGCCATCCGCGGGCGGCAACGCGGAGAAAAAGCGCTCCGTCACGCGGCGACAACCGATGTCCAGCGAGCGCGTTCCCTCCAGCGCAAAGACCCCGCGCTCAGGCGCATAGACGCCCGTCGCGAGCTCCGTGGATCCGCCGCCCGAATCGGCAACGATGATGCGCTCGCCTGCAAAGTCGTGCGCCACGCCAAAAAACGTCAGGCGCGCCTCGACCTCGCCCGGAATCACCTGCGGCTCGAGCCCCAGCTCGCGCAGGCCGTCCAGCAGCAGCGCGGCATTGGACGCATCGCGCGCGGCGCTCGTGCACGTGGTGCAGACGCACGCGGCCCCAAAGGCACGGGCCTCGTCCACAAACATGCGGCACGCAGCGAGCACACGCTCAACGGCCGCCTCGCAAAAGCGGCCCGTCGCGTCCACGCCCTCGCCCAGGTCGGTAATCTCGGTATGCTTGGACGATTCCACAATCGCTCCGCCCTCGACCTGGGCCAACACCAGTCGCGACGACACCGTTCCCAGGTCGATCGCGGCCACCTTATAGCGTTTGCAATTTGTCATTGCGGGCTCCCCTCCGGGCGCTATTTGCCGTTGGACACGACCGTCTGGCCCTCGACGCCGTTAAACCCAAACAGCATGTCGAGCGCCTGGATGTACCACGGCGCGTCCTTGCCGACTTCTTCGATTTCCTTGGCAACTTCGCTGGCCTTCTTGGCGTTTGAGGACTTTTTGCTCGACGACGAGTCCGAATCGTCATCCAAGCCCAGCACGTCAATCTTCTTCTCGCCGGGCATCACCAGGCCCAGGTCCTCGGACGCCGCGTCCTTGATACCCTCCTCCGAGAGCAGCTTGTCGACGCTTTTTTGCAGCTCATCATTGTATTGCTGGCGAATCTCGACCTGCTTGGCCAAGATATCGCTCGAACGCTTTGCCACGTACAGATCGCGCACGGGAAAATACAGGCTCACGAGCACCAGCGCCACCACGATACCGATAAACAGCGGACGCAGAGAGCCATGCGTAAAGTCATAGATCGCCTTGACCACCGCGTTGTCGTTGGCGTAGCGCATAAAGTCCGAGCCCGAAAAACGGTTCGAGGGCCTGCTCGATTTGTCGTGTGCCTGAGTCGAGGGACGCGACGCATGCGACGAACGTGCCGGGCGCACCGGTCCATCTGTCGAAGTATTCACTTGAGCATTGGGGCGCGAGGTACTTGTCGGGCGCTGCGTGGAGCGGTCGACGCCGGCGTAGGCGGACCCACCGAGCTGCACCGTGCGCGCACGGCGAGGCGACGGCTCGCGCGAACCGGCGGAATAGTACCTGTTGTCGTAAATCTGATCCATGTGCGCCTTGTGCGGTTGAGGTTTGTTTGCGCTAAGTCCTTTAGTTATAGCACGAGCACCCGCACCGCCTTCGCCAGCCTTTGCTCGACATAAAAAAGGCGCTGAGCCATATGGCCCAGCGCCCATGGCGCTTTGCAGCATCCAGCCAAGGCGGGGCGGAACCGAGTCAGCCTCCCCCTCGCCAAATTCACCCGTTTAGCGAATGTTGTAGAACGCGGCCTTGCCGGCGTAGCGCGCGCTGCCCTCGAGCTCGTCCTCGATGCGGATGAGCTGGTTGTACTTGGCGATACGGTCGCTGCGGCACGGGGCGCCCGACTTGATCTGGCCGGCATTGACGCCCACGACCAGGTCGGCGATCGTGGAATCCTCGGTCTCGCCGGAGCGGTGGCTCACGATGCAGGCGTAACCGGCCTCCTTGGCGGTCTCGATGGCCTCAAGCGACTCGGTGAGCGTGCCGATCTGATTGACCTTGACCAGGATCGCGTTGGCGGCACCCAGCTCGATGCCCTTCTTGAGGCGCTCGGTGTTGGTGACGAACAGGTCGTCGCCCACCAGCTGCACCTTGTTGCCAATGCGGCGGGTAAGCTCAACCCAACCGTCCCAGTCCTCCTCGGCCATGCCGTCCTCGATGGAGATGATGGGATAGGTGTCGACGAGCTTCTCCCAGTAATCAACCATCTGGGCACTCGTGTACTCCACGCCCTCGCCCTTGAGCTCGTACATGCCGGTCTCGGCGTTGTAGAACTCGGTCGAGGCCGGGTCCATGGCGTACATGAAGTCGACGCCGGGCTTAAAGCCAGCCTTCTCGACGGCCTTGGTAATGTACTCGAACGGCTCGGCATTGGTCTTAAGGTTGGGCGCAAAGCCGCCCTCGTCACCCACGCCGCCGCCCAGGCCGGCCTCGTGCAGCACGCCCTTGAGGGTGTGGTAGACCTCGGCGCACCAACGCAGGCCCTCGGCAAAGCTCGGGGCGCCCACCGGCATGATCATGAACTCCTGGAAGTCGACGTTATTGTCGGCATGCACGCCGCCGTTGAGGATGTTCATCATGGGCGTGGGCAGCAGATGGGCGTTGACGCCGCCCAGGTACTGGTACAGCGACAGACCCGCCGACTCGGCAGCGGCGCGGGCGACGGCCAGCGACACGCCCAGGATGGCGTTGGCACCGAGCTTGGTCTTGTTGGGGGTACCGTCCGCGGCAATCAGCGCGGCATCGACGGCGCGCTGGTCGAAGGCGTCGAGGCCCACGACGGCGTTAGCGCACTCGTTATTGACGTGCTCGACGGCCTGCGAGACGCCCTTGCCCAGGTAGCGACCCTTGTCGCCATCGCGCAGCTCGCAGGCCTCAAAGGCGCCGGTCGAAGCGCCCGAAGGCACCATCGCGCGGCCGAAGCTGCCGTCCTCGAGCACGACCTCGACCTCGACGGTGGGGTTGCCGCGGCTGTCGAGTACCTCGCGACCGTAGACATCCAAAATATCGCTCATGTTGTCTCCCTCTCACTTGGAAACGGGTTGAATGCTTGGCGACACGGCTTGCACGCTACAGTGGCGCGCAGGTTCATAAGTTAGCCTTATCGCACTTTTTGCATTATGCCCTAAGTTAGCCAAGGGATACAATCTTTTTGAAAAATAATGGGGCGATGAGAAAGTCCGTCCCGTCGCCCCCGCAGTCTTACTCCTCTGCCTTTGCGGCATCCCAGAGGTCATTGAGGCCGTGGGTCGAAAGCTCGGCCAGATCCACGTGGGCGTCGGCCGCCATCTGCTCCATCGCGGCCCAGCGGCGGCGGAACTTTGCCGTGCTGGCACGCAGGGCGCTCTCGGCGTCGATTCCCTCCTTGCGCGCAACGTTGACCAGGGCAAAGAGCAGGTCGCCAAACTCCATCTCGCGCTCGGGCGAGCCGGGAGCCTCGGCCTCAAACTCGGCACGCTCCTCAGCGACCTCGTCCCACACGTCCTGGACCGTCCCCCACTCAAAGCCCACGGCAGCCGCCTTGCGCGACACCTTCTGAGCCTGCATCAGCGCCGGCAGGTGCGTGGGCACGCCGTCGAGCAGACCCTCGGGCGCAGCCTCGCCTGCCGCCACGGCCTGGTCTTTGGCGGCCTTCTCGGCAAGCTTGACCTCGTCCCAAATCTTGAGCACCTCGTCGGAGCTCTCGGCATCCGCATCGCCAAACACGTGCGGGTGACGACGGATGAGCTTGGCGTCGATATCGCGCGCCACATCGGCAAGCGTAAACTCACCGGCATCCGCCGCAATCTGCGCATGCAGCACCACCTGCATGAGCACATCGCCCAGCTCCTCGCGCAGATGCGCCATGTCGTCCGCCTCAATGCAATCGAGCGCCTCGTAGGCTTCCTCTATCATGTTCTTGCCAATGCTCTGATGCGTCTGCTCGCGGTCCCACGGGCAGCCGTCGGGCTGACGCAGGCGCCAGATGGTCTGCACCAGATGCTGCAGCTCGGCCGACGCGTCGACCAGCGTGGACAGGTCGCGCGAACCCTCGGCATTTTGCTGAGCCATATGCTGCGCCATGGTTAGTCCTCCTCCATGATCACGTGATGGAACGCACCACCCTCGTAGATGCCGTAGCTGTGCGAGCCGTCCTTGGGGATGCTCACGCTGCCGGGGTTGAAGAGCCACAGGCCCGGGTGCGCGGCGCTTTCCTCGTTAACCTTGATGTGCGTGTGGCCGTAGACGAGCGCGGAGCCCTCGGGCAGCGCGGGCGCGTGGTCGACGCTGTTGTGCATGCCGGCGCCAAAGACGTGGCCGTGCGTCAGGAACAGCTCGCGACCGGTCTCGGCGAACAGCGTGGCGTAGTCCGCCATAACGGGAAAGTCGAGGACCATCTGGTCGACCTCGGCGTCGCAGTTGCCGCGCACCGCGATGATGCGGTCGGCCAGGGCGTTGAGCAGCGGAATCACGCGCTTGGGAGCGTATTCGCGCGGCAGGTCGTTGCGCGGGCCGTGGGAGAGCAGGTCGCTCAGCAGCACGATGCGGTCGGGCTGTTCGGATTCTATGGCAGTGCAGAGGCGCTCGGGCCAGTAT
>RQBM01000242.1:0-22222 GCA_008668795.1 Collinsella aerofaciens | reverse complement strand
TTGCCCACAGCGCTCGATGTGACCGAAACCGTCACCGTAACGTAGTTGGGCTCCTGTGAGCCGCTCTGGCCGCCCGAGGAGGCGTTTCCACCATTAGAGGATGAGGCTCCATTAGACGACTGGCCACCGCCCGAAGAAGCACCACCAGACACCTTGGAAGTATCGTCGGCTCCCGTATTCTGGGCAGCGGATTTATCTCCAGACTTCTTGCCGTTCTGACCATCGGACTTTTTGCTATCCGAGCCCTTGTTTGATTCCTTGTCCGAAGACTCGGACTCCTTCTTAGAGTCAGATTTATCCGAACCCTTAGACTCGTCGTTCGCACCATCCGAAGATTTGGAATCCTTGGAGCCAGCTTTACCCGAAGCGACGGTCGAGTCAGACCCCTTGGCGTCCTTCGCGACGACGCTCTCCCCCGTCACGGTCTGAACGATCCAGTCAATGGACCAGGCGCCGCTCTCGGAAGGATGGACGAAGCCCAGCGATATGACAATTAGCGCAACGCACGCGGCGGTCAGGACGCCAGTAAGCGCCTTCCGTCGAGGGGCGGACGCCGCCGAAGCGGCGCCCTGTTGCTTTGGATCATCGAGCTGGATAAACGAGGAGTCGGGCTGTTGCCCGCTGGTCTCCTTGGGCTTATCGGGCATTACCGTCACCCTTGCCGCGCTTGGTCAGCACGAAGACGGCGATGAGCGCTAGGCCAATCACGCCGGCGGCGATGCCAACGATGGCGAGCGGATTGGCGCCAGTCTCCTGCTCGGCAGCACTAGAGGACTTCTTAGCAGTGGTCGTGGAAGCAGCACCCGTATCGGACTTGGAATCGGACTTCTTGTCGGACTTGCTGTCCTTCTTGTCAGACTTCTTGTCAGACTTCTTCTCGTCCTTCTTATCGGACTTATCGGAGTCCTTCTTGTTGGGCTTGTTGTCCTTGGTCTCGGTCTTGGTCGACACCGTCGTCTTGGTCATCGGCTTATGACCCGGAGCGACAGCGCCGCCAGCCTGCTGGCCCTTCGAGCCGGAGCCAGAACCCGCGCCAGCGCCAGTGCCGGAACCAGTACCAGAACCGCTACCGCCGTTGGAACCAGCACCGCCATTGCCGCCAGGGTTAACAGCATTCTTGGTCCACTTGGCATACAGCGTCAGATCGGCCGTCACCGGCGTGCTAAAGTCATACGCCTGCGTGCAAGCCTCATCGGTATACCAACCGCCGAAAGTGTAGCCATCGCGCGTGGGATCGGCCGGCTTGACCAGCTTGCCGTCGGCCGTAGCAACAAACTTAGTGTCGCAAGCAGACCCGCCATTGGAATTAAAGGCAACCGTCCAAGACTCAACAGCCCCCAGCTTGAACAAAGTACCCGAATCATTGATGTAGTACAGGTTGCCAGATGCATCGGCAATGACCGGAGAGTCACAGTACTGGTAATGGCCAGCCGCATCATAAATCTGCGTCGCCTCTGCATCGCCGAGCGTATAGCGATACACGCCACCACCAGCAGAATAGTTGACGTAATCCTTGCTATCCGCGCTGTTAACGGTGAAGTACACATGGGTCTTTCCACCCTGAACACTCACCAGCGGAGTAGCAGCAATACCGTTGAAGCCAGCCGGCAGCGCCTTGCCGTCAGCAGCGGTGACCATCGTGGTCTTACCGGTCTTCAGATTATAGAGAGCCAGAGCAGAGCCAGTAGCCGTCTGTCCGCCGACAATCAAGTTTTCGCCAGCCACCGCCGGTGCGCTCATGTTATTAGTAAGACCCAGGTCGACCGTCTTCTGCTCGCTCAGTACGCCCTTCGCCGAAAGCGAAATCACATGGAGCTTTCCATCGTGCGTCATCTGATAGAAGGTCGAACCATTGGACGGATCGGCGACACAGTCGGCGTTCGCGAGAGCGCCGAGCTTCATGGTCGAAACGACATCGCCCGTCGTCTTATCAATGCACTTAAGCGTACCCGCGCTCGTAGGAACGATGGCATACTTATCCGTCAAAGCCGCACCAGTCCAGTAATAGCCCTCGGCAGGGTCGATGTTCTGCCAAGAAACTTCGCCCGTGGCAATCTTAATGCGCGCAAAGGAGCCGTTGCCGTAGGTCGCGTTGTAATTCTCGTCATACGAAATATCGACCGAGCCTACATAGACGTACTCGCCGTCCGAAACGACGGTGCAGGAGCTCTGCGTCAAGTCCGTCAAACCAGGCGTCAGCCACTTGCAGATCAGCTTGTCTGCAGTAATCGCCTGGACCGCACCGCCGTTGAGCGGAACGATGATAAGGCCATTGGTATAGATCGGACGAGAGGTATAGCTCACCTTGGAGGCAAGCGGCGCAGAGGCAACCTTTTTGCCCGTGGACGAATCAATCTTAATGAGCTCGTTCTCGGTCGCGATGTACACAAAACCGTTAGCGATGACAGGCTCGCTGCAGTTGGCATACTGCTGGCCAGACTCGGCCTTCCAATCGAAGGCCCACTTAAGACCGGCGGCCTGCGCAGGCGTCTTGGCATCCGTTACGGTCGAACCGTTGCCACTGTTGCCGTAGCCAGCCCACTCGGCATCCCAATCAGGAGTCGTCGCACTCGGGTCCACGACAATCTTGTCGGGATCGGGCATGGGCGCACCATCGGTCGTATAGGCAAACGTAACCTTGTCGCCGCTCGTGAGCGTGACCTGGTTGGCGCAGAGAGATGAGGGCTTTCCGTTGATATACAGATGCCAATATTTATTGGTCGCACCATCCCAGCCATACGGCTTGTGATCGAACGGCGAGTTGATGGAATTGAGGAACCAGTACTCACCACTCTGGGAGCCGTTGTACGTAACGCCCTTGGCCTTCAGGACCGTCTCAATAAGGTTCTGGGCAGTAGAGCCTTCGGGCAAAGAAACATTGCTTGCCGAGCCCCAGCGAGTATTGTTGCCGTTGACATCGGGACCGATAACATCGACAGACCCAAGAACCTGGCCAGGAAGGGCATCGGCGTCAGCACCATACATAAAGGTGACGGCATCGCCCTCTTGGAGCTCATAGGCACCGGCGCCAACGTCGGCGAACTTGTACTTTAAGTCGGACTTGCCCTTTACGTAGAAGCGCCAATAGCTATTGGTCGCAGCATCATAGCCACAATAGGACTCATCATCGAACGGCGAATAAATGCCGTTGAGGAACCAGCCCCAAGACGATTCGCCAGCATCGAGAGTAAGGCCGGTCTGCTCAAGGAGATCCTTGGCAGTAGAGCCCGCCTTGAGACTCGTCTGGCCCGTCGAGGCCCAAACCTGCTGCTTGCCGTCCTTGTCCTTACCGAGGACCTGAACGGAAGCATGGACGGAATCAGAGGGCAACTTGTCGCCCCAGCCACCGTAGAACCACGTGACGGTATCGCCGGCATGGATGGTGACATTGTCCGCCGTATAGTCACTCGACTTGCCGTTGATGAACAGCTGCCAATAGGTCGAATAATCGAACGGCGTACCCAGCTCAACGCCGTTGTACTTAAGGCTCAGAATGAAGGAGCCCGCAGCAACGGCGTCAATGTCGTTCGCCTCGAGTGCGACCTTCGTAAGATCGAGCGCGCTCGAACCGGACGTCACCACATACTGCGCGTTGTCGACCCAGGTCTGAGTCTTACCCTGGGCATCGCGACCAATGACGGTCACATTCGCAGCAAGCTGGTCCTTAACGACAGGGGATGCGCTACCACCCGTAAAGGCAAACTCAATCTTCTGCCCCGGGGTGAGCTTAACGCTGCTCGCGCCAACCGAGGAAGACGCGCCGTTGACGAACAGCTGCCAGAAGGCATAAGTCGTCGGATCGTAGGCGAGCGTGCGGCCATCGCTCGGGGATGTGATGCTTTCGAGGTAGAAACCGTATGCTGTGTTCGGTTCGTACTTCGCCTTGAAGCCCGTCTTCTCCTGCAGCTTAATGAAGGCATCCGCAGCCGTCGCGCCCTCGTCGAGCTTGAGCTGCGTAGGTGCCACCCAGGTCTGAGCCTTGCCGTCGGCATCGGTGCCGATAATCGAGAACGAGACCTCGACCTGCTTCTTGGCGACATCGCCGGTTTCTGTCGGGTTCTCTGTCTGGACGGCAGTCGCGGCGGCAGATCCTGCTTGGCCAGTGGATGCCGTCGAAGACTGCTCGCTCGTGGCAGGGCTCTCCCCCGTCGCCGAGCCTTCGTCGCCAGTTGCTGCCTCTGTTGTAGCGGCACTAGCTGCAGGCGCGCTCTCGGAATCCGAAACCTCGGTGCCGCTCTGCTCAGCGGCACCGCCCGCAAGCGCAGCGTCCTCACCCGGCGTCGCAGCCTGAGCCACAGCCTCGGCAATGCCCTCGGCGCCCTCGGCCCACAGCTGAGCCGGCGTGGTGCCAAAGGCCATCGCGAAGGCCAGGAATGCCACCAGGCCGCGCTTGGCTACACCGCGTGCAATCGCGCCACGGCGATGCAACGAGGCGCGCTCGCGCTCGTCCTCAAACATATCCAATTGTCCCCCATTGTCTGTACTTGGAGCGTTGCCTTGAGGCTGCCCCACGTCATCGCGTATGTTGCGCTCGAGTTCCCCCATCGGGGTCCTCCTTCCCTCCAGAGCCCTATGCACACCGGCGGCAAAAGCCGCAGCCGCATGCAAGATGGGAGGCGATCCGACTTAACCTTAACGGCTCAGGCGCGCCGTCCGATCTGCGACGCGAATATCCCGAGTCAAAAGGAATTACGGTTACTGGTACAGCCGGGGACTTGCACCCCGATTCTCCCAAACGCGCAGGAAAACCGCGCGTTCGTGCGTCTCCGCACCACCATCTAGGCCATCGATTATTACCGTCAAAATGGTATCACGCAAAAGGGCCCCGCACACAGGCGAAGCCCAAGGTAAAAGCTATTGTTTGCGATAGGAAAATGCGGTGACGGTCGCAGCCTCTAGTGTTTGCCGCCGTGGCTGTTGAGCCAGATATTGCGGCCCAGCATAAGTGCCAGCACCAGCGCGCTCACGTAGCCCATAAAGCCAATGACCGGGATACCAAACACAACCGGCTCGATGCGCGCGTAGTACACCACCGACGAACCGATAAACAGACCGGCGATAACGATAGCCATCGACATGCGGTCGATAATCCCACCCAGCTGTCGCAGCGCCTTATCGCTGCTCATGATCTGCGTGTTCACCTTAAGCTGGCCGCGCGTGAGCATGCGCGACGCCAAGCCCAGATACTCGGCCGCCTCGAGCGAGCCTTTTGCCGCGCGATAGCTGCTCGCGGCAAGATCGCGCCCCATTTCGCGGACGCGCGCATAGGTGCTCTTCTCGTTTTTGATGTGCGTCTGGATGATCTGGATCATGTTGACGTTGGGCATGTACTCGGTCAGCAGGCCCTCAAGCGTCACCATGCCGCGCGCGAACATTGTCACCACGCTCGGCAGCTCAACGTCGTTCTTGCGCGCTAGGTTTAGCAGTGAGGTCAAAAACTCGCCGATATCAAGATCCTTAAGGTCAAGACCCGCAAAGTCGGCGACGATAAAGTCCAGATCGGACAAAAAGGCCGAATGGTCGAGCTCGGCCGAGTCGCCGCGCGTCACGGCAAAGCGCATAAGCGAATCCTTGAGCTTGGGCACGTCGCCCTCGGCCACGGCGAAAATCATGTCCTTGACGATACCGCGGTCGTGACTCGACATGCGCCCGACCATGCCCAGGTCGATAAAGTAGACGATGCCGTCCTTGAGGATGATGTTTCCCGCATGCGGGTCGGCATGGAAAAAGCCGTCATCGAGCACCTGCGTCGAATAGTCCTCGACAATCGCCGAGCCGATCTTTTCCAGGTCATAGCCCTCGGCCACCAGGCGCTCGGGATCGGCAATCGAGATGCCGTCAATGTAGTCCATGACCACGACGTGTTCGGTGCAAAGGTCCAAGTAGGATTTGGGACACGACACACCATGCACGCTCTTATGGAAGTCATAGAAATCGTTGAGGTTTTTTGCCTCGGCCAAAAAGTTGGTCTCCTCGCGAAACGAGGTCCACAGCTCTTCGACCACGCCGTGTAAGTCAACAAACTGGTCGGTGTTGACGAACTTGGAAACGATGCGCACCACCGAACGGATGATGTCGATGTCCTGTGCCATGACCTGTTGCGCGCCGGGGCGCTGCACCTTAACGGCCACGTCCTCGCCGGTCACCAGACGGGCGCGGTGCACCTGCGCGAGCGATGCGCTACCGAGCGGGTTGGGGTCGATCGCGTCGAACATCTGCCCCAGGCGCTGGCCGTACTCCTCTTCCAGACAGCGGAGCACTACCTCATACGGCACCGGCTCTACGTCGGAGCGCAGGCGGCGCAGCTCGTCGCAAAACCGCTGCGGCAAAATCTCGGACCGGTTGGCCAGAATCTGCCCCATTTTAACGAACATGGGGCCGAGCTCTTCGAGCAGGCGGCGCAGGCGAACCGGCGTGAGGTTATCCCATACGCGGTACTTTTTGATCAGGCGAACGATCTGCCCAATGCGTTCGCGGCGGCCTGCCGGCGTGAGCTGGTATTCCTCATCCGGCGCCATCGCGTCGGGCTCCTCGGGCACCATATCGACAGCGCGCGGCTTCTTGCGAGCGCCCGAGACGGCGGCATCGACCTCGTCGACAACCGCCGCCTCGTCGCCCAAGGGATCTAGATTGTTGTAATCGGTGGTGGAATCTGCCATCTGCGCTGCTACTCGGCCTCTTCGGTGTCCTCTGCATCGTCGGGCTCAACGGACTCGACGGGCACCGAGGTCACGTTGTCCTCGACCGAATCGACGATGTCACGTACATGGGCCAGGAAGGCCGTGCGCTCGGGGGCGGTCATAACGCGGACGCGGGCCAGGATGAGCTCGTCGAGCACGCGCTGTGCCGCAGTCTCGCCCTGCATGCCCAGGCGCTCGGTCAGGTCGGAGATGGTGCCACCGGCCTGCTCGAACATATCGGACACGCTGCGGGCGATATCGGGGGTGCCGGCGTCCTTGCGGACCTGCTCGCCCTTGGTATTGAGGTCGTCGAGGACCTTCTTGCCGCCTTCGACGGCAACGGCAGCGGCGCCGAAGCCCACGTTGATGGCACCGTTAACAAGCTGATCGAATTTCATAACCATGGTTGGCTCCAATCGTGAACAACTGCATTGGCCTTCTTGTACCCAAGATTGGGTGAACGACACAAAATCGTTTTACCGCCAAGATAGAAATCGAGCGGGGCAAAGCCTTTGACGGCGTTTGCCCCGCTCGTTCGCTGCAAGGTTGTCTTTACCTAATGTTATCGTTCATCGCGAAGGAGTTCTTCATGGCGCAGCTCGTAGTGTAGAGCACCTTGCCCAACAGGGCATCGGTCTCCACGCGCACGAGCTCGGCAAAGGCCTCGTTGGCGCGGGCGAGCTCGGCAGACACCTCGGCCTCGGGCAGCGCGGCTACGGCAGCGTCAACGTCGTGAATCTGCTTGTGGCCCATGCCGCCAACCTTCTCCTGATAATCCTCGACCGCGCGACCGCACTCGTGGAAGCGAACATCGGCCAAGGCACCGATCAGGCGATTTGCCCAATAGAAATTCTCGGACGTCACGCGAGCCTGTGTGTCGGCATAGTACTCGGGCATGGTCTCGACATTGGCGTACAGCGGCACGAGCGCGTTAAACGAGTTGGAGCCAAACGCCATCCATTGCACGGCGCGATACGCCGGCTGCGCATAGGGGCGCAGCTGCAGCACGGCGAGCTGACTGTTGCGGTTGATGCCGATGGGACGATAGGCGCCGCGCGTGGCGGGCGTGCCCTTGCTGCCGTAGCAATCGTACTCCGTGCCCTGGTAGTGGCTCGAAAGCACGTACTTGATATCCTCGATGGTCACCTTGCGCTCGGGTACGCGGCTCCAGGGGATGTCATCGCTCTCGGGCGTGTAGTCGGCCTCGGGACCGTCCCACACATCGCTGGGGTTGAGGCAGCGCTGCATGTACCAGGCGCGCGGCGTGTTGTAGACGTGGTCGCTGTCGCTGTGCGAGCCAAAGGCCTCGCGGGGGTTGAAGACCGTCGCCGGACCGTCGCCCTTAACGCCCAGCGTCAAATCCAGATGCCACTCGGCCATCCAGAAGCGCAGGTCGGCGGAACACATGTGGTCGACCTGAGCGCCCTCGGCATCGTTCAGGTCAAAGCTATCGATACCCAGCTGGTTAGGCATGGTCACATAGGCGTCATCGGGCACGCGCTTGGCAATCCAGTGGTGGCCGCCAATGGTCTCGAGCCACCAGATCTCGTCAACGTCACTAAAGGCGATGCCGTTGTTCTCATAGGTGCCGTAGCGCTCGAGCAGCTCGCCCAGAATGCGCACGCCGTCACGGGCAGACTTGGCGTACGGTAGGACCAGGGTCACCATGTCCTCCTCGCCCAGACCGCCGGGCTGCGCCGGCACATAGCCGTCCTCGCCCTCGTTGCCCTTGGCGGGCACATAGTCAACGAGCGGATCGGCGCCGCGGACGCGCTCGTTGGTGGTAAGCGTCTCGGTTGCGGACATGCCAACGTTGAGCTCGTTGAAGCCGGCCTCGGCCCAAATGCCATGACCGGGGATAACGTCGGGGACGCTTGTGTAACGCATAGGGCTGTCGGGCAGCTCAACGGTCAAGTGGCTCAGGACGCTCGTGTAGACGCGCGGCTGCTCGTCGGGATGCACCACGCGCATGCGCTTGGGCTCAAACACCCCGTTGGACGAGTCCTCGTTGCGGGCGACAAGCGTCGATCCGTCGTAGCTCGCGTTCTTACCAACCAAAATCGTTGTGCACGGCATGCGCATCCTCCTTGAGCGAAGAAATCAAACGGCAACAGTGTATCGCTTCGGCGCAAAAAGGGCGAAACCGCCGCGCCGGCAGCCCCTGCGTGCAAAAACACCTATTTCGATGCGCGCTCCGCCGCCTCGGTCACGTGCTTGGCGAGAATCGCCGTCGTTACAGCCCCCACGCCGCCCGGCACGGGAGTAATTGCGCCAACGATCGGTTCCGCAGTATCAAAATCGACGTCCCCGACCAGCTTGCCAGCGGCCTCGTCCCAGTTAATGCCAACATCGATGATCGTCTGGCCCTCACGAACCGCATCCGCGCCAATCGTGCGCGCGCGTCCAACGGCCGCAACCACAATATCAGCTGCACGGCACTCGGCAGCCAAGTCGCGCGTATGCGTATGGCACGTCGTCACCGTGGCATTGCGAGCCGTAAGCATGGCGGCTACGGGACGGCCAATCACCAGCGACCGACCGACGACCGTGACCTTGGCTCCATCCAGCTCAACGCCGTAATGGTCCAGCAACGCCAACACGGCCTCGGCCGTGCAAGGAGCAAAGCCCTCGCCTCGCCCCGAAAGCGTGGTAAGCAGTGAAGCCGGCGTCATGGAGTCAACATCCTTGCCGGGATCGAGCGCCGCGGCAATTGCATCCTCATCAAGCCCAGCGGGCAGCGGGCGAAACATCAGGCAGCCATGAACAGCGGGGTCGGCATTAATGTCCTTAATAGCCGCCAACAGCTCATCCTGCGAAACATCGGCGGGAAGCAAAACGCGGCGAGCCTCGATGCCGACCTTCTCGCAGCGCTTGAGGGCGCCACGCTCATAGGATAGATCGTCCTCGCGCTCGCCCACACGAACGATGGCCAGTGTCGGCACGATGCCCTGTTCGCGCAGGGCGACGCAGCGAGCAGCGAGCTCCTCGGTCAAAGCACGGGCAACTGGAGCACCCTTCAACAGCTCGGCCATGGCTATCCCCTCTTCCTTGCGGCGTCGGCAGCACGGCGCGCCAGCGCATCGGCGCGCGGCAGCCACGTATCCAGCAGCTCATCGCACGCCGCCTCGAGCTCCTCGGCGCGCGCCCGGTCTTTCATGGATGTGGTGTTGGCAAAGAGCGTCAGGCTCGCACCCTGCATGGCGGCGCGGCAGAACACGGCGCCGCACGCCACATCGGACAGCAGCTGGCGCGAGCCCTTATCGGCCATGTCCTCGAGCAGCGCCAGCGCGCGCCCGCAGGCATCCATGATCCGATACGGAGGCATGGCCGCCACGTGCAACGCGTCCTGAATCGCCGCGGGTCGAGCCGGGTCCTCGCGCGGAATACCATATGCCTCGGACACCTGGCCGTACGCACGAACGTCCTCGGCGACCAGGTTCACAAGCTCCTGTGCCAATTCGTCTGCCTGGGCAAATGCACGCGTCAGATCGTCTGCGCGATCGACAAGCGCGGGATTGGTTGCCCCGTAGCGCGCGACCATCCCGCAAAGCGAGGCTCCCAGCGCGCCCACAAAGGCGCTCGCGCTACCGCCGCCGGGAACCGGCTCGCGCGCGGCAAGCGCCTGGGCAAACTCGCGACAGGTTTTGTCCATCATCTCTTGGCTCATCGAAACACCCCTGCTTAGAGCGCCGGTCGCCACGGACCGCGCCGGAATAAAAAATGGGGCAACGATGCCAGGAGGCAGTTGTCCCATTCATCGGATTTTTCGAAGCCCAGTCTAACCCATAAGGAAGCGGCTGTCAGGAGCCTCGGCTATCGTCGTTTTCGATTGCCGGCAATAAAAAATTCCACCTAAAACGGCATCGTCGCGTAGTCGGCAAGCAGTCCACCCAAGAGGCGGGAGCGTTGTAACCGCCCAAAATACTGTCGCTGACGCAATTTTGTTGCAAAAACAGTTGCAGCATTTTACAAATTCTTGTGTTTTTACTGTGTGGTCTTAACTTTTCGGCAATCTAATTTTTAACACGCTCGGAAAAGATTTTACAAAATCTAAACTATATGTTGGCTAATGCCACCGGAATAAAAGGAGTGTCAGCATGAAGTCGTTAACCAGAACGGCGTATCGTGCGATCGCTGCGTTTGTTACCGCTGCGTTTGTCATGATAGGTCTCGCGTCACCAACATTTGCATATGGCGCAACAGGCACGATTACCAATCCCCGCTTCCCTGAAAAAAGCTACACCGACCTTGCTACCGCCACCGCCGAGGCGCAAAGTGGCGACACCATTAAGCTCGGCGAGGGCAACTACACCCTCTACGGCGTGAGCTCCGTGGGTCACACCAAGGACAAGGACCTCACCTTTGTGGGCCAGGGAACCGATAAAACCGCGTGGAACATCGGTGCACTCGTACCCGATCCTGCCAACTTTGGCACCGAATACAACGGCGACTACTCCTTTGACGGCGCCGGCACCGTAACGTTCAAGAACATGACGCTGCTTTCTGCCGATAAGGACTACCTTGGCTTCATTCGCATCAACAATACCGTGCTCGAAGACTGTGTTCTTAATGGCAAGACGTTCTACTGGGGCTATAAGACCGCTGTGTTCAAGAACACGACGTTCAACCCTCCAACTGGCGATTATGCCCTCTGGACGTACTGCTCGCCGGTCATGACGTTTGACACCTGCACCTTTAACGCAACCGGTAAGGTCATCAACGTCTACACCGATGCCGCCAAGCAGGACATCACCGTTAACGTGAATAATTGCACGTTCAACTCGACGAAGGCGGCCCCCGGTGCGAAGAAGCATAAGCAGGCGCTAAAAATCAACGATTCGAATATGGGGAATTACAAGTACACCCTCAACATTAGCGGTATCAATACGGGTAGCACTACGGTTACGGCAGAGCGCGACGACATTACCTGCTCGCAGCTCTTTGGCTTTGGCGGCGAGACGGTCAATAACTCCGACCGCACCGATGTCAACATTGACGGCAAGCTCGTGTGGACCGCTGGCAAGATGGTCACCCACGAGTACACCGACGGTGAGCATGACAATGCCTACGATATCACCTACACCAACTGGGCCCCTGCTGACGCTGGCACCGGCATCTGGACCCGCGAGGTAACCAAGACCTGCAACTACTGTCACCACAAGGAGGGCCCGATCAAGGAGAGCGCCTACGATCTCTCCTACGACCTGAACGGTTCCGAGGATAAGCAAACTGTCGCTTTCGCTACCGTCGAGCACGTTACCGAGACTGAGGTCACAGCCGATAAGCCGACACGAAAGGGCTATTCCTTCGCAGGCTGGAACACGGTCGCGGACGGCTCCGGCACGAGCTACGAGGCTGGCGCCAAGATTGAGCTCAAAGCTCCGGTAACGCTCTACGCCCAGTGGAAGAAGGACGAGCCCGCGCCCAAGCCTTCCGACAACAAGCCTGCCGGCAAGCCCGCCAAAAAGGCCAAGGCCAACAAGCAGGCTCTGCCCGAGACAGGTGACGGCACTTCCAACGTCATCGCTGCAATGGGTGTTATGGCGATCGCCTGCTTTGCCGCCAGCGCTGTCGTGTCGAAGGTTCGCAAGTAATTTCAACTTCGAAACACGCCGCAGCAACTTGTTGCAACGCAAAGGGGTCCGCACCGCAAAAGGTGCGGACCCCTTTTTGCACAAAAAGCTGTGGCGAGGCACCCACGATGACCAACCGGATGCGTCCGCCGTCAAGATTCGCAGCCCCCGGCTACGTTCCGCCCCACCGCACCAAACATGGGACACATGGCCCATGTTTCGAGACTCCCGGGCAGCAGAAGCTGGGGCATATCTATAAGTAAGGAACCCGTTGGGGCACGCCACTCAACGGCCACAAGCGGTGAACGGAGGCATAAGCCGCACAGTACACAGAGACATCCGCCGCCAGCGCAATCAGTACCCCAACAGCATGCGGCGACGTGATGTCATCGGCAGACAAGGAGGACGCCACCATGAAGAAGAAGACCCTATCGATCCTTTCCCTTTGCATCGCCCTCTTTGCCGCGCTCGCCCTCGTGGGCTGCGGCGGAGGCGCGTCGAGCGGAGGCGGCAGTGACGCCGCAACGAACAGCAAGGAAAAGGCCCCCGTCGCCAAGAAGACCGACTACATCTGGTTTAAGGTCGAGATGCCCGAGGGCGTCGGCGTAAGCGACTCTGCCGGCAAGAATGCCGACAGGGTCCAGCTCACCTTCCCCGAAGACGAGAACGCCTCGGCCGATCGCTTTATCCCCGTTTGGAAAAAAGCGCTGACGGCCGAGGAATCCCACGCCGACCAGGCGGAAAAGAAGGGGGATACGTTCCAGTGGAAGGATGGCGGGTCCGTCGAGTATAACGGCAGGACGTGGCTCGTCGGAACATACGAGGACAACAGCGGCATCTCAACCATGCTTTTTACCGATGTTGAGCCGGGAAGCGTCTACGTCCTCATCTCGAACTTCGACCAGCACAAGAAAGAAGCCGAGGCACTCCTCAACTCCATCGAGTTCCCCGATGACATGGAAGAGGCAGTTTCCGAGGCACGCGAAGTCGAGATTTCGAGCATCGAGATCAGGTAACGGGACACCCGCACGCGCCTACGCGCACATGCGCCCCATTAAAACAACGGGCGCCCAACCCGGGGAGGGCCGACAGCACCAGCCCTCCCCTCTTTTGCGCCCGAACATATTGCCACTTAACGGCGCAAATCCGGCCCTCAGAATGGGACACATGGCCCACCCTAGCGAGCCGTCCACGCGTACAGTAAAGACAGGTAATCCATGGGCGGTTACAGATCGAGGAGGACACGACCATGAAAAAGAAGGCCTTTGCGATTCTCACCCTCTGCATCAGTCTCTTTGCCGCAGTTGCCCTAGTGGGCTGCGGTGGCAGCGGCGACGCTACCGGAAGTGGCGGTGGCGGCGGGGCAGAAAAGCCAGCCGTGGATATGAGGACCGACTTCATTTGGTTTAAGGTCGAGGTTCCCGAGGGCGTCGAGATTACCGACGTTGCCGGCGACACCGCCGACAGGGCCCAGTTTAAGTTCACCGAGAGCGAGCACGCCAGCGATCGCTTCATCCCCGTCTTCGACTCTGACAAGAACGCCGACGAGCTGTTCGACTACGAGGCAAAGTGGAATGCCAGCTTTGAGTGGACCGAGAATGACCCCGTCAAGTACAACGGCAAGACCTGGCGCAACGCTTCCTACACGCACTCGGGCGGCGTGACGACCGAGTACTTCACCGACGTTGACGGCGGCAGCGTGTACGTGCGCATCGACAACGTCGAGGAACACAAGGATGCCGTCGAGACCATGATGAAGTCCCTGGAATTTGCCGACGACATTGCCGAGGCCAAGACCGAGGCCATGGACGTCATGCTCGATGATATCGAGATCAAGCGCTAAACGACTGGCGAGCGCAGCGGGAAACACGGGCGCAGTGCAAACAAGCGACGATACCCCAGTGCTTCGCACCAAGGGAGGATCGGCTCGCCGGCCCTCCCTTTCTTATGCCGATAGCCGGCGAACGCGAGGGTGCCGGGCGGCAAAACCACCCCCAGCGCGGTAGCAGCACAAATAGACAAGCGCCCCAACGCGTCCGCCCGCCGATTTATGGCGCCGCGCAGACAATTAAGCCAACACGTTTAGACATCCGGGCAGTATAGTGACCAAAACTATCGCATAACCGCACTCTGCGAATGGAGAAGTTATGACCGAACACCATGCCATCAGCCGCCGAGCGTTTACGCTGGGCCTAGGGCTTGCGGCGTTGTCACCACTTGCAAGCCTGCCCGAAACCGCAGCGCCGGGCATTCCCCTGCGAGCGGCATTTGCAGACAACACACCCGCACCGTCAGTCAGCCTCGACAATTTCGTCATTCGCCTTCGCCCCGCGGGCTATTTTCGCACCGCGAGCGTCAACCAAGACGGCAACGTTCGCGGCAACGTCTGCCACCTGTTTAACGACGGCACGTCCAGCAAGCTCATCCTTGAGAACGTAACGACCAAGAATGACGATACAAACTGGTATGCTATCCGCACCTTGCTCAATTTCGAAGAGCATAAAAAGACGGGCTACAGCATTTGGTCGGTCGACGACGACTCTGACAAAGATGGAAAGGTCATCCACGTATGGGGCGGCGAGTATGACAACAAGCCCAGCCGCGCTTTTGCGTTCGAGCGTCAATCAAACGGAACCTATATCATCCGAGACCGCACGGTCGAGAAAGAAACCGAGAAAAAAGACATTAAGTACCTGGCAATAGAATCGAACGGCAAAGACCAGGACAACAATAAGATCTGCCATAAGAGTGAGAGCATTCCGTGGGAGCTCGAACTTATCGGTTACGACATGAAAAAGAACGATGCCACGGTTAGCAGCCTCGACTGGATCACGTACAGCAGCTACGTCGATGGGCCATGTTGGATGAAATACGTCGACGACAACAAGTTCCTCGACGAGCTGAGCATCCCGGGTACGCACGATTCGGGCACCTGCAGCGTGGACAACGACACTGAGCCCCAATCCTCGCAAGTAAAATGCCAGCAGGATTACATTCCCACGCAGTTGCTCGAGGGAATCCGCTATTTTGATATCCGACTCGGAAAGGGCAACGACCCCGGTATCTGCCACGGGGATTTCTACCTATTCAAAAAAGACGGGTACTATCTGCATCTCTCCGATGTCATCGGGTACTTTAAAACGTTTTTGAGCGAAAACCCGAGAGAAGCGCTTATCATGCTCGCATCTCGCGGCAACGACGAGGCTACCGATGACAGTGTTACGACGGCTTTCGCCAAGGTTATGGCCGATAACCCCGATCTGTTCTACACGTCGAGCCGCGTCCCCACGCTGGGCGAGGTGCGCGGAAAGATCGTCCTGCTGCGTCGATTTAGGCTCGACGGCGACAGCGTAAGCGGCCACACGTGGGGCCTCGACCTTACCGAATGGGATGACAAGATCAAGGCTCACTCCGACAGCGCCACTATGTGTCTCGTCCAAGACGCGCGGGGCTTTGAAGCCGCGGGGGAAACAGGCGACAAAGAGCCCTATTGCACCAAGGTATACGCCCAGGACAAGTACAAACTCACGGGAACCGACAAGCTCAGCTGGGTCGATAATGCGCTGAAGGAAACGACCGGGCGCACGCGCAACAAGGTGGACGTCGTGGACGATGACGGGGCCAATGTGCCAGTCCAGGAGCGTTGCTGGTCTATCAACTACACCAGCTGCACGGGCTTGTCGCACGGAGGCAATCCTTTTACCTCGGCACGAGTGGTCAACGAGCATCTGTACAAGAGCCCGTACATCAACCCCAGCGACAACAAGGATACGAAGTCAGATTACCTCAAGCTCATTGGCATCATCGCATCCGACTTTGTTGATGCGGCGCTGGCCCGGAGCATCTACCAGCGCAATTACGATTACGATACACAGCACAAGCAGACAGCTTCGTGCTACCTCCCAGCCCGCATGCACATGGCATATGGCGACTCGCTGAGCGACGCCTCGCTCCAGGACGGCAAGACCGTTGGCGAGGGTCATTTCCGCCTCGTCGACAGCAGCAACGTACTCAACGTGGCGGCTTCGGGCCATGCGTTTGCCATCGAATATGTGGATGTCGACGCCTTGGGCAACGAGACCGTTACGGAGCTGCGGGGCTCCGTGCCCATCGATATCGATCCACGCGCGCTGACACCCCACTTTGAGGGGCTCGAAAGCCTTAAGGCCGGTGAGGATGTGCGCGCCAAGGTCACGGCGCTGCTCGACGGCAAGCTCGAAACCGATGCCTGCGCGGCCCAGCTCGAGTTTGTGCACGACGCGAACGGCGCTCCGGGCACGGCAATGGCCGAGGGCGAAACATTTGCCGCAGGGACGTACTGGGTGCGCGTGAAAGGCCTTTTGGGCGACGCGGCACAAAACTACACGCTTGCCACCGACGGAGCCGCAAGCTTTACCGTGACGGCTTCGGGCAACGCGGGCGACACCGGCAACGGTACCGGCGGCGGCAACGGCAACGATGCCGCCACGGACAGCGCCGACAAGAACGGCAAGGGCAACAAGAGCAAGGGCTCGGGCGAGAAGCTCGCCGGCACGGGCGACGGCTCTGGCATCGCCGCCGGGCTCGCCGCTGCCGCCGTGGCGACGACGGTCGCCGGCGCAGCAATGCTTGCCAGTGACCGCGAAAACGCTGGGGACGACAGCGAATAGGCAAGCCGGCCTTTTAGACACATCGACTCAATCGGGGGCGCAGGACACCGTTCTGCGCCCCCGATTTTTACCTTGGCCCAAACGCCGCCATAGGCTACATCACCATGTTCAGCGCGTTAACAAACTCCTGGGCCTTCGCACGACTGCTCAGGCTAAAAACACAAGCAGTCAACAGCCTGTTACGCAGAAAAACATCGCGGCCTTTGATTCTATTGACGCCCGTGATGTCCTTAAGATAGACAATCTCGGTGTGCTTGCCACCAAACGTGCCCTTCTTGAGCACCTCAATGCGGTTGGGGTAGATCTTAACGTCTTTAAACCTACCCGAACCCTTGTCCTGAAACAGCAAGGTGTTGTTGCCCATACGCGTCGCTCCCATGGGGTTCGCTAAAACTGTCTCTATTGCCACATTTTAGTCACCGCAAGGCCCCATGCGAAGATGTCAGACAGCACAGCAATTCGTGTCCGCGCGAGGCTTTAAACTAAATGCGATAAAGATGCATTCCACAAGAGGAAAGTAAGGCGACAGTGATGGGCGAACTGGTAAACCGTGGAGAATCGGCAATCGTGCCCGAAGGTTTTTACAAGCAGGTTTCCTCGATTCTCAACGCCGCTCGCAACAAGGCCTATACCGCCGTTAACTTTGCGATGGTTGAGGCGTATTGGGAGATCGGCAAGAGCATAGTTGATGAGCAGAGCGGAGAGGAGCGCGCAGCATATGGAGAGGCATTGATTGCGGGCCTCTCCAGAAGGCTTACCGCGGATTTCGGAAGAGGCTTTGGCATCGCAAACCCTCGCAATATGCGTCAGTTCTTTCTTGCGTTTCCAATTCGCGACGCACTGCGTAGCGAATTGAGCTGGACTCATTACCGCAGGTTGATGCGCATTCCCGACCCTGATGCTCGCGCCTGGTACATGAACGAATGCGCCGATTCTCGTTGGAGCACGCGTCAGCTCGAGCGCCAGATCAACACCATGTTCCGCGAGCGCCTGCTTGCCAGCAAGGACAAGAAGGCCGTCACCCAGGAAATCCAAAAGAGCGCCCCGGCTCGTCGCCCCGAGGATATCATCCGCGACCCATATGTACTGGAGTTTTTAGGTTTCTCGGACGATACTGCGTTTCGCGAGAGCGATCTAGAGCAGGCGCTCATCACGCATCTTCAGAAGTTTCTGCTGGAGCTTGGCCGTGGCTTCGCTTTCGAGGCGCGCCAAAAGCGCATCACCTTTGATGGGCGCCATTTCTATATTGACCTGGTGTTTTACAACTATCTGATGCGCTGCTTCGTGCTCATCGACCTTAAGACCGATGACCTTACGCATCAGGACCTGGGCCAGATGCAAATGTATGTGAACTACTACACGCGTGAGCTCATGAACGAAGGCGACAATCCGCCCATAGGCATCGTGCTCTGCGCGGACAAAAGCGATTCGATCGTCGAGTACACGCTGCCCGAAGACAACGACCAAGTGTTTGCCGCCAAATACCTGCCGTATCTTCCAAGCAAGGAAGAGCTGGCGCGCGAGCTGAGTGCCGAGTACCGCGCCATCAACGAAGCAACTAATGGCGAAACGCAAGGATAGCAGCACGTTGCGACCGAAACCACCGCAGCCGTCGCAGGCGCACCCGCGGTTGCGACGCACGCTACGAAACAATACTGGTCATGGACGCCGGCAACGACATTCTAGCCGTGGATGGCGAGCGTGACCTGACAGGCAAAAACGCGACCTTCGTCTGATGTGGGCCCACTGGCTGCCACAGAAAAGGGCCGGTTGCAGCCGGCCCTTAAGACACTTGCGCCTGCGTTGCCCGCGCTTCCGAAGTGTCACTAACTGAGGAGCGGGTTCCGCGGCACAACCTGATTTTGCCCAGCGAGGCGGCTCTTTTGCAGCCGCTCCACCGTTTATTTACATCTACCCCCTGCCAAACTACCGGATGGCAGCCCGCATGCCTGCGAGCCGTCCCGTGCTGCGCTTCCCTACTTCCCAAAGATCGCAGCGAGCAAGCCCTTGCGTTTGGGCTTCTCCTCTCGGTAGGAACCCTCGGCTGCGGCCGCCACCTGTCGCGGCTGCTCGCCGCCTCCACGGCGCACGATCTGGTATAGGAACGGCGATTTAACGTATTTGACCTCGATGGGCGTGGCATGCACGGTGCTCTCGCCGGACAGATGCAGGCTCGGGTTGAGCGGCGCCACGATATGCGTCTCGCGCTTGTCGCTAAACACCACCGCGGCCGCGCGGCCCGTCTGGCCGTTCACGGCGATGCGCACCTGCTCGCCGTCGCGACTGTCCGTTGCCGGACGGTCGACAAAGTAAACCGGCACCATCACCAGACCGTCCTTGTGCTTGCGCGCCTTGCGCGCCCACGTGCGGATACTCTTTTTATTGAGTCCCAGAACAGCCTCGGCATCGTTGCCCGCAACGTCGAGCGCCAGCTTATCAATGACCACCTGGTCCTTGGTAGACGCATCGACGGAGACGACACGAAAGTCACCTTCCTGCATGGCAGGGTCAAACGGCCCAACCTTGGCATAGTCCCACGGCTCCAAAATGCCCATAAGTCGAACATCCAGATAGTTTGCCCTCGGATACGCCCAGTCGAGCACCTCGTAGTACACCAAAGTCTCCTTGCTCAGGCCCTTGCCCGGGAAGGACGCCATCATGCGCAAATCCGCGAGCGCCATGGGGAAGTAGAAGAGCATCATGTCGTTTTGGATCGCGTCTTCCACGTCGTGCCCGGCAAAGGCGTCGGGGTACTGGCGCACCAGCTGCAGCGCGTTGGCGCGCGCCTGCTGCGGCGAGATTTCGCAAGGAATACCCTGCTCCGGCACATACTCCGCACCAACGCCCATGGTCAGGCGCTTGCTGAAGGTACCGGGCTTGAGCAGGTCGGCAACGCCGATCTTGTTGCCGCAGGACGGGCACTCAAACACACGCTGCGTTGACTCGCCCTCAAAGGACGCTCCGCAGAAGGGGCAAGGAATGCTCACATGCGTGGCCTCTTGGAACTCCTGCGCCGTGCCGCGATCCTCCCACAGCAGATGTTCCAGGACCGACTGATTGCGCCAGTGCGAATTGAAGAAATACCAGTCCGGGTCCTCCGGGCGCTCGAGTTGCGACACATGCGTGAGCTTGAGCAGTCCATCCACTACCGTCAACGGCGTATGGCGAATGCCCAAAGCGCTCTTGGGCTCTCCGGCGTCCGCCTGCCACGGAATGACCGCACCGCAATAAGCGCACTCAAAGCTGCGCTTAGCTTGGTGCGAGTACATAGGGCCGCCGCAGTTTTGACATTTAATGGCAAACATCTCGTCCATGGAAACGTCCTCCTTTGCACAGGGGCTGTCGACATTAAGTATGTCGAGCAAACAGGCACATGCCCATACCCATGTGGCCCAAAATGAACCGCCCGGGCAGACGAGAAGGCTCGCTCGTTAGCACCGGCAGACTATTGCTGCATTTTCTGAGCATCGGTGCACGGCGCCCCCGCGCGAGCTACACTATCCCCTTAAACATGATTGTGAGGACGACCGCTATGCTATTTGTAAATCGGCTGGTACATACGCTTGTTCCCGGCAGCGAGGACGAGCCGGTCGATGCATCTTGCCGCACCAACGCGGGTTTTACCGCAAGCCTCATCTGCATTGGACTCAACATCACCCTGTGCCTGGCCAAGGGCATCGCGGGCCTGCTTGCCGGCTCCGTCTCCCTCATCGCCGACGCTTTCAACAACCTCTCCGATGCCTCGAGCAACATTGTGAGCCTGCTCGGGTTCCGCCTTGCCAGCCGCCCGGCCGACGAAGGTCACCCCTATGGCCATGGCCGCTACGAGTACCTCGCCGGTTTGTTTGTCGCCGTCCTCGTTTGCGCCGTCGGCATCAACCTGGCGCTCGAGTCCATCGCCAAGATCATCAAGCCCTCCCCCACCGCCTACACGCTGGTCTCCCTAGCCGCCCTCGTCTTGTCCATGCTCGTTAAGCTCTGGATGGCCGCGTTCAACCGCACGCTGGGCGACCGCATCGACTCGGAGACGCTCATCGCTACGGCGCAGGACTCCAAAAACGATGTCATCACCTCGGGCTCGGTCTTGGTGGCGGCGCTTATTTCGCAAACGACAGGCTATGACCTCGATGGCTGGGCGGGCCTGGGCGTGGGCATCTTCATTTGCATCAGCGGGATGGGCCTGGTGCGCGACGCCATCAGCCCGTTGCTGGGGCAAGCGCCCGACCCCAAGCTCGTCCAGGCAATCCGCGACAAGATCATGTCGTATCCGCAGGTCCTAGGCACGCACGACCTGATGGTGCACGACTACGGCCCCGGTCGTCAGTTTGCCAGCGCACACGTGGAAATGCCCGGCGAGGGCGATGCCTTTGAACATCACGAGATTCTGGACACCATCGAGCACGACATCAAGCGCCAGATGGGCATCGATATCACGCTGCACTGCGACCCCATCGCTACCACCGGCGACGATCTGCGCGGCTGGGTCAAGCGCGGCGTCATGCAGATTGATCCCGCGCTCTCCATCCACGACCTGCACGAGCACGACGGGTTCGTTTCGTTTGACCTGGTGCGTCCCGACGGCTTTGACATATCCGACGAGGAGCTGCTGGAGCTCGTCACGCGCATCGTGCACGAGCGCCGGCCCGACGTCTCATGCGTCGTTACGTTTGACTCGGGCTTTAGCTCGCCCGACCGTCCGGCCGAGCAGTTGTAGCCTGCTTAACAGCTAGTTTCCCTGCGCTCCCGAAATACCGTTTTGCAGGGCATCCCAAGCGTTCGTTGCCATATCGCCCAGGTTCTGTGCGGTATCGCCGAGATTCTGAGCCGTGTCGCCCAGCTCTTGCGCCTTGTCTCCCAACTCCTGTGCCTTGTTGCTCAAGTCCTCCAGCGTGTTGGAGCTCGAGCTGTCCGCGCCGCCCTGGCCGCCGGACGCGTTGCCCGACGAGCCGTCCTTGCGCGTAAGTTGAATCTCGAGGTTACCGTTGTCGTTATAGTAGGCAGACGTCACGACCCAGTTGGCATCGACGACGGGCGTTGAGCCATCATCAGTCAGGACCACGGCATTCGAAAGATCGGCGCCGCGCGACTTGAGGAGCTTCTTGGCGTTGGACCAGTACTGCCCCGGAATATCGCTCAGATCGACGGTGCTAGACGAGGCGGACTCGGTTTGTTCGGCAGCGGTATCGGCCGTTGAACTCCCTCGCTTGTTGAGCATGCCCGACACGATGGCAAACACAACCGACAGCGCAAAGAAGATCGCCAGCACGATGAGGATCTTCTTGATCACGCTCGACGAACGCGACGGCTTCTTCTCCTCGTC
>RQBM01000023.1:0-6141 GCA_008668795.1 Collinsella aerofaciens | reverse complement strand
CGGCTCGATAAGTGCCGCCATATCGCGCGGAGCATCGACGCCTAACAAGTCGTAAAGGTTTCCAAACATCAGGTCCAGGTCGAGCACGGCGGCACGCAAGCCCAACAGCGACGATGTGTGTGCCATGGTGGCAACGATCGTCGACTTGCCGCAACCGCCCGAACCCGAAATGGCGCAGATGACCGGAGCTCGATGCTGCGGAGCGGCAGCGTCTGCCGGCGGCATCGGAGGCGGCGGGGCGGGCGTCGGCGACAGCGTCCCCGTCTCCCCCGCCGCAACCACACGCTGCGTCCAAGCCGGCATGGCAGCTTGTTCGGTCTGCAAGGCAGGCTCGTTCTGTGCAATCTGCTCATGCTGCATCAGCGACAACTCGCCGCACCCGGCAAAGCCCTCAACTTCGTCGAGTTCATCCGCCAGATTCACGCCGTGCACGTATCCCATATCTACAGCCGGGGAGTCGCCAGCATGCTGTGCCGGCCCTCCAGCGTCATCGTATACAAGGGGGTTCCGGGGGCGCCGACCATGCTCGGCTTCCGCTTTTCCATAATCATCAACACGCGGGCCTCTTGTAGCGCGAGGCGCCCCGGGTTCCCTATCAACAAAAGCATCGGGCTCAATCGTCATGCGCCGATCGGAATCAACCGCTCCCTCGCCCGCGCGCCCGTTGCCGCATATACTGTGCGCAGCGATGACCTCGGTCGCCCCCGCGCGAAACAGTCCCTCGATATCCGACGGATCGAGCGCTTCTATCAACACGACCACGCGACTCACGCGGCCTTCGGCCGTCAGGCGCGCAACAGTCTTGCGCACATCTTCGATATCAAACAGAGACGCCGCGATGATGGCAGCCCCGCGGCGCGACGGAAACGCCCGCGCCATGGAAACCAGCCCGTCCAGGTCACCCACGCGAAGCACCTGTGCACCCGCATCACGGCCCTCGACTTCCTGCTGCAACAGCCCGTAATCGCCGCACGCGCAGCACGCAAGCCAGATCGCCTTCATCACTCGTCGCCTCCGCTCTTTTTGCCGCGCGCCGTGGCGGGAATCGTCAAGCTGACCGTTCCCTTGCCCGAGGCTCCCAGCAGTTCCTTGACGTCTTCGGGGTCAGCCGCCAGCGTCACCCATTCGATCTTGCCCTCGCGCGTGGCACCGGAATTCTCACTGGTATCGATCACGTGCGCGCCGCACAGTCGATCGGTTACGCCATCTTTTTGCACGTACACGTCCACATAGCTGCCCACGCCCGTGGCACCGCCGACCGAGTGCTCGGCATCGACCGCCACCGAAACGGCGACCTTGCCCTTAGGCACCTCGAGCTTGTGGCTCTCGGCCTTGGTGTAGACATTGCAGATCACGGCGTTTTTGGGAATACGTGAAGTCGTCACGTCGCCGCGTACCTGGCGCAGCTCGGTCGCCGCGTCACGCGGCAGCAAACTCGTCAGCCATTCCTGGGTTATGACATTGGTCTCATCGAGGGTCTCGCCCACATCGATATCGCGCGCCGCGACGCATACCTCGACGCGATCGCCACCGTACTTGGCCAAGGTCTCAGCCTGGACCTGTTCGGCTTGTGAGCGGATCGATGAGCCGTAAACCATGCAGAGCAGAGCAGCGAGCACGCCCGCGACCAGACTGATGGCGATGCGCTTGCTCTTGTTCACGGCCGCTCCTCTCATGGCAGTGCCGGGCGAATGCCCGTACCACCATTGTCTGGGTGGTCAGAGTGCAAAGCGGCGCAATCGCGATCTTGGTTTTCGATGTCAAACCAATCGCTGACCAAAAGCTGACCAGCCCGTCAAGCTCGTGGCAAGGTTTTGGTCAGCACGTCAGCAAACTGCATGTTTCGAGGCTTTTCCGCAGCAAAAAAGCCGTCTCCCGAACAGTTGGGAGACGGCTGTCATAGGAAAAATCAATTACAGATGGACATCGGGATCGAGCATTTGAGCGCTCACGCGCATGGATGACGCCAGGTTTTGGAACGTTTCCAGACGCAGGCTGTCGATCTGCCCGGCGTCCTCGGCCTCGCGAACGGCGCAGCCCGGCTCATGGGTATGCGTGCAATCGCCAAACCGGCACGCGTGCGATGCCTCGACAATCTCGGGGAAGGCGCACGCCAGACCCCGCTCGTGACCCACGAGCGGTAGGCTGCGCAGGCCCGGGGCATCGGCGATCACGCCGGCGTCGCCCGGCAGCGCCACCATCACGCGCGCGACGGTAGTGTGACGGCCCTGGTCGTCGCGTTCGCGCACACCGCCGGTCGCCAACGTATCGTGGCCCAGCAGTGCATTGAGCAGCGTCGACTTGCCGGCACCCGACTCGCCCAGAATCATGGCGCAGCTCCCGGCAGGCACGCAGGCACGGACCTCGTCCAGGCCGCGGCCCTCGGCAGAAGACGTCACGATCACGCGCACGTCCGGGCCCACTAGGCGGCGCACGCGGTCCAGATCGCGCTCGAGCTCCTCGGCATCGCAGCGGTCAGCTTTGGTGAGCACCACCACCGGCTCGGCATCGCAGTCGAGCGCCAACACCAGCGAGCGCGCCACGCGGTCGAGCAGCACCTCACCGGCACCGAGCGCCTGCACGATTAGCACGCTATCCACGTTGGAGCAGAGCACCTGGCGCTCTCCACGGGCACGGCCGCGCCAACGCTCAAAGCTCGTACGGCGTGGCAGCACGCACTCAATCACGCCCATATCGTGCCCGGGAGCGCGGCGCACCGCCACACGGTCGCCCACGGCAGGCAGCAGGACCTCGTCCTCGCCGCGCGACTTGGCAAACCCCACGGCATGCTCGGCGCGGAAGGCGTCATCGGCAGTCGCCACCAGCGGAAACCCGCGATCCAAGCGCACCACGGCGCCAAGCTGCATCTGCTCGGGCTCCTCGGCATGTGCGCAAAAGTCGTCAAATGCCGCCTGCTGAGCTTCATCGACCGGCAGGTCATCGAACGCCGGAACATCCTGCAGCGCGTCGAGTCCCGGCACGTTTGCCAGCAGCTCCTCGGCTGATGCGGGGGCCTCGGTCGCAAGCTTCCGACGACGATCGCGCTTAGCCCGCGCCCCCGTCGTCTTTTTCTTCGCTTTAGCCTTAGCCTTGCCCACAAGCGCCTCCCAGCACCATAAATCACAACTGAGCAGGTATTTTAAATCAAAAAGAGCTGGCCGGGCAAAGCCCGACCAGCTCACAAACTTTCCCTCAGCCCTTTTCATCCGCACGGGAGAAAAGCCAGCAAGGATACCGCAGGGCCCGCCCGCCGGGAGGGGTTTCCTAAGGGCACATCCCGCAGCCGCAAAGCGGCGAGGACGTGCCCGTGGAAACCCCGCAGGCGGTCGGGCCCGGACAGGTACGTTACTCCTTCTCGACCGCGCGCATGATCGCCTTGTAGATCTCCATAAGCGGGATGATCAGGAAGGCCAGACCCAGCGCGGCAAGAACGCCCTTGAGCTCAAGCGTCACAGGGCCGAAGAACATCTCGGCAAGCGTCGGCTGCACGGTCACGATCACCGTCAGCACCAGTGCCAGCGCGGCGGAAGCCCACAGCCACTTGTTCTGCTTCTTCATGGTGAACAGCGACGCACGACGGCTGCGCATATTGAAGCAGTGGAAAATCTCGACCATGTTGAGCGTGATGAACGCCATCATCACGCCTTCCTCGTCGGCATTGCCGGCGATCATATCGGCGATGTGGATGTAGCCCATGTCAAAGTACACGCCCACAAAGAAGCTCGCCAGCACCAGCACGGTGATGATCAGGCCCTGGACCACGCAGTCCAGACCCATATGTCCGGCAAAGACGCCGTCCTTGGCGTTGCGCGGCTTGCGCTTCATGATGTCGCCCTCGGCATCCTCCATGCCCAACGCGAGCGCGGGGAAGCAGTCGGTAACCAGGTTCACCCACAGCAGCTGCACCGGCTGGAAGATGGTAAAGCCGATGAGCGTGGCGATAAACACCGAGAACACCTCGGCAAGGTTGGCCGAAAGCAGGAACTGGATGACCTTGCGGATGTTGTCGTAGATGCGGCGCCCCTCTTCGCAGGCACCGATGATGGTGGCGAAGTTGTCGTCGGCAAGTACCATGTCGGCGACGTTCTTGGTGACGTCGGTACCGGTGATGCCCATGCCCACGCCGATGTCGGCGCGTTTGATGGACGGGGCGTCGTTGACGCCGTCGCCCGTCATGGCCACGATCTGGTCGCGTGACTTCCATGCCTCGACGATGCGGGTCTTGTGCTCGGGCTGGACGCGGGCGTACACGCCGTAGTCCTCGATGTGCGCGTCGAGCTCCTCGTCGCTCATGCGATCGAGGTCGGCACCGGTGATGGCATGGCTGCGATCGGTGACGATGCCCAGCTGCTTGGCGATGGCCACGGCGGTGTCGATGTGGTCGCCCGTAATCATGACGGTGCGGATACCGGCGTCGTGCGCCTCGCGGATGGCGTCGGCGACCTCGGGGCGGACCGGGTCAATCATGCCGGACAGGCCGCAGAAGACCAGGTCATGCTCGAGCGCGGCGGGGCTGCAGTCGGCCGGGACCTCGGTGTAGGTGCGGCTCGCCAGCGCCAGCACGCGCAGGGCCTCGTCGGCCATGGCCTTGTTGGCGGCCACGAGCTCGGCGCGACGCTCCTCGGTCAGGGGGACAACCTTGTCGCCCTCGTAGATATGGGTACACAGGCCGATCACCACGTCGGGCGCGCCCTTGGTGTACTGCTCGTACTCGCCGTCCAGGGTCTCGACGACCACGGACATCATCTTGCGGCCCGAGTCAAACGGGGCCTCGCCCACGCGCGGATGCTCGGCAGTCAGGCCAGTGAGCCCCGCCTTGCCGGCATCGTTGACGAGCGCACACTCGGTCGGCTCACCCACAGCCTCGCCCAGTTCCTCGTCCCACTGGGCGTCGGAGCACAGAGCCATGCCGGCCAGGAACTTCTCCTTAGGCGCAGCGAGCTCGTGCTTGACGACGGTCATCTTGTTCTGGGTGAGGGTACCGGTCTTGTCGGAGCAGATGGTCTGTGTGCAGCCAAGGGTCTCGACGGCGGAAAGCTTGCGGATGATTGCCTGGCGCTTGGCCATCTTGGTCACGCCAAGCGACAGCACGATGGTCACGACGGCGACCAGGCCCTCGGGGATGGCAGCGACGGCGAGCGAGACGGCGACCATAAAGGTATCGAGCAAGGCTGTCGGGTCGGTGAGGACGTTGCCCACGCCGTGACGGATGATGTCGACGCCAAAGATGACGACGCAGATGACGATAACCATGATGGTAAGGATGCGGCTGAGCTCGGCGAGCTTCACCTGCAGCGGCGTGAGCTCTTCCTTGGCCTCGGCCAGGGCGCCGGCGATCTTGCCCATCTCGGTGTTCATACCGGTGCCGACCACGACGGCGCGACCGCGGCCGTATACCACGGTGGAACCCATGTAGCACATGTTCTTGCGGTCGCCGAGCGGCACGTCGTCGATGCCGGCGGCGAGCTCAATGACGTTGGCATGCTTCTCGACGGGCACGGACTCGCCGGTAAGGGCGGCCTCCTCGATCTTCATCGTGGCGCTCTCGAGCACACGGCAGTCGGCCGGGACGGAGTCGCCCGCCTCGAGCATGATCACATCGCCGGGCACGAGCTCGGCGCTCGGCAGGTGCACGAGCTTGCCGTCGCGCAGCACCTTGGACTGCGCCGCGCTCATCTCCTGCAGGGCCTCGAGGGCCTCCTCGCTTTTAGCCTCCTGAACCACGCCCAGCACCGAGTTGACGATAACGACGAACATGATGATGGCGACATCGGCAAAGTCCGCCTCGCCCTTGACCATGCCCGTGAGCGCGCTGATGACGGCGGCAACGATCAGCATGATAACCATGGGGTCGGCCATCTGCTCAAAGAAGCGCTTCCACAACGGCGTCTTCTCGGCTTCCTCGAGCTTGTTAGGGCCTGTCTTGGCGAGGCGCGACGACGCCTCGTCGTTGCTCAGGCCGAGGTTCTCATCGACACCTTGGTCGCTGAGTACCTCCGCCGCGGCGGACAGGTATTCCTTTTGCATATAGAGTCCCCTCCTGGGATTCGGGCCACTCAGCAGATTGATGCCCGATCATAATTCCCAGGAGAAGGGCAAGGGCTCATCAAGGCTGCCGTGCTGAGCGGCAGTTGATAGTGG
>RQBM01000153.1:0-3087 GCA_008668795.1 Collinsella aerofaciens | reverse complement strand
TCTAATGTGCATGCATTGGGCCTATTTGTCGGATTATGGATGTGGAGCGCACATGGCGAACACCCAGAACTATATTAACCACCTGCTGCAGAACACCGGCATTACGCCGGCATGCAGCGAAGAAGAGCGCTTGGCTGCCGAGGATATCGCTCAGATCTTCCGCAACCACGGCTTTGATCCCGAGGTTCAGGAGTTCAATGCCCCGGCGCCCAGTAGGTTGGCATTTGCCGTTACCGGTATTCTTGCGTTTGCCGGCGCCCTACTGATGGGCATCGGCGGCGGCATCGGCTTGGTCGGCACCTTGCTGGCCATTGCCGGCGCCGTTCTTTACGTGCTCGAACGCACGGGCCACCCCGTGGTTTCGCGCCTGGGCAAGACGGGCGTGAGCCAAAATGTCATCGCCTACCACAAGGCCTCGGGCCCGCTCGCGTCTCCGCGCAACCGCCCGGTGGTCGTTGTCGCACACTACGACTCTCCCCGTGCTGAGCTGCTCGCCCGCGAGCCCTATGCTTCTTATCGTGCGCTCATCGCCAAGCTGTTGCCCGTTGCCACGGTTGCCCCTGCTGCCGTTGCCATCTTGCGTATCCTGCCGCTCCCCGGCGCGCTCAAGGTTCTGCTGTGGATTGTCGCGATCCTCGCTTCCCTCGTTGCACTCGCCAACGCGGTAAACATCATCTCTAACCGCCACATTCTTCCCTATACGTCTGGCGCGGTGTGCAACAAGTCTTCTGTCGCCGCTATGCTCGGCGTTATGGACAACGTTGCTCCCTTCCAGGGCGAAAACGAGTTTCCCGACGATGTTCCGTTCGATACCTATTTTGGGGAGCAGAAGCGTCGTGCCGAGGAAATGGCGCGCGCAGCGGCGGAATATGCCGCGGCCCAGCAGCAAAACGACTACGGCAACACCATCGAGTATGAAGAGCCTACCTACGCCGAGGACGAATTCGGTCAGCCGATTGCTCCCGACGCTCAGACCGAGCCCGAACAGGGCGAGGCTTTCGACGAGCAAATCGAGGGCTTTGAGGGTGCGTCTGCCGACGAGACGCTGATCGGCGCTATCGTGCCTGAGGATCAGAATCAGGCTGCCCAAGCCGAAGAGTTCAATGACGAGGTTCCCGCTGCCGAGCCGGCGGAGGAGTCTGCCGAGCCCGAGCCCAAGCTCTATCGCAACGCCGCCGGCAACATCCGCTTTGGTTCGGATGCCATCCGTGCGCTCGGAATGCTTCCCGAGTCCTGCACGCTCGATTACGAGGAGGGCGAGGAGCCAACGTTTGAGCCCGAGCCTGCCCCCGTCGTGGCTGCGCCTGCGCCCGTTGTCGCTGCGGATGATGAGTCTGCCGCGGTTACCGCTGCCGTTGCCGATCCCGAGGCGGTGTCCGCGTTCGATCCCGCGGCAGGACTGGACATTTTGGCTCCCGCCGCACCGGCGCAAGACGTTGCGGACGAGTCTGACGACGATTACGTTGAACAACCGAGGCGCGTGTCTTACGAGAGCGATACTGATTTCTCGGCCGAGATTCCCGCGGCAACGCCGCATGCCGACATTGCATCCGCGTTCTCGTCGATTGGCGCCAGCGCTTCCAACTTCTTTAAGGGTGCGTTTGCAAAGGGCAAGAAATTTGTCGACGATTTCGAGGAGAAGCGCGCTGCCGCACGCGAGGCTGCCGAGCAGGAGGCTATCGCTCAGCAGCAGGCAGCCGAGGCGGCACGTGAGCTCGCGGCGCAAGAGTTCGAGCAGAACGAGGCTATGCAGTCCGCGCCCGTCGAAGCCGCCGAAGCTACAACGTCCTTTGAGTCCCAGCAACCGGCGTCCGCGGATGTTGTTGAAGCGACGACGTCTTTCGAGGCTCAGCAGCACGTCGATAGCACCATGTCGTTTGATGCCGCGCAGTTCGATTCCACGATAACGTTTGAAAAACAGGGCACCGCGATTGCCGAGCCCCTTCCTGTTTCCGATGAGCAGGGCGACGCGGCAGACGATGACGAGCCTGTTGATGCTGCCGAAATCCAAGATGCCGCCGAGGACGAGCCCGTCGAGGCCAACTCTGACGAAGAGCAATACGCGGCAGCCGAGCAAGATGATTCGGCCGAGGTCGAGCAGGAGGAAGTGCCTGCGGTTTCCGAGGCTTCCGAGACAGATGAGTCGAGGCCTTACTCCACGCAGATTTTCACCATGCCGGCCCCGAGTGGTTCCGGTGCCACGGTTGCCGATGTTGCTCTCCCCCAGGACGAAACGGTCGATTCCCTTATGGCCCAGATTTCCTCCCAGGCATCACATCGCCCGCAGATGAATGTTCCCGATCCGGCGTCGGCACCGTCGCCTGCACCTTCCTCGTCTCCGCTGGCTTCGGTCCCCGATCCGTCGCTGCCGTCTATGAAGCAGGCAAACGTTGCGTCTCGCACGTCGCTGTTCGACCTTCCCGACCCCTCCGCACAGGTCAATGATCCCTTTGCTACTGCCCAGGGCCCCGAACCCACATCGGCACCCGTTGCGCCTCCTATGCCCGTTGCGTCGGGCGCACAGCCGATCGAGACCATTTCGGCTCCCGCCCCGGCGGCACCCAAGTCTCGTAAGCGCGGCCTGGGTGGTCTGTTCGGCCGTAAAAAGAAAAACGAGCAGGACAGCATGAGTGACTGGCTGGGCGTCGAAGACGATTACGATGCCAAGAAGTCCGGTCGCGGTATCGGTTCGTGGGATAACTTCGAGGACGATAACGATGGCTGGAAGGGTGGCGCTACGTCTTCCGATGGCGCTTCTTCCGAAGATATGCTCTCGGCTGTCGCCTCTATGGGCGATGATGAGCTGCTCGGTCACGATATCTGGTTTGTGGCAACGGGCGCCTCGGATTGTGATGGCGCTGGCATGAAGGCCTTCTTGGCTTCGCATCGCGATAAGCTCCGCGGCGTATTCTTTATCAATCTTGAATCCGTCGGCGCCGGTAGGCTTTCGGTGGTGACGGTCGAGGGCGAACAACAACTGCTCAAGGGCGATCGCCGCATCATGAACCTGGTCAGCAAGGTCTGCAAGTCGTTCCATGTCGATTGTGGCGCGCTCGAGATGCCCTATGCCAAGACCGATGCCTATGC
>RQBM01000046.1:0-6448 GCA_008668795.1 Collinsella aerofaciens | reverse complement strand
TCCCGTGCCGTCCAGTCGGGTGCCGGCGCCGTCGTGATGACGCGTGAGCCCGAGGCCGAGCTGGTCTCGCTGGCGCAGGACAAGGGCTGTGCCATCTTGCTGACCGATGATCCCGAGGAGTTTCTGCTGCGTTTGGCGCACACGTACCGTCTGGAGCTTGGCTGCCTGGTCGTTGGTATTACCGGTTCCATCGGCAAGACGACGACCAAGGACGTGCTCGCCGCTGTGCTCGCCAAGCGCTATCGTGTCTGGGCCACCAAGGGCAATTTCAATAACCTGATCGGCATGCCACTCACGGTGCTTTCCGCTCCGGCCGATACCGAGGTCCTGGTGCTCGAGATGGGCATGAACCATTTCCACGAGATCGAGCGCCTGTCCCAGTCCGCCAATCCCAACCTTGCCATCGTGAGCAAGATTGGTACCTCTCATATCGGCATTTTGGGTAGCCGCGAGAACATCGCCCGCGCTAAGGCCGAGATTGTCCAGGGTATGTGCGCCGCTGGCGACTTCTTGCCGCTGCTGGTTTTGGGCGGCGAGGACGACTTTACGCCGTTCATTCGCGATACGTTCGCCCAGCCTGCTGGTATCGACGTGATGCTGGCCGGCGTCTCGGACGATGATGAGGTCCGTGCCCGCGACGTTCGAGTTGATGACGAGGGCCGTCCGGTCTTTACGCTCGATTTTGGTCAGGGCGAGACAATCGATACCATGCTTGCCATCCCCGGCGTGCAGTCCGTCCCAAATGCCGTTAAGGCCGCCGCGGTTGCCTATCGCCTGGGCGTGACGCCCGAGCAGATCGATGCTGCCTTTAGGGGTCTTACGATCACCAGGCACCGCCAGGAGATCAAGCGCGCCAAGAGCGGTGCACGCATCATCGACGATTCCTATAACGCCAGTGCCGAATCCATGGCTGCTGGCCTCGATCTGCTGTGCTCGCTTTCGTGCACGGGGTCTCGCATGGCGATCCTGGGCGAGATGGGCGAGATGGGCGATGAGGCTCCTCGCATGCATGAGCTCGTGGGCGCCTATGCCGCCGCCAAGAAGCTCGACATGCTGGCGTGCGTGGGTGGTGAGCTGGCCCAGCTTATGGCCGATGCCGCGCGCATGATGGGCATGGACGAGGACCGCATCCAGGTGTTCTCCGATTATCAGCAGGTGCTCGACCGCATGGGCGGCGCGCTTGAAAAACATGATGTTGTACTGGTCAAGGGTTCCCGTTTTGTTGAGCTCGACCGCTTTGTGGAAGGTGTGTGCTAGCCCATGTTCGGCAATCCCTCGTATCCAACGTATCAGGCTTTTTTGGGGCTTGGCATCGCCGCTGCCATTGCGCTGCTGCTCATGCCGTGGTGGATCAAGCTGCTCAAGGTCGAGGGTATCGGCCAGCAGGTTCGTGCCGACGGCCCCAAGCGTCATTTGGTTAAGCAGGGAACGCCCACCATGGGTGGCGTTGTCATCCTCGTCGCGATCTCGCTGACCTGCCTGCTGATGGGCAAGCTCACCACCGAGCTCGTGCTCGTGCTGCTCGCCACGCTGGCGACCGGCGTGCTGGGCCTGATCGACGACCTGACCTCCGTTACGCACGGGCGCTCGCTCGGTCTGACGCCTCATGCCAAGATGATCGGCCTAACCATTATCTGTGTCACCTTTACGGTACTTGCCGTCAACTGGTGCGGCGTCGCCCCCGAGATTCGTTTTCCCGGCGGCCTGACGATTGACCTCGGTGTTCTTTCGACCACCATCTGCGGCCTTTCGTTCCCGTGGCTCTACGTTGTCTTTTGCTGGCTGATGATCGCCGGTCTTTCTAATGCCGTGAACCTGACCGATGGCCTTGACGGTCTTGCTGGCGGCACCTCCATGATCGCCATGCTCGCCATGGCTGCCATGGCGTTTTTACACGGAGACGTGAACCTGTCCATCTTCTGCACCGCGTGTGCCGGTGCCTGCTTGGGCTTTCTGTGGTTCAACTGCTATCCGGCGAGCATCTTTATGGGCGATACCGGCTCGCTTGCCCTGGGCGCCGCGTTTGCCTGCACGTCCATCATGACCAACACCGAGGTCGTCTCCCTCATCATCGGCGGCCTGTTTATCGTTGAGACCCTGTCGGTCATGATTCAGGTTGTCTACTTCCACTTTACGCACAAGCGCGTCTTCCTTATGGCGCCCATCCATCATCATTTCGAAAAGAAGGGCTGGGCCGAGACCAAGGTCGTCATCCGTTTTTGGATTATCGCTGCGGCCTTTGGTGCCGTTGGCCTTGCTTTGTTCTTCCAGTTGGGATAGTGGTCTTTCATGCCTCTTGCTGATGTCTTTAGCCTGCTCGTTTTGGGTCAGGGCAAATCCGGTCTCGATGTCGCCCGCTGGGCGCTGGCACATCCCGAGCGCGTAAGCGCCGTTACCGTGTATGGCGGCGGCACCTCTGAGCCCAATGACGCCACGCGTGCGCTCGAGGCTGCTGGTGCGTCGTTTGTCTATGGGGCCGAACAGGTCGAGGGCGCCTATGACGTGTGCGTGACATGCCCGGGTATTTCGGAGTTCTCGTCCTTCTTTAAGGCGGGGCGTGAGCATGCCGCTCAGATTATGGGCGAGCCCGAGTTTGCCTATCGCTTGTCTCCCCAAAATTGGATTGCCATCACGGGCACCAACGGCAAGACAACTACCACGTCGCTGACTGATTATCTGCTCAAGGCCGCCGGTGAAGCCAGCGTGGCCGTCGGCAATATCGGTGAGCCGCCCGTGAACGAGATCGACGGCCGCGCACATAATGAGTGGTTTGTGGCCGAGCTGTCGAGTTATCAGATTGCTACGACCGCCGAGCTTCATCCTCGCGTGGCGGTGCTGCTCAACATCACGCCCGACCACCTGGGCTGGCACAAGAGCCACAAGAACTATGCGCTTGCCAAGATCAAGTTGTTCGAGAATATGGTCGACGACGACCTCGTGGTTATCGACGTTGAGGATGCCGGCATCCATGAGTTCGATGAGTACATCTACATGCCGGGCCGCCGCATCTGCAAGGTCGCTTTTGACGAGCCCGAGGGTGCAGACGCCGCCTTTGTGCGCGACGGCAAGTTGGTCGTCCGCCTGAAGGGCGTCGAGACTCAGCTTGTCGCCACTTCCGAGCTCAAGATCTCGGGCCATCACAATGTCATCAATGCCCTATGTGCTGCCACGGCTGCTTTGGCCGTCGGTGCCGATCCCGAGGGCATTTGCCGTGGTTTGGCATCGTTCCAGCCGCTGGAGCACCGCGTTGAGCCCTGTGGCGAGATCGATGGCGTGCGCTACGTCAACGATTCCAAGGCAACGAACACCGATGCAGTCGAAAAGGCCCTGACGGCGTTTCCCGACGACGATGTGATTTTGCTGCTCGGCGGCCACGATAAGGGTACGCCGCTTGCGGACTTTGCCCGCGTCGTTATGGACAACGTGCGCTCGGTCGTTTGCTTTGGCGATGCGCGCGAGCGCTTTACCGCCGCTATGGACGAGGCCGATGTCGATGGTGACGTGGATATCGCCCAGGCGGATGACCTGCGCGATGCCGTGGACGTCGCCCGTTCGCTGTCGAGCCGTGGCGACGTGATCTTACTTTCTCCTGCCTGCTCTTCGTTCGATGAGTTCTCGGGCTATGAGGAGCGCGGCCGCGTGTTTAAGGACTATGTGGCCCAGCTTGCCGCTGCGGCGAAATCGCAAATGGAATAGGGGTTGCCGGTGAGAGAGGAGAGCCCCCGACAAGGTATGAGGAGGCCCGACTCGGACCGTGCTTCCTCGCGGCGCAGCACACCGCGTTCCGGTCGCGGCAGGCAGACGTTTAGCGAACGCTATATTGCCGGCGTTCCCGCCCGTATCATGCGCCCCCGTTTGATATTCATGGCCTGCCTGTTTACCTTGGTGTGCTTTGGCCTGCTGATGGTGTACTCGGCGTCTTCGGTCGAGGCGCTGCACGAGAATGGCTCGGCGACGTTTTTTCTGTTTCGACAAGCCGCGTTTGCCGGAGTTGGCGTGCTGGCTATGGTTGCCATCGTGCGCGTTTTGCCGGACAGCTGGTTTGGGGAGGATGTGCTCAGGATCTTCCTCATAGGCATGATAGGGCTACTGTTTCTGGTGTTCTTGGTGGGCAGCGGCAGCCGTGGCGCCACGCGCTGGCTCAACATCGCCGGCATTCAGTTCCAGCCTTCCGAGTTTTTAAAGCCATTTGCCATTGCGTATTCGGCCATCATGCTCGATCGCTTCTTTTCGCCCGGTGGCAACATCAACGAATTCCTTCGCAAGATGGGCATCTACCTGGGCATTTCGCTCTTTCTGATCTTTATCCAGCCCGATTTCGGTACTGTCCTGATCATCCTGTTGACCCTCATGTGCATGGCGTTGTTTGCGGGTCTCGACCCCAGATTTATCATCGGCGTGCTAATCTTCGGCATTCTCGTGATCGTGATTGCGCTTGTCGCAGAGCCGTACCGTATGGTGCGTATTCAGGTTGCCTTGAACCCTTGGGCCGACGAGTATGGTGACGGCTATCAGGCCACGCTTGCCATCATGGCCTTTGCCTCGGGCGGTCTGTTCGGCCGTGGCATCGGCAACTCAACCATGAAGTACTCGTATCTGCCCGAGGCGCACAATGACTACATCCTGGCCATCATTGGCGAGGAAGTCGGTTTTGTCGGAACCGTGCTGTTCTTCTTGGTGTTTGCGATGCTGATCTACTCGGCGTTTCGCATTGCCGAGCAGGCGACCGATCGTCGGGGCGCGCTCATGGCGTCTGGCTCCGCGGTCATTCTCGCAGTGCAGTTTTTGATTTACGCGCTGGGCATCCTCATCGTGTTTCCCATGACGGGCAAACCGTTGCCGTTTATTAGCTACGGCGGTTCGTCGATTATTGTGTCGCTTATGCTTGCCGGGTTGATCCTGCGCGTTTCGTACGAGAGCGCCCGCCGCGATGAGTATGACCGCCGCCGTGAGAGCTTTGCCGTTATGGACGAGAGCACCGCCGGCGTAGCCCATGTGCGCGGTGAACGACCTTCGCGTAGCGGCTTTACCGTTCTGGATGGTTCTGCATCCGAGCCGGCAGCTCGTCCACGCCCGCGAATGGCTCCGCAAGGTCGTCCGCAGCGCCCCAGCCCTCGCAACGCGGGCGGCGGATATAATCGAATCGATTTGAACTCGGACCCGTCGGCGCGTCTGCGTACCGACGACCAGGGACCGCGTGTACGAAGGGACTACCATGACCGATAAAATGACCGTTGCTATTGCAGCCGGCGGCACGGCAGGACACATCAACCCCGCGCTCGCCTTGGCCGAAGAGCTGCGTGACCGTGGCCACCACGTTGTGTTCGTGGGCCAGTCGCGCAAGCTCGAGGGTCGTCTGGTCCCCGAGGCTGGGTTTGATTTTGTGCCCATTACGGTCACGGGCTTCGACCGCTCCCGTCCTTGGACGGCGCTGACCTCGCTGTGGCGCGTCAACAAAGCCAAGCGTGCGCTCGCCAGTCATTTCTCAAAGGTCGGCAAGCCCGATGCCGCCATTGGTTTTGGTGCCTATGTCGAGGTTCCGCTGCTGGGGTGGTGCAAGGGCGCGGGCGTTCCGTATCTGCTGCATGAGCAGAACTCTGTTCCGGGCCTGGCCAACAAGATGATGAACTCCCACGCCGCCCGCGTGTGCATCTCGGTGCCGGCAGCGCGTTCGGTCTTTGAGCGCGAAGGTGACCCTGACCACGTGCTCATGACCGGCAACCCCGTACGTCGCTCGGTGATCGAGGGCGATCGCGCTCGCGGCCGCAAGGCACTTGGCGTTCCCGAGGACGCTACGCTGCTGCTCGTCTTTGGCGGTTCACTTGGCGCCCAGCACCTCAACGAGCGTGTGGCTTCGCTCAAAAACGAGCTGCTTTCGCGCAAGAACCTCTATGTGTTGCATTCGACGGGTGCCGACGGCTTTGAGGAGACCGAGCGCGCTTTGGCGCTGACGCCCGAGGAGGCGAAGCATTACCGCGTCCAGCCTTACATCGACAACATGGGCGATATGCTGGCTGCTGCCGATTTGGTGCTCTCGCGTTCGGGCGCATCGAGCGTGGCCGAGATCGCTGCACTCGCCGTGCCTTCGGTGCTCGTGCCGTACCCGCATGCGACGGCCGACCACCAAACCACCAATGCCCGGTATCTGGTCGACGCCGGGGCCGGCGTGCTCTGCGCCGATGCCGATATCGACGGTTCTGCCTTTGCCGATGAACTGCTGCACCTGGTCGATGACGCGGCGGCGCGCGACGCCATGCGTCAGGCGGCGCGTGGTCTGGCTCAGGATAGGGCCGCCGCTCTTCTGGCGGATGCGGTAGAGGGTTTGCGTTAGTTAGACGGGATATCGTCGGTCGCCCTCGCGCTGATGCGGTAGGTGCGGTACAGTTAACGGGTTACAGGCAGTGTTTACGCAAGGAGTACACGAGCACATGGCTGATTCCCAGACTGC
>RQBM01000236.1:0-3353 GCA_008668795.1 Collinsella aerofaciens | reverse complement strand
GGCGAGGCGTCCGTTCCGCCCGCAGCAAGCTTCGCCACCCGCGAAGGCGTCATCTATGCCCCCGTCAACGGCGTGCTCGTCAGCCTGGACGAGGTTCCCGACGAGACGATCGCCTCGGGCATGCTTGGCCAGGGCTATGGCATCGAGCCCATTACCGGCACCATCTATGCGCCCGCCAACGGCCGCATCGGCGCCACCACTGTCACCAACCACTCCATCGGCATGATTACCGAGGACGGTCTGCGCGTATTCATCCATGTTGGCCTGGGCACCGTGGAAATGAACGGCAAGGGTTTTGCCCGCTTTGTCGAGATGGGCGATGTGGTCAAGGCCGGCCAGCCGCTCATCAGCTTCGATCGCGAGGCCATCAAGGCCGCCGGCCACGAGGACATCGTGACCGTCATCGTCTCCGAGCTCGATCGTCTTAAGAGCATCGACCATGTCGGCGAGTCTGGAACGCTTATCGGCGGCAACCCGCTCGTCAAGCTTGGCGACCCGCTGCTGGTTGCCAAGACCAAGTAGCCAGGCCCCGCGCCACACAGCCAAAAGGCACCTCGTCAAGCGCTCGCGACCATTTGGCCGCGGGCGCTTTTCGTTTGAAAAACCATCCCGCCAATGCCTTATCTGTATAGCCCAAATGAGCCGAGCTGCTAGAATATCGAACTGTATGGATAACTATCATTCAACCGTTATGGGAGGATACGTGAACCGCACCAAAATCGCGCAGCTCTATGCCGATGCCGAGTCGCTCGGCGGCCAGACCGTCACCGTCGCCGGCTGGGTCAAGTCCATCCGCGACATGAAGAACTTTGGCTTTGTCACGCTCAACGACGGCAGCTGCTTCCGCGACTTGCAGGTCGTCATGAACCGCGAGGCACTCGACAACTACGACGAGATCGCCCATCAAAACGTCTCGGCCGCACTCATTTGCACCGGCACCGTCAAGCTGACCCCCGATGCGCCCCAGCCTTTCGAGCTTTCTGCCACCTCCATCGAGGTCGAGGGCGTCAGTGCCCCGGATTACCCGCTGCAGAAGAAGCGCGCAACCGTCGAGTTCCTGCGCACCCATCAGCACCTGCGCCCGCGCACCAACCTGTTCCGTGCCGTGTTCCGCATCCGCTCTGTCGCGGCTGCCGCCATCCACCGCTTCTTCCAGGAACAGGGCTTTGTCTACGTCAACACCCCCATCATCACCACGAGTGACTGCGAGGGCGCCGGCGAGATGTTCCGCGTGACCACGCTCGACCCCAAAAATCCGCCCCTCACCGAGTCCGGCGAGGTTGACTGGAGCCAGGACTTCTTTGGAAAGCACGCGAGCCTTACCGTATCCGGCCAGCTCAACGCCGAGAACTTTGCCATGGCCTTTGGCGACGTGTACACCTTTGGCCCCACCTTCCGCGCCGAAAACTCCAACACCACGCGCCACGCCGCCGAGTTTTGGATGATCGAGCCCGAGATGGCCTTCGCCGACCTTAACGACTACATGGATAACGCCGAGGCCATGCTCAAGTACGTCCTTAAGGACGTTATGGCCACCTGCCCCGACGAGCTCAATATGCTCAACAAGTTTGTGGACAAGGGTCTGCTCGAGCGCTTGGACCATGTCGCCAACTCCGACTTCGCCCGCGTCACCTATACCGAGGCCGTCGAAATCCTGGAGCAGGCCGTCGCCGCCGGTCACAAGTTTGACTATCCCGTGAGCTGGGGCATCGACCTGCAAACCGAGCATGAGCGCTTCCTGACCGAGGAACACTTTAAGCGACCGACCTTCGTAACCGACTACCCGGCCGAGATCAAGGCGTTCTACATGCGCATGAACGAGGACGGCAAGACCGTCGCCGCCGCCGACTGCCTGGTTCCCGGTATCGGCGAGATTATCGGCGGCTCCCAGCGCGAGGAGCGCCTGGATCTGCTCGAGGCCCGCATCAAGGATCTGGGTATGAATCCCGAGCAGTACAAGTACTACCTTGACCTGCGCCGCTACGGTTCCTGCAAGCACGCCGGCTACGGTCTGGGCTTCGAGCGCTTGGTGATGTACCTCACCGGCGTGGGCAACATCCGCGACGTCCTGCCGCACCCGCGCACCGTGGGCAACGCCGACTTCTAATCGCCACAGCGCCACCAAACGCGTTCCAGCGCATCACGCCAGCGCCTCTCGGCAAGCCGAGGGGCGCTTTTTTCAACAGCATCCGTCAAGCTTTTGGCAAGTTTTTGGTCAGTTGGGCAGGGCTGTTGAAAACTCGACCCGCCGCTTGCCGACGGCCACCGACCGCCCAGAGTGCTCTGCGCCCCTGGGAAAGCCCCGCGTCCTAGGCTCCATACCGTCGCCACCCAAAACGGAAAGGACGTGGGCGCCATGACCGAAACCGCTGTTGAAACTTACGAGACCACGACGAGGGGCGCCGCCTCGATGGCAGCCTATCGCGCCGTTCGCATCCTGCAACTATTAAGCGAAAACACCGGCGAGGACAAGGCCATGCTTTCCGATGAGTTGATCCGGCGCCTCGCCCATCCCGACGACCCCGCCCGCATGCCCATCTCGGCGGCGCGGCGCAGCATCTACACCGCCATCTCCGCACTTCGCCATGCCGGATACGAAATTGAGTACAAGCGCGGCGTGGGCTATCGACTCTTGACCCGTCCGCTCACCGACGAAGAGATCATCCGGCTCCACGGCATGGTCATGCGCAACCGCTCCACGCCCATCGCCATTCGAAAGAGCATGGCGCAGCACCTGGTCGCCATGGCGAGTGCCGACGTTCGCGGCTACCTCGATGCACCCGAGCCTGCTCCAAGCGCAGGCGACAAATCCACCAAGGCCACACGCACGCCCGTCAAGCGCATCGATGCCTGCGAGCTCATCGAGCAGGCCATCGACCACGGAACCACGGTGAGTTTTGATATTTCGAGTGTCACGGCACGCGGAGAGGTCGAAGTGGCACGGATGACACTCCGGCCCTTTGCCATCAAGCAACGAGACGGCATCTCGTATTTGCTGGGAACGGTCTATGACGCGCGAGGCGCCGATGACACGTTGCGTACCGTAGAGATCGGCCGAATGAGAAACGTCACCACACGTCTCCTCGACGGCAAGAAGCTCTTCGCCGCCCTGGCCGAGGACGATGCCTCCTCCGCCGCATAAGACCCTCCGCCGCCCATTCGACTACCCGTACCGCCCATCCGATTCTGTATTAAAAAACCCGCCAGGCTGTTGTAAAAATGGACATCAGCGCTACTATAGTTCCACTTGCACTTTGTCCCAGTGCAGTGTTTCCAGCCATTTTTATACTGGGGGTAATGATATGAAGGACATCACCATCAGCCGCAGGAGCCTTCTGGTCTCCGCCGGTCTG
>RQBM01000070.1:0-3238 GCA_008668795.1 Collinsella aerofaciens | reverse complement strand
TTACCCCACGCGGAGGGGTGGCAGAGTGGTTGAATGCGGCGGTCTCGAAAACCGTTTGGCCTGTATAAGGTCACGAGGGTTCGAATCCCTCCTCCTCCGCCATTTTGGTTGAGAAAGCTCCCGAAAACGGGGGCTTTTTTGTTTAGAGTCCCTTACAAGCAAATACGGCGGAGGAGGAGGGATTCGAACCCGCCAGGGCGCAAAGCGTAAAGAAAACGCGCCAGTGGCGCGTTTTTAGCGCAGCGCGGTCGGCGTAAGCCGACCGGATAAATTTTGAGCTCCGCTCAAAATTTGGACATCCCTCCTATTCAGCCACGTCCCCCATTGCTTTCGATTTCACCTTGAATCTCAAACATGTACATCACCCTCCAAAAACGACATTTTTCGGCATCTTTGGAGGCTGATGCACATGTTTGGTACCCATGACCGTTCCCAGTCCCTACCGTTTGCCGAGCAATAGGGTCTCAATCGCCGCCAACCATGTACTATGTACGGGCATTGTTCAAACCCGAGAATCAAAGGACCTCATCTTGCCCGTCGTCGCCGCTATGACTGTTACTTCACACGCCTCGGATGTCATGGTCGCTATCCCATTTTGGCTCGAGATGTTCGCCGTTGTCGCGGCATCGATCTCGGGCGTGCTGGTCGCTCGCGAGCACAAGCTCGACCTGGTGGGCGCGGTCGCGCTCGCGGTGGTCTGCGGTCTGGGCGGCGGTCTTTTGCGCGATATGACGCTCCAGGTCGGCAACGTCTACATCCTCAACCAGCCCATGGCACTACCGCTCTCCATCGCCACAGCCGCCATCATCTATATCTTCCCGGCAATCGTCGATAAGCCCGAAAAACTCATTCCCCTGCTCGACATCATCTCGGTCGGCATCTATGCAGCAACCGGCGCGGACAAGGCGTTGGTGTACGGATTTGCGCCCGCCGTATGTATCATGATGGGCTTCTTTACCGCCGTGGGCGGCGGCATGCTGCGCGACGGCTTTATGGGCGTGGTCCCGGGCATTTTCCAACGCACCAACTTCTATGCCATCGCGGCCATCGCCGGATCGGCAAGCTATGTAGCCCTCGTCATGAGCGGCCTCATGAGCAATGTTGCCGCACTGGTCGTATGCGTTGTGGTGACCATGGGGCTGCGTTGGCTCTCGCTGCGCTTTGACATCAAAAGCCCCACCGAAGAAGATATCGCGCGCTTCTTGCACCGTAAAAAGTAAACAGCACGGCACGACCCTTCGAAATGCAACCGAGAGGTTCTTTTAGAGCGCCCACGCGTTGGGTACCCTGTTAGATACCTGTCGAGTATCTAACGAAGGATTCACTATGCCTTGCAACCAAGTACCGTCGATCCGGCGCCACAAAGCGCAGGCCCGCATCACCATCCTATTCGCGCTGATTGCACTCGCGCTCACCGCACTTCCCACGGTGTCGTTCGCCGGCACCGACACCGCGGGAAACGTGCTCGCAACCGAAGTTGACTCAACTCCGTCCGGTATCGAAGGCGACCTGTACTGGGCCGGCCAAAGTCTCAACCTAGACGACGCCTCCATCGGCCGCGATATTATCGCGGCGGGTGAGAACCTGTCGATTCGCGATTGCACCGTAGGCGGCGCCGTTCGTCTGGCAGCACGCACCATCGATATCGCCAAAACCGCAATCGATGGCAGCGTCACGGTGGCCGGCCAGCACGTCGTGCTCAACACCGGCAGCACCGCCAACTGTTTTTACGCGGCGGGCGAAACGGTCGCCCTGCGCGGCTCCGCCAAATCGGCGGCGCTTGCCGGCGACACCGTTGCCATCGACGGCACCGTCGATGGCAATGTTGAAGTCTGGGCCGACAAGCTCATCCTGGGTAAAAACGCCCGCATCACCGGCACGGTGAACGCCCACGTCTCACAGGACCCCGAGCGGGCCGAGGGCGCTCAGGTTGGAGCCCTCAAGATCGACCGGACCGAGAACGAGAACACCTCTACGGTCAACGACATGATCGGCGGCATCGTTGCCGCAGCGCTTTCCACCTGCTTTGTCGCTATCCTGCTTGAGCTTGTCTTTCCGCGCGCAACCGCCAGCGCCGCTGGCATGCTCCATCAGCATCCCATGCCACTGTGGGTAAGTGGCCTTCTGGGCACGGTCGCCATCGCTCCCGCCGTCCTGCTGCTTATCATCTCGATTGCAGGCCTGTCGCTCGCCGGAGCCCTCATGTGCAGCATCATCGGCATCGCTTTGGTCTCGGCGGCATTTACGGGTACCGCGATCGCACGCATGGTCGGACACAACCAAAACCGCTTCGCCATGGCCGCCGCGGGCGGTATCGTCGCGGGCGCGCTCACGGCACTTCCTCTTATGGGCAACTTTGTCAGCGGCATAGCCTTCGTCTTCACGCTCGGCTACGTCATCCAAATCATTTGGCACAACGCCCACCTCAAGCCGCAGCAGCCGGCTAACACGCCAGGCCTTCCCACCGCCTAACCACCAACCACCACAAAGGGGACAGGCACCTTTGTGGTGGCGTAGGCCGCATCAATCCCCATGCACCAAAAAGGGCGCCGACCATTGCGGTCGACGCCCTTTCTCATTAAAGCTATAAAGCCCGGCGCTTATTTGTTGACCTGACCGGCACGGACGGCGGCCTTCTTGCGGTCGGTGGCATTGAGCAGACGCTTGCGCAGGCGAATATTCTTGGGAGTGATCTCCACCAGCTCGTCATCGGCGATGTACTCCAGCGCCTCCTCCAGCGAGAAGGTGCGGGGCGGCACCAGCTGCACGGAAATATCGGAGGTCGAGGAACGCTGGTTGCCCAGGTTCTTGGTACGGGCGATGTTGACGACCATGTCGCCGGCCTTGCTGCGCTCGCCCACGATCATGCCCTCGTAGCACTCGGTGCCCGGCTCAACAAACAGCTGGCCGCGCTCCTGCAGCGTGCCCAGGGCATAGGCAACGGCCTTCTCGGTGGTCATGGAGATCATGGCACCGGTCTGACGGTTGCCGATCTCGCCGGCGTAGGGACCGTACTCCAGGAAGGTGTGGTAGAACACGCCCTCGCCGTGGGTGCCGTTCATGATGCGGTTCTTAAGGCCCATGATGCCACGCGTCGGGAGCTTAAACTCAAGGTGCGTCCCGATGCCCGAGGTATCCATGCTCGTCATGATGCCGCCGGAGGTGCCGAAGACCTCAACGACCTTGCCCGAGTACTCGTCCGGTCACTCGACTACGTCCTGCTCGACAGGCTCCATCT
>RQBM01000139.1:0-13557 GCA_008668795.1 Collinsella aerofaciens | reverse complement strand
GGGAGGCGCCGCGCGCTCGGGCGGCGCGCCAGGGAGATAGTGGACGAGATAGTCGAGAAGCACGGCCTCAAGAAGGAGTAACATCGGGACTTGCAGCGACGGACCTCAGGACACTCTTACACCACGTCTGCGCGCGCGACCTATGGCGACCGAAAGAACGCCATTTTGGGCCATTTTGCCTGTTACTAAAATGGTATCAGTACTCATATTTGGCATTTTTTGCCCACGGCCCCTTGGGGCCGGCTCGAAAAGAGCAACCTTGGGGTGTTTGCTGCGGGTGCGGGGCTTGCAGACGACACTCGGGGTGGTGAGGAACTCAGAATTCGGCCGCGGAAGGGCATTCATCGACCGCGTCAGGAGTGTCCCTAAGTACCGGCACATATGGAACGTCCCTAACTGCCGGAGGGGGCGTCGGTTGTGGCCGACGCCCCCTCCGGGTGCAAGCGGATTTGACAGTGTGTTACTTGTCGGTGCCTAGCTTGTGCGGTTTGTAGGCGAGCGCGTTGACGAGTGCGTCGGCGGCGGACTTGACGGCCGCCGGCTGCGGATCGTTAACGTGGTCCTCGGGATGCACGGGCAGGTCCTTCTTGACGGCATCGTGGATGAGCTTAAGGTACTCGGCCACGCCCGCGTTCGAAAGGTGCGTGCCGTCGCCGTCGAACAGATCGTTGCGGTTGGCACTATATCCGTACCAGTCGATAACGCGCACGTTTTTATAGCGCGTGGCGGCGTTGGCGATGGCCTGATTGGTAGCGCCGACCCATGGCTGCGGGCTGCGCGTGTTTACAAATACGACGGTGCGCTGATTGCCGGCATCGGCCATGATGGCGTCAATCTGGGCATCGGTCACTAGGCCGTTGGTGCCCAGCGCAAAGACTACGATCTTGCCGGCGAGGTTCTGCTGGATATAACCCTCAAATGTTGTGCGGCCCGCATCGAACTGGCGGCCCTTTTCGGCATCGATGTGACTGTGGGGGAACACGCCGTCAAAGGAATCGACGGCGCGCAGGGACACGGAGTCGCCAATCATGAGCAGGTCGTAGGATCCGTCGGGGAAGCCGTCGTTGTCCTTGTCGGTGTCATCGGCCGCCTGCTGGTCCTGGGGTTTTGCATTTTTGGCTTCCTTGTTTAGGATTTCGGCGCCCTCGCCGCTCAGCGCGGATGTGTCGGGCACGAAGACCAGACCACCCAGCGCCACGACAAGCACGACGCCGCAAACGGCGCACACGGGAATATGCGCGCGCACCCAGTTTGCGGGCGTGGTGGTGCCTTCGCGGAGCTCGGAAACGGTGCGTCCAAAGGCGCCCTTCCTAAACGGCGTCTCGATAAAGCGATAGGAGCACTCGGCTACGGCGACCACCACAAGTACCTGCAAGATGTACTGCCACCAGGGCGTATCGCTGATGTTGGCGACCGGGTTCATGAGCAGCAGCAGTGGATAGTGCCACAGGTAGATGCTGTACGAGCGCTTGCCAACCCACACGAGCGGCTCGGCGGACAGCGCGCGGGCAACCATTCCCTGGGGCTGCACGCAGGCTGCGATGACCATGAGCGTGAGGATGGAGCATAACAGCGTGCCGCCGCGATACTGGAACGCGGTGTAGCCGTTGGTGAGTGCGACCATGGCGGCAAGGCCAACCAGACCCACGACGCCTAAGACATCGATGGATGCGGGCGAGGACCAAAAGCGCACGAGGGCGCTCGGCTGTGCCAGGGCGGTATCGGCTGATTCGTCGGCCTTCTTGTCAGGCTTGTCCTCGGCTTTCTTGCCGTGCTTGGCGGCGCCAGCCAGGCGATTGAGCCCCAAACGATGAGCGAGACGCACCGGCGCCAGGTCGCGATCGGGGATAAAGGCCATCCAGGCACCCAGTAGCAGCGAGAACACGCGGGTGTCGGTGCCGTAGTACACGCGGCTGGGGTCGGCGGCGGGATTGTAGAGTACCATCATGGCGAGGGCAGATACCGCGGCAAGGCCCAGAACCACGCGGCGCGTGTTGGGCTTGCTCACATGCATGGATACCATGGCAAACAGCAATGGCGGCCAAATCAGGTAGAACTGTTCCTCGATGGCGAGCGACCAAAAGTGCGTGAGCGGCGAGGGGTCGCCCAGAGCATTGAAGTACGAGACGTTTTGGGCAATCTGCCACCAGTTGTTGAAGAACAGCAGCGACGGCAGGATGTCGGGGCGCATCTTGGTGAGCATCACGTGGTTAAAGATAGTGCACAGCGCGCAGGTCACGAACACTACCGTTACCACGGCAGGGACCAGGCGACGGATGCGGCGAGTCCAGAAACTCTTAAGGTCGATGCGACCGGTCTTAGCGACTTCGTTGAGCAGCAAGCGCGTGATCAGATAGCCCGAAAGCACAAAGAAGATCGTGACGCCGAGCAGGCCGCCCTGAGCCCACGTGAGGTTGAGGTGATAGAGCACCACCGCGACGACGGCAAGCGTGCGCAGGCCGTCGAGCGCAGGAATGTAGCGGGACTTGGGACGAGCGGGCGCCTGTTCTTTTGCGGCGCTGTTGGTGTGGGCGCCCTTGTTGGTGGGCGTTCGATGCGGGCTTGGGCCGCGTCGCGACTCGCCGGTGCGGCGGTCGGCGCGCGGGCGTTCGTGCGGCGCCTGGTTATCGGGCGCGCGGCGCGGGCCGCGTGGGCTCGATTGTGGGAATTGCTCCATAAAACATCATCCAATGACGAGAATAATCAGCACATATTCATTGTAGCTGCCTGCTCCTGTGAATGCTTGCTGCTGGCGCAACCTCAAGGGCGCGTTCACATCAAAGTGAACTAAAGTTATAGAGGTGCGAGGGCGCACGATCGACGGCCGACGGTGGGCATAAGGCCCGCGGATGAGGAGGTTTCCATGGCAGATCGCGGCATCGTTGCGGTGTTCGGCAGCATGAACATGGACCTTTCGGTGGCGTGCGAGCGCATGCCACGCGCGGGCGAGACCGTTGGTGGCAGCGGTTTTATCACCAACGCCGGTGGCAAGGGCGCTAACCAGGCCGTCGCCGCCGCGCGCATGGGTGCGCGCACGTGCATGATTGGCGCGGTCGGGCGCGATGCGTTTGGCGATGCGCTCGTGGCGGGGCTTCAGGATGCCGGCGTGGACGTTGAGTTCGTGGCGCGTCGCGATGACGTGGAGACCGGTACCGCGACTATCATTCGCTGCGAGAGCGACAACCGCATCGTGCTGTCGCCGGGCGCCAACCACGCGCTTACGGGTGAGGATGTGGCCTGCGCGCTGAGACGTCTGGTGGCCGATGAGCTCGACGGCGACGCCAACGAGATCGCCCCGGCTGCCGGAAGCGTCTTTATCGCCCAGGGCGAATGTGATCTTGCAGCGACTGCCGAGGCGCTTGTTTGCGCTCACGAGCTGGGATTCTATACGGTCTTTAATCCAGCGCCTGCCTGCGAGTTGCCTGCGGAGGTCTGGCCTGCGGTCGACCTGGTTTGCCCCAACGAGACAGAGTGCCAGGTGCTGACGGGCATCTTGCCCGCGGATGATGCGAGCTACGTCGCGGCGCTCAATGCCCTGCTCGCCAAGGGTGCCGGAGCTGCGGTCATCACACTGGGCGGCGCCGGCTCGGTTACGCTCGGCGATGACGGCGAGCTGCTACGCATGCCGGCACTTTCGAACACGGTAGTCGATACCACGGCCGCCGGCGATACGTTTATCGGCGCGTTGGCGGCGGCTCGTCTAGAGGGCTTGCCGCTCTTTGAGTGCATGGCCGCGGGTGCTCGCGCCTCGGCAGTGACGGTGTCGCGCTTGGGCGCGCAACAGTCGATTCCCACGCGCGCCGAAGTTGAACATTGGTTTGGTTAAACGATAAAGACGGAGAAGCGGAGTAGAACAATGGCAATCAAGAAGCTGATCCTTGATCTGGATATGGGTGTGGACGATGCGATGGCGCTGGCCTATGCCATCGCGAGCCCCGAGGTGGAGCTCGTGGGCATCACCACGTGCTTTGGCAACGTGCGCGTCGAGCAATCGGCGCACAACTGCCTGGCGGTGCTCGATCTGCTGGGTCGCCCTGAGGTTCCGGTGTACCTGGGCGCCGATCGTCCCATTAAGGCGACTGAGCCCTATACACCGCCGGCGTCCACCACGCTCATCCACGGCAAGAACGGCATTGGCGGGGCGAGCGTGCCCGCGTCGCCGTACGAGCCGGTGGGGGCGACGTCGGCCGACGGTAACGCGGCGGTCGATTATCTGATCGATGCCGCGCGCACCTATGGCCCCGATCTGATCTACGTGGCGACCGGTCCGCTCTCCAACCTGGCACTTGCCTTGGAGCGCGATGCGGCGGCGATGATGTCTATCGGTCGCGTGGTCGTGATGGGCGGCGCCCTGACCGTGCCCGGAAACGTGAGTGCGGGCGCCGAGGCCAACATGGCAAGCGATCCCGAGGCGGCCGATGCCGTGCTACGTTCGGGCCGCAAGCTCACTATGGTGGGTCTGGATGTGACGCATCGCGTGGTGCTCACGCGTCGCGACATTGCCGGCTGGACGGGTTCGGGCACCATGACCGGTTGCGCGTTTGCGAGCATGGTGGAGCACTACATTGGCTCGTACGAGATGAACGCCCCCTACCTGGGTGGCTGCGCGCTGCACGATCCGCTTGCCGTCGCTGTGGCGATCGACCCCACGCTCGTGGGTGCGCTCGGCTGTAACCTGCGCGTCGACCTGCTCGGCGAGTATCGCGGCCGCACCATTTGCGACGAGCGCCGCCTATCCGATCCAGACAAGAGCGCGCTTGTGGCACTGACCGTGGATGCCCCGCGCTTCCTGTCCGAGTTCAAGGCGCGCATGGCCCGCATCCTAGGCTAGGCTCGGGATCGAAGCACGCCCATCTGCTCGATGTGGCCGCTGGCGGGCCGACATCTACCGTTCGCCAGCCCGATGGTCCCCGGGGCGGGGAGAGCGCTATAATGCAGTTTGCATCTTGGATTGTTACTCCTGTGTGGAGGCATGCCCAAGAGCAATACAACACGGATTGTTACGTAAGGCATGACCGCAATAGCACTGCTATTGGCTATCATGCCTTTTTCTGTGAGTGTTCTTGAAAGGAGGTTCACCATGCTTGCAATTAAAAAGCTTAACAACAACGCGGTTCTTTGCCGTGACGGACAGGGGCGAGATGTCATCGCCATGGGCAGGGGCGTCGGTTTCGGCGGAGATTTTCCTCGAGAGCTCCCTCTTTCTAAAATCGAGCATACGTTTTACGACATTGATCCTAAAGGACAAGATGTCATGAGGGATCTTCCCTCGGATATCGTGATGTTTGCGGCGAAAGTTATGGACATCGTTGCCAACGAACTGCCCTACGACCTCTCAACCAATGCGACGCTGTTCATGGCTGATCACCTGTCGTTTGCCGTTGCGCGAGCCCAAAAGGGGGTCCGCATCGCGATGCCTCTTGCCTATGAAGTGCGGGAGACGTATCCGAAGGAATACAAGGCTGCCCAGTTTATCGTCATGCGACTCGAGAAGGAGCTCGGAGAGCGGCTTCCCAAGGATGAGATTGCCAGTATTGCGATGAATCTCGTGAACGCACGGGTTGTTGAAGCCGTCAAAGCCACGGCCGAGCCCACAAAGCAGTTCGACGATATGCTCGAGGACGTTATCGAGATTCTCGAAAGCGATTTCCGCATTATTGTCGACCGCGATTCCTTTGATTTCACCCGCTTCGCCACGCATCTGCGGTACCTGTTCAAGCGCATTCAAGCCGGCGAGTCGCTGAACAGCGCCAACATGCAGATGTACAAGAACTTTCGTGAGGAGTTTCCGCAGTTGGCAGAGTGCGTGAAGCATATCGGTTCCTATTGTCGTGAAACGTGGGACGCCACGCTCTCCGAGGAGGAGGAACTCTATCTGATGATCCATCTCAACCGGATCATCTCCAAAAAAGGATTGTAACCCGTAGCCATTCGGGGCATGACCTTTGCCGATTCGAACAGTAAGCCAAGATTGTGCAAAGGAGCCAATGATGGCAAATTACAAAAAGGTGGCAGAGCAGATTCTCTCCACTGTGGGCGGGGCGGAAAACGTGGCTTCGGTTACGCATTGCATGACGCGCCTGCGCTTCAGCCTCAAGGATGAAAGCCTCTCGAATGATGAGAAGCTTGAGGACATCTCGTCTATCATCAGCGTCGTGCACGCCGGAGGGCAGGTGCAGCTGGTGATCGGGCCCACGGTCGACAAGGTCTACGACGAGGTTTGTAAGCAGGGCGGATTCGAGGTCACGGTATCGATTGACGAGGAACTCGATGGCCCTCAGCTTAGCTGGAAGGAGCGCTTGGCGCCCAAGCACCTCTTCAATCAGCTGCTCGATGCCGTGAGCGGCGCTATCACCCCGATTCTTCCGATCTTTTGTGTCGCCGGTATCTTCAAGATGCTCGTTATTCTGTTTGGGCCCGAAGGCGCCGGTTTTATGTCCGAAACGAGCGACCTGTATCGGATCCTTTCCCTGGTGGGCGATGCGGCGTATTACTACTTCCCGGTGTTTGCCGCCTATAGCTCGGCTAAGAAGTTCAAAACGAGTCCTGTGCTGGCACTGCTCATCGCTGTTGTGATGATTTATCCCGACATGCTCGCTATTGTTGAGGACGGAAAGCCTTTCAGCGTCTTCGGCATCCCCATGCAGCTCGTCAACTACACCCAGGCTGTTCTTCCGGTCATCTTGATCACCTGGGCCCAGTCCTATGTTGAGCGCTTCTTTAAGAAGATCTCGCCTGATATGTTGCGCGTTCTGATCGTACCCGTGGGTACGGTGCTCGTGATGTTGCCGGTCGCGCTGTGCCTCTGCGGCCCTGCCGTCCAATTTGTCATGGGCCTTGTGGCCGATTTCATCATTTGGCTCGCCTCTGTTGCCGGTCCCGCTGCGACCGCGGTTATCGGCGCATTCTGGAATCTGATCATCGCCACCGGCATGCACGTGCCGATCTATACCGCCATATTGCCCGCCGCGCTCCAGAACGGTTACGACGCCATCTTATACCCCGGCGCCGCGGTTGTAGCCTACACCACGCTTGCCATCGCGCTCGCCTATGGCCTGCGCGCTAAGGACAAGGAGAATCGAGCCACGGGCTGGAACTTGTTCATCACCTATGCCTTCGGTCGCGTGAGTGAGCCCATCATCTACGGCATCCTGTTTCGCGACAAGAAAGCTCTTGCCTGGAACATGATTGGTGGTGCTGTCGGTGGTCTGCTGGTAAGCCTTCTTCATGCCAACGTCTATATCTTCACTGGCGTTGGTTTCCCATGGATGAACGTGCTCATGTTTGCTCAGGATATCATCCCCGGCACCATCGGGTGTCTTGCTGGCGGTGCCGTGACGTTTGCGTTGGCGATGGTTTTTGGATTTGAAGGACAGGAGAAGATGCCGTTGAAGTCCAAGAGCGGCGATTCTGAGGCTGTTGAATCCGTCGAGGCATAAGAGGCTACTGCACAAATATGCTCCCCAGCCGTTGCGCGGTCCGACCCCTTGGCCGCGCAACGGTACTGTGCTGTTGCACGGCACTTGCCGAGTCCGTTGCGTTCGACAGCGTGGGCCGGGAATTTGATAGAAAGGACGACACCATAATGTTTAGAGAAGATTTTTTATGGGGCGGGGCTCTGGCTGCAAACCAGTGCGAGGGAGGATGGAACGAAGGCGGTCGCGGTTTAGCCAATTCCGACATGCTGCCGTTTGGCGATCAACGCATGGACGTCATGCGGGGAGACCTTGATCCGCGTGCGTTGGCACCCGACAGCTTCTATCCCGCTCGCAAAGGCATTGATTTTTACCATAGGTACAAGCAGGATATTGAACTGTTTGCCCAGATGGGTTTTAAATGCCTGCGCTTATCGATCGCCTGGAGCCGCATTTTTCCCAAAGGAGACGAAGCCGAGCCCAATGAAGAAGGCCTTGCCTTTTACGAGGATGTTTTTAGGACGTGCCGCGCGCATGGCATTGAGCCTTTGGTGACGCTCAACCACTATGATGTCCCCATGCATCTCGTCGATGCGTATGGCGGATGGCGCGATCGCAGGTTGGTCGACCTGTTCGATCGATATTCGCGTACCGTGTTCGAGCGCTATCGGGGATTGGTCAATTATTGGCTGACCTTTAACGAGATCAACATCATGACGCAGGCGTGCTTTATGGCGGCGGGGATCATCTTCGAGCAAGGGGAGAATCGCTATGCAACGGTTCACACGGCCGTGCACCATGTATTGGTTGCGAGTGCCCGTGCGGTCGGGGCGTGTCACGAACTGTGCCCCGGGGCGAAGATCGGTTGCATGCTCAACGCAGGTGTCTTCTATCCGGCTACATGTGATCCGGACGATGTGCTGGCTGCGCAGGCTGAGAATCGCAGCCATTACATGTTTACCGACGTCCAGGTGCGCGGTGCGTACCCGAGCTATGTTCTCAAGGAATACGCCCGCCATGGTTTTGAGGTGCCCTATCGGGATGATGACCGCGAAGTACTGGCTGCAAACCTGGTCGATTTCGTCTCGTTTTCGTATTACTCGACGCGCGTCGCAAAAGCGCATGCGGAAGGTCAGTTCGATTCGAACCTTCTTCGCTCGGCGCCTAATCCGTATCTAAAACAGGAGCCTTGGGGGAGGTTTATCGACCCCAAAGGGCTGCGCGTCACCATGAATGAAATCTGGGATCGCTATCAAAAGCCGCTGTTCATCGTCGAAAACGGTTTGGGTGCTCCTGATGTGCCGGAAGATTCGGGTGAAATAGAAGACGACTATCGAGTTGAATACCTGCGGGCCCACATCGAGGCGATGAGGGAGACCGTCGAGCTCGACGGGGTGGAACTCATGGGATATACCTGTTGGGGCCCGATCGATTTGGTTTCGGTCGCCACAGGACAGATGCGTAAGCGCTACGGGTTTATCTATGTCGATCGAGACGATAGCGGTGCGGGCTCGTTTGAGAGACGTAAAAAGAAAAGCTTCGAATGGTACCGACGCGTAATAGCAAGCAATGGCGAAGACCTTGCGTAATAACGTTAAGATGGACAAATGCGCCCGTTGGGGGAATAGTCGCGCCACTTTGCTTGACAACAGGCTAAACTAGCTAATAAACATTTACTCTTCTGTTTAGATTGAATTTGCGGTCGTTTAGTTGCCGAGCCACGGGGCGGTCAAGCCACGATGCTCGGCCGCGACCGATGCTAGGGGGAATGATGGCTAAAGCAAGCGTCCGCGAGATCAGCCGCATTACCGGCTTTTCGCCCGCAACCGTGTCCAACGCGCTCAACCGCAAGCGCAGCGTGAGCGAGGAGACCGCCAAGGTCATCCTGGAGTGTGCGCAGTCGCTCGGCTACCAGCAGTCGACGCAGCTCGAGAGCATCCAGTTTGTGCTTGCGCGCAAGACGGCCGCCATCCTGGACGAGAGCACCTTCCATCCCGCGGTCATCGAGGGCGTGGAGCGCCAGGCGCGTCGCCACGGCATGAGCACGAGCTTTGTCACGCTCGACTTTAGCGATCTTGACGCTGTGCGCCCGCAGGTCGAGGGCCTGATCGCCGATCCGTCCGCCGCTATCGTGCTGATGGGTACCGAGCTGGGCGAGGAGGACTACGCCCTGTTCGCCAACGCCGCCGCCCACCTGATCGTGCTCGACGGCTGGAGCGATCGCCAATACTTTGATGCCGTGGTCATTGCCAACACCGATTCGGTACTGCGCGCCGTGGACTACCTTATCGAGAAAGGTCACAAGCAAATCGGCTATCTGGCGGGCGACCTTCGCATCCGCAACTTTAAGGACCGCGAGCGCGGCTATCGCCAAGCGCTTGAGGATGCGGGCCTCGAGGCCAATCCGGCATGGCGTGTCACGCTGGGCACCACGCTCGAGGGCGCTTATCGCGATATGGGCGCGTGGCTCGACAGCGTCTCGCACGACGACCTGCCGACGGCTTTCTTTGCCGAAAACGACGTGCTCGCCGTGGGTGCCATGCGCGCGCTCAACGAGCACGGTATTCGCGTGCCCGAGGATGTCTCGATCATCGGCTTTGACGACCTGTCGTTGGGCGCCTTTTCCAACCCGCCGCTCACCACGGTGCACGTTCCCAAGCACGAGGTGGGCGAGATCGCGGTGCGCCGCCTGGTGGGCAACATCCGCAATCCCAAGAGCTATACCTGCAAGACGGCCGTATCGACCTATTTTGTCGAGCGCCAAAGCGTGCGCGAGATCTAGTCGGAACGGCGCCAGACCCCAGAGCGGAAAAGTCCTTCTAGATTACCTAGAATGATTTTTCTGGGACGGGGATTTAAAACTCATTGATCCCCGTCCCGGGTAGCTCATTTGGGACGGGGCTTTTTTGACTGGTATGATTGGTGCGACCATTCGAACCAGCTAAAAGAGCCCCGTCCCAATTTAACTACCGAGAGGATCTGCCATGGAGCGCATCGCGAGTTTTTCCGTTGACCATCTGCTGCTTGAGCCCGGCGTGTATGTGAGCCGCATCGACCGCGATCCGGCGACCGGCGCCGCCGTCACCACTTTTGACCTGCGCCTGACCACGCCCAATAAGGAGCCGGTTATGAACACGGCCGAATGCCACACCATCGAGCACTTGGGCGCGACGTTCCTTCGCAATCATGCCGAGTGGTCGAGCCGCATTGTCTACTTTGGTCCCATGGGCTGCCGTACGGGCTTTTACCTCGTCGTGTTTGGCGAGGTGACGAGCGAGGAGATTCTGCCGCTCGTGCGTGAGCTGTTCGAGTTTGTCGCTGGCTTTGAGGGCGATATCCCCGGTGCCGCTCCCGAGGAGTGCGGTAACTACCTGGACCAGAACCTTCCCATGGCAAACTGGCTCGCGCGCCGCTACCTCGACCGCGACTTGGCCGATATCGACGAGAATCACCTGCACTATCAGCAGGCGTAAGGCTGCTTGCAGGAATAACGTTTGTGCCAGAAGCGCTCCCGCTCTTTGCGGAGCGCTTTTTTATGCCGAGTGCTCAAAACAGAACAAGATTGTTCTAGAATGTTCATACTGTCACACAAACGAACAGGAGCGAACATGCATATCTACTCTGTCTCTGATCCCGAGTTCAAGTCCTATGGCAACGTTTGGGATAACGTTCCGTCCGAGCTTACGTCGCCCGTGCTCGAGGCACTTGCCTCCACGCCCATCCCCGAGGGCAGCAAGTATGTGGCCTCCGCGCCCGAGCTCGAGGGTGTCATGGATGCCGATAAGCTGGGCTTTCTCATGTTTGGCGGTCGTCCCTTCCAGCTGGGCTGGTGCAACGGCCACAACACGCGTCTCAACTGCCTGGAGTACCACCGCGCGAGCGAGTTCAACCTGGGCGCCCGCGACTTTATCCTGCTCGTGGCGCATCGCTGGGAGATCGAGGACGGCAAGCTCGATACCGCGTGCGTCAAGGCGTTCCGCGTGCCGGCCGGCACGCTTGTTGAGGTTTTCAACACCACGCTTCACTACACGCCCTGCATGGTCGACGACGGCGGCTTCCAGGTGATGGTGGCGCTGCCCGCCGGCACCAACGGCCCGCGCCCCGAGGCTGCAGCCGACATGCCCACGGCTGGCGACAGCTACTGCTACTGGAAGGCCGACAAGTGGGTTCTCTGCCATGCTGACAGCCCCAAGGCTGCCGAGGGCGGCTACGTAGGTCTCATCGGCAAGAACCTCGACATCGCCGTGGACTAGCGCATCGCCCCAAACCACCACAAAGGTGCCTGTCCCCTTTGCGGTGGTTTGGGGCGGGCGGATATCGGGAAGTGCCGGACGGGGGAGGCTGCCGGGCGCCTTGCCGTCTGCGGATTTTGGGACATGTGGCCCGCTTTTTGGGCCCACCTGTCGGTACGCTAAAAGCACTATGGGTACCCGCGAGCGACATATCGGCCACGCGGCCGCCCGATCCGCACCCGTGGCGGATCCCAGGGGCGGCAGGCTCTTCGCCATGCCGCGATTCCTTGTTGGCATAACACATCAGGTGTACCGTCACCGCGTCTTTGCTATCGCCGGCGCCATCACCGCGCTGTTCCTCATGCTTTTGGCAGTCTTGCCGGCGCTGTTCGCCTTCGACCCCAAACTTTCTAACACCGTGCCCGCCTATAGCGAGGCGTCCGAAGAGGTCGTGGATGCGCTCGTCCATTCGAGCTCTCTGCCGTTGCTTGTCGCCGCAATTGTATTTTCGATCTGGGGCGTATCGGTCTATCTGCGCTGTTTGGACTATGTGTTGCGCCGCCGTCTTGTTGCCATCGCCACCATCTGCGCCCTGTGGATGATCGAGGTCATTCTCAAGTACAAGTCGTTCACGCCGTTCTATGCCACCGTGCTGTGGTACCTGTACTACGTGCCCATGACGCTCATTCCGCTGCTCTACCAGTTGTGTGGTCTGCGCCTTGCGGGCCTGGAGCAACACCGCCTGGGTCGCCGCTGCTGCGCTGCGCTGTGGATTGTGGCCATCCTGCTTATCGGATTTGTGCTCACCAACGATTTTCACCAGCAGGTCTTCCGCTTTGACCGTACAAGCGACACCTGGAGCAACGACTACACGTACGGCTGGGGTTATTTCGCCGTCTTAGTGTGGACGGCCTTTAACTTCGTGGCCTTTTTTATCCTGGTTGGTCGGTCCTCGTCCTTTCGCATCCAGCGTTTCTCGGGTACGGCGGCGCTCGTACTGCTGGGCGGCGCATTCTTTGCCATCTCCTATGCGTTGCGCGTGCCCTGGGCATGGAGGCTCAACTTCTCGCTCATCTATTGCGTCTTGTGCGTGGTGGCGATGGAAATCTGTCTCGATTGCGGTGTCATTCCGTCGTATCACGACATCGCCGGCATCTTCGACACCTTGCCGCTTGACCTCAAAGTTCTAACGCGCGACCTGCAGGAGGTCTATGCCACGCCGGTGTCAAAGCCAGTGCCGGTAGGCGTGCGCGAGGAGTTGCGGACCCAGGAGCACGGCCGCGCCCATGCCTTTGCCGTGGCGTCCGATCCCGATGTGATGTACCGTGCCTTTCCACTGCTGGGCGGATCGGCCCTGCTTGCCCAAGACGTGTCGGAGCTCAACGAGCTTAACCGTGAACTGGCACATCGTCGCATGGAGCTGCAGCGTCAAAACGAGCTGCTCGCCGCCGACTACGACCTTAAGACGCATTTGGCAGATCAAGAGGCCGAGACCTTGCTGGTCCAAGACGTGGACCAAGCGCTTGCCCGCGCGCTCGAAGGGATGTACGACCTGCTGAGCTCGCTGCCGCCGTTGACCGACGAAGTGTCTTCGCACGAGCGTTACCGCATGCTGCAGCGCGCCAAGATGCTCGTCGCCTATTGCAAGCGCAAGGGGTCACTCACGTTGGCGCAGCACGGGGAGAGCGGCTTTGATCGCGACCGCATTCAGCTCATTGCCAACGAGCTCGCAAGCGACCTGCGCACCATCGATATCGATTGCGCCTCGATTATCGCCATACGGCGCCCGATGCACGCCAGTACGGTAAGCGCCCTGTACGACTGCGTGTATGACTTTGCGTTTTTTGCCTACACCACCGACCATCCGGCGCTTATGTATCACTTGGGCGACCATGACCGGTGCAGTGTCG
>RQBM01000123.1:0-2557 GCA_008668795.1 Collinsella aerofaciens | reverse complement strand
TATGGCCGATGAGGGACCGTAGGTCGAGATAGGGCTGCGAGGTCGGCTCGCGCAGCATGAAGTCGATGTATCGCGCGTAGTAGGCCCATTGCTGCTCGAGGCTGGGGTAGAGGTGGTAGAAGCCGTCGAAAAGGCTCTTGAAGCCAAAGGCTTGCTGCCAGTCCGCCATTCCTGCGCGCGCCATGCCCGCGCGGTTGTAATGGTTGAACCCGGCGGCGCTCGACATGCCCGAGCCGATGCCGACGATGATGGCGTCGGCATCGTCGATAAGGCTTCGAAGCCTACGCGCTTCTCTTTCTAGGGGTGGCATCGGGCGATCTCCTCGAAAGCCGGGGCCATATCGCCGTCAACGAGAATCGTCTCGCACGAAGCGTCGGGCGCCATGGCCTGGCCGTAGTTGAACACGATGTAGGTTGCGTGCTCGCAGGCGTTCGCGATCTGGGCGAGCATGCGCTTTATGACGCCGTTGTGCAGTCCCACGCCAAGTTCGAGGATGGCGACCCTGCCGTTGCGATGGGCTTGCACAAGGCGCTCGAGCTCCTCGAGCTGGGCCGTGGCGAGGGTGTCTGGATGGGCGAGGCGCCGCTCGTCAACCGACGTGCGCGTGCTCCCCTCAGCCTCGAGCACGCGCTCCTCGTCGAACCCGGCGCGCGCGAAGTGCCCGTCGATGTTGCATGTGACCACGAAGGTGTCGGCGTGCTCCGTAAGACGCCGCAGCCCGTTCATGAGCGGGCTGGGCTCATATTCGACATACTCCTTTTGATGGAACCGCTCGCTCCACCGGCGTCGCACGTTTGCATCCGGGGAGGCCAGCCCCTGCAGTATGCAGCCGATACCGTCGGCCTGGGCGAGGTCTCCGTACGCCTCCCGAAAATGAGCATCGGTGCAGAAGAGATTGAGCCCCTCCGCCATATCGAGTCCGTTGCTGGCGCCGATGATGACAAGATCCGCCTCGGCTAGCGTCCTGCCTATGCGAACTGCTTTCGCCGTCTCCATGCGCTACCTCCCCAGCGTCTTGCGCACGTCGGCGAGCACGTCGGCGATATCGGCGCGAACGGCGAGCCCCCGATCCTCGATCGCGCGGGGGAGGAACTGCGTCTTGTTGTTTACGGCGATGTAGCTGGCCTGCGGTAACTGCGCCGTGAGGGCCCAGAACGGCTCCTGGATAAACGCGGGCGTCATGCGGCCCACACCCAGCTCGAGGAAGAGGATCCTCTGCCGCGCGTGCGCGTCGAGCCAGTCGGACATCTTGCGGTACTGCTCCTCGTAGAGCTCGCCCTGCAGGAAGTTGCCGTAGCCGCGAACCCAGGGGAACGCCTCTGCCCCGCAGTGCGGGCAGCGTGGCACGAGCTCTGTCGGAACCTCTAGGCCGTCTCCCATGGCCTCTACCATACGAGAGACCGGCTCGATGGCGTCCCATACCTCGTCGGTACAGCAACGGGAGCACTGGAAGAAGCGGTGGTCGCCTTGGATCTCTGCCACCTTCTCCCAAGGGTAGAGCTTCACAAACTGCGTGTCCTGGTTGGTGGTGAGCACGAAGAAATCCTTCTCGGCGAGAATGGCGTCGAGGTCCTTGTAGGGCTTGCGTAGCGGGGCGTTGAGCGTGGTGTCGAGGAAGGTGGCGAGGTATCCCCAGCGCGCCTCGGCGGTGGGCCAGCGGTAGAACGACCCCTCGAAAGCGCCCTTGAAACCGTAACGCTCGGCGAATTTGCCGAAATGCTTGCGATAGGTCGCGTTGTCCTCGTAGTAGAAGTCGCCGCCGCCCGCCGCGGAGAGCCCGGAGGCCCCGCCCACCAGCACGCAATCGGCTTCTTCGATCATACGGGCGAAGTCCTTGATTTGCTGGTCGTAGGGCTCGGGCTCGCGGTCACTCAGCTCATAGGGCGTGCTGCCGCTGCGGTAGGCGGCATGAAGGGAAAACGATCGGTTGGTGAGCTCGATAACGAGCTGCTCGTACAGGGTCACCGGATACCTTCTTTCAGCTATTATAAACAGGTGTCTATAAAAAGTATCCATGTCGATTTGCTTAAGAGCAATGAACAGCTTCGTCCTGCTGTCGATAAACGAGCGTTTGCCGGGCATTGTCGAGCGTTGCAATTGGAGGGGTAATGGAAGCGGGGAAGATCGATCGTCGCCGACGCTATACACTCTCGGTCATACGGGAGGCGTTCTTCGCGCTGCTGGCCGAGGTCGGCTTCGCGAAGATGACGGTAGCGGATATCTGCCGCCGCGCCGATATCAACCGTGGCACGTTCTATCTGCACTACGAGGACAAGTTCGCCCTGCTCGACGCGCTTATCGACGAGGCCTTGGCGGCGGTGCCGCCGCTCGAGGGAACGGAGGCGGGTGCCCTCTGCCAGCGTCCGCCGGCAAACGATGACTATTATCTGCTCTACTCGGATGACGACGCGTACGCCCGGGTGGCACAGCGCGTCGTCGAGCGCGGCGCCGAGCAGATGGTTCCCTCGATCATGGAGGAGACTGGGCTTTCGCGCGAGGACGCCTATCTGCTCTTCGTCCACAACGTCCAGGGAAATCTCGCGGTCAACCGCCTACT
>RQBM01000158.1:0-5120 GCA_008668795.1 Collinsella aerofaciens | reverse complement strand
TAGACAGACCTCGGTCAGTTGCGTACGATCGACATGCGTGTAGATCTGCGTGGTCGATATATCGGCATGCCCCAAGATCTCCTGTAGCACACGGAGGTCTGCGCCGCCCGCAAGCATATGGGTGGCAAAGGAGTGACGCAGCGTATGGGGATGGAGCCCCACCAGTCCCACCTGGCGCCCGTAGCGCTCACAGATGGCATGGATGCCCTGGCGCGACAGACGGCGGCCGTTCTTATTTAAAAAGACCGCCGAGGTCTCGGTTCCGCGGGCATGGACCGCCAAGCGAGAACGCCCCTCAGTTACATAGAGCGTCAGAGCTCGCGCCGCGCTTCCCACCAGCGGTGACAGGCGTTCCTTTGAGCCCTTACCGCGAACGAGCACAAAGCCATCGTCGATATGGATATCGCCCACATCGAGCCCCACCAACTCGCTCACACGTAAGCCGCATCCGTAGAGCACTTCCAAGATGGCATGGTCGCGCAAGCCCATCTCGCCCTCGGGGAAGTCTTGATCGAGCAGCGCCGAGACATCCTCCACCGATAGATACTCCGGCAAACGCTCAGCCTTTTTAGGCAGGCGCAACGCCGCCGTTGGATTTTGGGCCACAGCCCCATCGCGCACCAAAAAGGCATGCAGGCCCTTCACGGCCGCAAGCGCACGCTCCACCGAGGCATCGGAATAGCCCCCATCGCGACGGTCGGCGACAAAGCCCTCCACGACCTGACGGGTCACCTCTTCAAAAGACACAATACCCGCCCGCTCCAGATAGGCGCAGTACGTCGTCAGGTCACGACGGTAGGCCGCAATCGTGTTGCGCGCCAAACCCCGCTCGACCGCGAGGTAATCGAGATACTCCCCCGCCGCCACGGCGAGCGACGAGGGAGTAGCTTCGGTATGTTCCTTATTCGCCGGCACCCTTAGTCCGTAGCGAGGTTCATGGGCGTCACCTGCAGACGGTCGACACCCTCGTGCTGGCCGATCGAAGCGCGCACGAACTCGCGGAACAGCGGCTGCGGGTTGGTCGGGCGGCTCTTGAACTCGGGATGAGCCTGGGTTGCCACATACCACGGATGCACGTCGCGCGGCAGCTCGACCATCTCGACCAGGCGCTCGTCGGGCGACAGACCCGAGATAACCAAGCCGGCGTCCTCGAGCTGGTCACGGAAGGCGTTGTTGAACTCAAAGCGATGACGGTGACGCTCGTAGACGAGCTCCTCGCCATATGCCTCGCGAGCAAGGGTATCGGCGGCGAGCTTGCACGGATAGGCGCCCAGGCGCATGGTGCCGCCCTTCTCGGTCACGTCCTCCTGCGAGCTCATCAGATCGATGACGCTAAACGGGCCGTCCGGATCGAACTCGGAGGAGCTGGCGCCGGCAAGGCCGACGACGTTGCGGGCGAACTCGCACACGGCCACCTGCATACCCAGGCAAATGCCCAGATACGGAATCTTGTGCTCACGGGCAAACTCGGCCGCGAGGATCTTGCCCTCCAGGGCGCGCTTGCCAAAGCCGCCGGGGACCAGGATGCCCGAGGCGTCGCCCAAAACCTCGGAGACATTCTGCTCGTCGAGGCTCTCGCCGTCGACCAGCTGGACGTCCACATGGCGATCGTAGAAGACGCCCGCATGGTGCAGGGCCTCGATAACCGACAGGTACGCATCGGGCAGCTGCGTGTACTTGCCCACGACGGCGATCTTCACCTTGTCGGCGTGATGGTTGGCGTGATTCTGTTTGCGCAGGAACTCATTCCACTCGCTCATGTCGCGCTCACGCGGGTCCAGACCCAAGCGCTCGCAAATGCGCAGGTCAAAGTCCTGCTCGGCAAGCAGCTGCGGAACATCGTAAATGCTCGCGCAGTCCTCGTTGGTAAAGACACAATCGGTGTCGACGTCGCAGAAGCTTGCGATCTTTCCGCGGATAGCGTCATCGATATGGTGGTCGGAGCGCAGCACGATGATATCGGGCTGGATGCCAAAGCTGCGGAGCTCCTTGACGGAATGCTGCGTGGGCTTGGTCTTGACCTCGTGGGCGGCGGCGATATAGGGAACGAGCGACACGTGGATGTAGCAGACGTTCTCGGGGCCGGCCTCCTTGCGGTACTGACGGATGGCCTCGACAAACGGTTGGGACTCGATGTCGCCGATCGTGCCGCCCAGCTCGGTGATGACTACATCGGAGCCGGTCTGCTCCTCGATGCGGCGGAACTTGTCCTTAATGGCATTGGTGACGTGAGGAATCACCTGCACGGTACCGCCCAAAAAGTCGCCGCGACGCTCGCGGGCGATCAAGCTCTTATAGATGGCGCCGGTCGTAAAGTTGGAATCGCGGGTCAGGTTCTCATCAATAAAGCGCTCGTAATGACCCAGGTCCAGGTCGGACTCGTAACCATCCTCGGTTACAAAGACCTCACCATGCTGGAACGGGCTCATGGTACCGGGGTCGACGTTCAGATACGGGTCGGCCTTCTGCATCGTTACTTTGTAGCCACGCGACTTGAGCAGACGGCCCAGCGAGGCCGCGGTGATACCCTTGCCCAAGGACGAAACCACGCCACCGGTTACGAACACATGCTTGGTCATATTGAGTTACCTGCGCTTCCCGTAGAAGTTGTTTATCCACATCTTACGGGTCTCCATTGTAATACTCGCGCCGCGGACCGTTCGCAATTTTTCTCGCGTGCGATTGCATTTCTCAATCTTGAAACAAAACGCCGCCCGGTTTCCCAGGCGGCGTCGCTATGGCAAGGGTTACATGCTGCTATCGATCAGCAACCTCGTCCTCAAGCATTTCTTGAACGAGCATGCCGGTACGGACGCCCTCAAGATACCACTCGCCACGTTCGGTGAGGCAAATGCCATTTGCAAGCTGACCGCCGTCGTCGCTATAACGCGAGACGACATCAATCATGCCTTCGGAATCCAAGCGATCGATTGCGGCGCGGGCACGATACGGCGAAACCCCCACGCGCTCGGCAAGCGTTTTGCGCGAGAAACCATACGGCCCGCCATTGTCTTCGGTTTGCTGGTCGATCTCCATCAACACCAGCACCTCGACACGCTTCATATCGTTGACACTCGCACGACCCTTGCCCGCCATAGCAGCCTCCTCAAACCGAGCACGAGCATCTAACGCGCCGTGCGCGACCGACACACCTCACGATGGCAGGTAATATCCATCATGCGGCATCCCGCTAAGGATGAAACAGTTACGGTTATTGTATACCGCTCAAATTGTTTCTAGGCAGGTAAACGGCTATTTTTCGCCGAAATAGGCGCTTTATTGATCAAAAAGCCGTACCGGGCGCCAACCCGATACGGCCAAAATGCAATGCAATTACCGCGGTGCTTCAAACTTAGCGGTGGAAGAAACCGCGGCGCTCAAACTTGGGCTCGCAGCACACGTTGATACCCAGTTTGCGCAGTACCGTCTCGTCCGTCGGCGAGATAATCACGCTAAAGAAGGCATCGCAACCGCGCAGCTGCTCCAGGCCCGAAAGGACGCGAGCGGCCGTCTCACTCGTGGCCGAGGTGATCGACAGCGCCATAAGCGTCTCGTCGGTGTGGAGGCGAGGGTTTTTGCTGCCCAGGAAATGCGTCTTGAGCTTGCTGATGGGCTCGATCGCCTCATCGCTAATGACCTCGAGCTCAAGGTCGACGCCCGAGACATGCTTGAGGGCGTTCATAATGAGCGAACTTGCGGCGCCCAGGCGCGTGGAGGTCTTACCGGTCACCACGGAGCCATCGGGCATGACCATGGCACCCACGGGACCACCCGTCAGCTGCTCCCTGGTGAGGGCCGCCGAGCGCGCCGGTGAGTAGTTCTTATCGATGCCGGCTTTCTTCATAATAATCTTGAGACGGTCGACTTGCTCATCGCCCATGCCGGTACGGCGCACATTTTCGACCGCGGTAAAGTAGCGGCGGACGATCTCCATCTTGGAAGCGTCGCGGCAGGCATCGTCATCGGTGATGGCAAAGCCGACCATATTGACGCCCATGTCCGTAGGACTCTGATAGGGGCTCTTGCCCAGGATCTTTTCCATCAGAGCACGGACCACCGGGAAGGCCTCGACGTCGCGGTTGTAGTTGACCGTGGTCTTGTTGTAGGCCTCCAAGTGGAAGGAGTCGATGATATTGGCATCGTCGAGATCGGCCGTTGCTGCCTCATAGGCGATGTTGACCGGATGCGTGAGGGGCAGATTCCAGACCGGGAAAGTCTCGAACTTGGCGTAGCCGGCGGCGGTGCCGTGCTTGTGCTCGTGATAGAGCTGCGAGAGGCAAGTGGCGAGCTTGCCTGAGCCGGGGCCGGGAGCGGTGACCACGACGAGCGGACGAGTGGTCTCGACAAACTCATTCTTGCCATAGCCGTCGTCGGACACGATCAGGTCGACGTCGTGCGGATACCCCTCGATGGGATAGTGCAGCTTGGCGGGGATACCGAGCGCGTTCAGGCGGTTGCGGAATACATCGGCAGCGGGCTGGCCGGCGTACTGGGTGATGACCACAGCCGCGACGGCAAAGCCGTTGCCGCGGAACAGGTCAACCAGGCGCAGCACATCCTCGTCATAGGTAATGCCAAGGTCACCACGAGCCTTGTTTTTCTCGATGTGGTTCGCGTTGATCGCGATGATAACCTCAACGTCATCGGCAATGCTCTTGAGCATGCGGAACTTGCTGTCCGGTTCAAAACCCGGCAGCACGCGACTCGCGTGATAGTCGTCAAACAGCTTGCCGCCAAACTCCAAATAGAGTTTGCCGCCAAACTGCGAGATGCGCTCCTTAATATGAGCGGCCTGCAGCTCGATATATTTCGCGTTGTCGAAACCCTGGCGCATGTATGGCTCCCGTCCCGTTTCCAATTAATGTTCTAGGCGATTATAACGGAGCCCGCCCTCCCCGATACCCAAACCATCAACAGGCACCAACCAAACACGCCATCGATAAGTTGCGGTGAAATAGTTCCCGTTTAACCCCTCAAGAGGGGGTGCGGACGATTTCTTGGACCGCGCCTAGGCGTATCCAAGCTTCCTGCGGTACTCCATCGGGCTCAGCCACCCGAGGGACTTCTTGATCCGCTCCTCACGATAGTACACGAGGTAGGCCTCGAGCCTTCCCATGAAC
>RQBM01000052.1:0-3667 GCA_008668795.1 Collinsella aerofaciens | reverse complement strand
TGGGCTTCTTTGGTTACGTGGGTGTGGCCGTTGATGGCTACGTCTACGGATCCCACCGGAAGGTCTTCGCGGTAGTGGGCTACGGCGAATTTGAGGCCTTCGTAGGTAAAGAGCGCAAGACGGTCTACATCGGGGCCGTAGTCGCGGTAGTAATCGTTGTTGCCCAATACGGCCCGCACGGGGGCGATGGTGCATAGGTGCTCGTAGTCCATCTCTGACGTAAGGTCGCCGGCGTGGATGATCAGGTCTGCGCCCTCAAGCTCATCCAAGAGCGCAGGCGATAAATAGCCGTGGGTGTCCGAGATGATGTCGATACGCTTGGCGCTTGCACTGTTCATGGGATCCCTTCCGCAAAAAACGATTCGGCAGATACATACAAAAAAGGCCCCACGGCTCCGCAGACGATGGGTCTACAGGGCTGCGGGGCCAGTGTGCTAGAGACTCAAGGCCTTCTTGAGCGGCACGACGCGGCGGCGCGAAACCGGCACGCGTTCGTCGACGCCCGTAATGCCCAGCTGGATGGCGCCCGAGGGCACCGTCTCGACGTCCGTAACGCACGCCAAGTTGACGATATAGCGGCGGTGAACACGGAAGAAGCCAAAGTCGCAGAGCTTGGCCTCAAACTGCGCCAGCGAGGTCGTCGACAAAAAGCGATCATCGACGGTATAGATGCAGGAGTAATCATCCTTGGCCATGATAAAGCGAATGTCGTCCACGGGAATGAGCACCTTGCGGCCGCCCTTTTCCACCGGGATACGCTCGATGGTCACCTTGCTGTCCGTGACCGGCTTGGCGCGCTGCATAACCTTCTCGATCGCGCGATCCAAGCGAGCTTCCTCGACAGGCTTCATCAGATAGTCGACGGCATCCACGTCGAATGCCTCGACCGCATGGTCGCTATACGCAGTCACAAACACGATCGCCGGCGGATTTTTGAGCTTATGCAGCGCCTCGGCAAGTTGCAGGCCCGAGGCACCGGGCATCGAGATATCGAGAAACACGACATCCACGCGACTTTCCATAAGCATCTCGATGGCGGAGCGAACGCTCGACGCCTCCGTGATCGTGCCGATCTTGCCCGTTTGCTCGAGCAAGAAGCGAAGCTCCGAGCGAGCCGGCGCCTCATCATCCACAATCATCGCACGCAGCATAGGGATAAAACCTTTCGTCAACTAACTACGCCGGGCATCCGTCGCATGACGTTGAGCCCGTAGCCTTTTATTTTACTCTTGAATGTCAAAGATGCTCTCTGACAAATCAAGATGAAGAAGCACTTTGGTGCCCTTGCCCGGCGCCGATTCGACACGTGTATAGGAGTGTGGCCCATAAAAGCGATGGATGCGTTCCGAAATATTGTGCATGGCCACACCGGCGCCGCCACCCTGGGGAGAGCTGGCGTCGGGACGGGCGGAGCGCTCGTCAAACAGTCTGGCGGCGGTACCCTCATCCATGCCCACGCCATTATCGGCCACGGCAATCAAGATTGCATCCTCGCCGTCTTGGTGAACGGTCACGTCGATCCTCAGGGCGCCGTCATCGCCCATACCATGACGCACGGCGTTCTCGACAATCGGCTGGATCACGAACGCCGGCACCAGCGTATCTTCCACGTCCTCGGACACATCGAACGTTGCAAGCACGCGGTCCTCGCCAAAGCGGGCCTTCTCAAAGGTAAGGTAGCGCTTGGTCTGTGCGACCTCGCGCGAGACCGGAATAAGCGATCCCGAGTTGTCGAGCGTGGCACGATAGAACGATGAGAACTCACGAAGCAGTTCGCGGGCCCGCAGCGGGTCGGTGCGCGTAAACGATGCAATGGTGTTCAGCGTGTTGAACAGGAAGTGCGGGTTGATCTGCGCCTGCAGCGCACGCACCTCGGCGCGCGCCGTGAGTTCCTTTTGCACCTCGAGCTCGTGGATGGCGAGCTGTGTGGACAAGATCTCGGCAAAGCCCGAGGCAAGCGCATACTGGGTACGGTCGACGGCGCGCGGGGTCTTGTAGTAGAACTTGAGCGTGCCGACGGTACGATCGCCCACCTTGATGGGGGCGATAATGCCGGCGGGGACTTGGTTGTGCGAGCCGTCCGAGCCCACGACATCCACCATACGGTTGAACGACTGCACGATGCCATGTTCGATAACGTAGCGTGTGGCAAGCGTGTGGATGGGAGTATCGGGCAGCAGTTTTTCCTCAAACTCGCCCGCGCAGGCAAGCACGTTGTCCTCGTCGGTGATGGCCACCGTCATGGCGCGCGTCTCGGGCAAAATGCGCCGGCACACCAAACGCGCCGACTCCTGCGTCAGACCGCCCTTAATGTCCTCGAGCATGGCCGAGGCCACCGAGAGCGTCTCCTCGGTGTACTGGGAGCGCACCGAATCGGGATTGAGCGTCAAAAAGATAAAGATGCACAGAAAGATGCACAGCAGCGCGCAGGCAATCACCGTGGCGATCGGCTCGATACCGGTCACCAAGGCAAAAATAAAGTACACCAGCACGCAAATGGCGCAGGCGACGGCAATGATGCGAAAGATTGATATTGAACTATCGCGCTGGGCGCGGCGGTCGATCATTCGGCCCCCTCCAGGATACTGATCAGTTGTGCGTCACGCCAAAGCCCGTCCATGATCTTGGGCCAAAAGCTCTGGAAACGCAGGTAGCTTGCAGCGTTTTGGCGCGCATAGGCCTTTGCCTCGTCGATACCATGGCGCCAGATGCGCAGGTAGCCCTCATGCTCGCGGGTAAACACGCTGCGGACCATAGCGGTCTTGCGCACGCGGTCGTCGAGCTCGCGCGAAATCCACGGGCCCGGGTAGGGCATGAGCGATGCCGCCGTAACGGGGATGAGCTCCTTTTGATGCGCGGCGAACGTCAACTTGGCCCGTTCGTAGTACCAACGGTATACATCCTGCATAAAGCGCGGTGAGCGCTTTTCGGACTCCGGAGGCAGATGGCGCACGGTCCACTCGTTATCGAACCACACGTCGTAGCCAAACATGCGCATGTTAAAGAGGTAATCCAGGTCCTCGCCGCGGGTGATAAACGGGTCAAAGGCCACACGCGTAAAGGCGCGGGCGTGCAGGGCCATCAGGCCGCCGCACACGTAGTTGGAACGCGAGATGCGGGTGCCCGAGAGCGCCTTTTTCATCCAACGGTTGAACTCGATGCGCTTGGTCCACCAACGATGGCAGATGCCCGCCTTGTCCGTGGGAGCCAGCGGCGAGCCGTCGCGATCGTAGAAATAACCGCTCTTGACCAAGATCGGCAAGCCCTGACGCGTCTGCTGCCCCAACGCATAGGTCGCGCGCTTCATAAAGTCGGCGTCGATGACAGTCTCATCGTCATCCAAAAAGATAACCGCGTCATGCCCCAGCACAGCGGCACAGGCTAGCCCCATGTTGCGGATGGCACCGTAGCCTCGCAGGCTCACGCACTCGCCCGAACCCTTGGGCGCGATCTGAGCAACCCGGTCTGCAATGCGCGAGGCCTGGGTGTTGGTGACAACGGTGACCTTGAGCGTGGGATGCGCGTCGACAATCTCGTGCACGCGCAGCGACACATCGGCTGTGGCAGAAACGGGACAGACCACCAAAAGGATGATGCGCGGGATGTCACGTACCTGCTCAAGCGAGGCCAGGCAGCGGTCGAGTTCGGGATTGTCGGCGTTGAGTCG
>RQBM01000220.1:0-9061 GCA_008668795.1 Collinsella aerofaciens | reverse complement strand
GCCCGCCGAACCAAGTTAGGCAGCCGGGCAGATCTTCTTGAAGAGCTCAATGACGTCGTCGAGCGTCGCCTCGCGCGGGTTGCCCGGGAAGCAGGCGTCGGCCATGGCGTCCTTGGCCAGGACCTCGATCTCGTCGGCCTTCATGGCCTCGCAGACGTGCGGGATGTTCACGTCGGCGGAAAGCTGCTTAACGGCGGCGATGGCGGCATCGGCGGCCTCATCGGTGCTCATGCCCGTGGTGTCAACGCCCATGGCGACGGCAACCTTGGCCAGGCGCTCGGCGCAAACCGGCTTGTTGAACTCCATGGCGATCGGCAGCAGCATGGCGCAGGCGACGCCGTGCGGGGTGTCGTAGTGAGCGGACAGGGTGTGAGCCATGGCGTGGTCGATGCCCAGGCCAACATTGGAGAAGCCCATGCCGGCGACATACTGGCCAAGAGCCATGCCCTCGCGGCCGGAGCCGGGCTGACCGGACTTGGCCTCGGCAACGGAGTCGCGCAGGTTCTCGCTGATCAGCTTGATAGCCTCAAAGTGGAACATGTCGGAGAGCTCCCAAGCGCCCTTGGTGGTGTAGCCCTCGATGGCGTGGGTCAGAGCGTCCATGCCAGTGGAAGCGGTCAGGCCGGCGGGCATGGAGGCCATCATGTCGGGGTCGACGACGGCGACCTCGGGGGCGTCGTTGGTGTCGACGCACACGAACTTGCGGACCTTCTCGGGGTCGGTGATGACGTAGTTGATGGTCACCTCGGCGGCGGTACCGGCGGTCGTCGGCACAGCGATGGTGAACACAGCGTGGTTCTTAGTGGGAGCAACGCCCTCGAGGCTGCGGACATCGGCGAACTCGGGGTTGTTGATGATGATGCCGATGGCCTTGGCGGTGTCCATGGAGGAGCCGCCACCGATGGTCACGATAGCGTCAGCCTCGGCGGCCTTAAAGGCCTCGACGCCGTCCTTGACGTTCTGGATCGTGGGGTTGGGCTTAATCTCGGAGTAGAGGCTCCAAGCGATGCCGGCAGCGTCGAGCTCGTCGGTCACCTTAGCGGTAACGCCAAACTTGACCAGATCGGGGTCGGAGCAGACGAAGATCTTCTTGTAGCCGCGACGCTGGAGCTCGCCGGGGATCTCCTTGATGGCGCCGGAACCATGATAAGAAATGGTATTGAGAACGAAACGATTAGCCATTGATAGCCTCCCATCGTGTGCGGGGCACCCATTACGCCCCGCGCTATAAGTCCCATCCTAACGCTTTTGAAACGAAAAACGCGTGAGAACGTCAAAAGTGTTAAAGCGTTTCAACAGATGATGAAAAATATTGCGGCAAAGGAACAGCCCCTTTGCCGCAATCGGTTACTTTCGGCAGCCCTCTTTCCAAGCCTCGGCCGCAACCTTCCAGCGTAAGCGCAAGTCGCGCTCGCGGTCGATGAACATGATGGCAAACGCGACAAACAGCAGCAAGCTCGCCACGACGATGGCATGCAGGCCCATGCGCTCAATACACCAGTTGCCCAACACGGCGCCAAACACAAAGGTAAGGATCACGCCAAAGTACAGCAGGCCGTTTTCCAAAAAGCCGCGCCTGTGGGTGATGATGTAATCGTCCACGTTTTGCAGCGCGTTGCGCAAGTTGCCGATGCACATGGTCGTAGCGATGCCGTGACCGTGGATCTTGCGGAAGCTCTCGACCTGCATGCCGCAGGCAAACGAGGTGAGGCAGTTGGCGAGCAGGTTGAAATTGCCGCCCGGGATAAAGCTCACGCCCAGCAAGATGACGGCTTCAAAGAACACCGTCACCTGACGCCAGTGGATCACGCTGCCAAACCGCTCGTGTACCAGGTCGGCAAGCATAATGCCCACGGCAAACGACACCACAGGGAAGAAGTAGCGCCCCGCAAGCGCCCAGTTGCCTTCCGAGATGCTCACGCCCACGAGCAGGATGTTGCCCGTCTGCGCGTTTGCGAAAACATGGTCGCGCCCAATGTACGAATACACATCCATAAAGCCACCGGCGAGCGCCAAGATGATGCCCAGCTCAATAGACTCCGATATCTGTTTGGCACGCTGCATCGTCGTGCATCCTCCTTGTTGACGACTCTCTCGTGCGTTGGCGGAAACATAGCCGCCGTTCATACTGTAACCCATTGACAACATGGCGTGCGCGCGAGACGGGTTCTCCAACGCGCAGATACACAGTCTGGAAACAAACGGCACCCGCATCGACGCGCCGATCCGCCAGCTCATGTACTCCACCAGTCTTTTTAGCGCCGTCCCAAAAAGACTGGTTACAATTACGTGCAGCATACAAACACCGGGAGGGATCGTGGCAAAAAAGCCTCAGCACGCTCAGAACAACCAGCGCAGTCAGCAGGGCAAACAAGGCCAGCAGCAAAAGCGCGGCGGTAAGACGCAAGGCTCGCGACCCACGCATGCCTCTGCAGCGCCCGCCCGTCCCTGGCGCCCGGGCCGCGATAAGTTCCTCCCCGTCAGCCGCGCCGACATGGATGCGCGCGGCTGGGACCAGTGCGACTTTGTCTACATCTGCGGCGACGCCTACGTGGACCACCCCAGCTTTGGTATGGCCATCATCAGTCGCGTCCTCGACGCGCACGGCTATAAGGTGGGCATCATCTGCCAGCCCGACTGGACCGACCCCGCCAGCATCACCGCGCTCGGCGAACCGCGCCTGGGCTTTCTCGTCAGTGCCGGCAACATGGACTCCATGGTCAACCACTATTCAGTGACCAAGCACCGCCGCCACACCGACGCCTATACCCCCGGTGGCGAGGAGGGGCGCCGTCCCAACCGAGCCGTCACGGTCTACGGCAACCTCATCCGCCAGACGTTTAAGGACGTCCCCATCATCATCGGGGGCATCGAGGCAAGCCTGCGCCGCCTGGCCCACTATGACTACTGGCAGGACAAGCTCAAGCGCTCGGTACTGCTCGACTCGGGCGCCGACATCCTCATCTACGGTATGGGCGAGCACGCGATTGTCGAGATCGCCGACGCGCTCGACGCGGGGCTGTCCGTCGATCAGATCACCTATATCAATGGCACCGTCTACCGCACCAGCTCGCTCGACGAGGTCTACGACTACGACCTGCTGCCCAGCTGGGACGACCTTGCCGCCGACAAGCTCAACTACGCGCGCAGCTTTAACGTCCAGCAGCAGAATATGGACCCCATCACCGGACATCGCCTGGTAGAGCCCTACCCCAACAGCGTCTATGTGGTGCAGAACCCGCCATCGGCGACGCTCACCACCGATGAGATGGACGAGGTGGCCGAACTCCCCTACGCACGCGATTGGCATCCCGATTACGACGCGGCGGGCGGCGTGCCGGCCTTTGCCGAGATCAAGTTTTCCATTAGCTCCAACCGCGGGTGCTTTGGTGAGTGCTCGTTTTGCGCCCTCACCTTCCACCAGGGTCGCGTGCTGCAGATGCGCAGCCACGATTCGATCATGCGCGAGGCCGAGCTGCTCACGCGCGATCCCGAGTTTAAGGGCTACATCAATGACGTGGGCGGACCGACGGCCAACTTTAGCCGCCCTGCCTGCGACAAGCAGCTCAAGCACGGCGTGTGCAAGAACAAGCGCTGCCTGTGGCCGAGCGTGTGCAAGAACATGGTAGTCGACGAGAGCGGCTACACGCAGCTGTTGCGCGACCTGCGCCAGCTGCCGGGCGTCAAGAAGGTCTTCGTCCGCAGCGGCATCCGCTTTGACTACACCATGGCCGACGCCTCGGACGAGTTTTTGCGCGAGCTGCTGGAGCATCACGTTTCGGGCCAGCTGCGCGTAGCACCCGAGCATGTGAGCGACGCGGTGTTGTCCGTGATGGGCAAGCCGAGCCGCGCCGTCTACGACGCGTTCTGCCGTAAATTTGAACGCCTGAACCGCGAATACGGACTCAAGCAGTACGTGGTGCCATACCTGATATCGAGCCACCCGGGCTCAACCATGAAGGAAGCCGTGGACCTCGCCGAGGCCGTGCGCGACATGGGCTACATGCCCGAGCAGGTGCAGGACTTCTACCCCACGCCGTCCACCATGTCGACGTGCATGTACTACACCGGCGTGGACCCGCGCACCATGCAGCCGATCTATGTGGCGCGCGACCCGCACGAGAAGGCCGTGCAACGTGCGCTCATCCAGTATCGCAAGCCCGAGAACTACAAGCTCGTGCGCGAGGCGCTGGAAAAAGCCGGCCGCCGCGATCTGATTGGCTACACCAAGCATTGCCTGATTCGTCCCGTGCCGCCGCGCCCGGGCGAGACATCTGCCAACGGCGGGCATGGAACCGGCAAGAAGGGCGGCAAGCCGCACGGTGGCGCCGGCAAGGGGCCCAAGGGTAGCAAGGGGCACAGCGGCATGTCGCGCGCGCAGAACACCGCAGGCCGCAACCGCGCCGCCCAGGGACGGCAGGGCGCCAACGGCGGCGGCAGGCGCAACTAGCGTGGCGAGGGCCAGCCGACGTCTCTTGGCCAGCCGACGTCTCCTCATCGCCCAAGCGTGTTTTCCCTAGGGGGAACACGCTTGGGCTGTCTCCAGTCGTGATTTCCCTAGGGGGAACACGCTCAGACACGCCTAGCCGTGTTTTCCTTAAGGGAATCACAGCAGATTTGTTTTTATCCACGTTGGCCCTTAAGGGAATCACGCTTGCTGGTAGGGACGATCCGTCTGGCAGGCCTGCCTGAGCGACCGCATCGCCTCTACCAGCACAAAGCCGGCGATGGCAACCGTGACCACCACGTCGAGCGGCGTGTTCACAAACCACAGCAGGCCCATGAGGTATGACCCGGCGTTAAAGGCAAAGTGCAACAGGATCGTGTAGCGAAGCTTTCCGGTCGTCACGAGCACCCAGCCAAAAATGAGACCGGCAGCGCCCGCATAGCAGCCCTGCACCCAGTTCATGTGCATAAAGCCGAAGACCGCCGCCTGCAGTACGATTGCCGCGGCGACGCCCCAGGTACTCGGAGCCACCCAGGGCACCATGACGCCGTCTTGCGGTCGCACGTGACGTCGGAGCTTCCAAAGTGGGCGGCACCGCGGGTTAAACGCTCGGAGCGAAAACTCAAAAATGATGCCGCGCACCAGCAACTCCTCACAAAACGGAGCGCCGAGCACCGTGGTCAGGACGGCCAGGTAGCTCGTGTCGCCCATGCCCGTTTCCTCGACAAGTTCACTGTAATCGGCCGCGACCTCGGGCAACAATGACAGTACGGCGTCGGTCACGTAGCCAACGACCACCTGCAGGGCAAAGCCGATCACGATAACGCAGGCAATGCGCTTCCACACGCTACGCAATCCCCCGCCAAGCGGGCGCACGCCCTGCCAGCGCGCCATAAACGAGCGCGGCCACAGATAACGCCACCAAAGCAGCGCCATCAAAAACGACGCCGTCTGAGCGGCAGCCTGGAACCATTGGATATCGAGGTTGTCGACCGGGAAACCCGTCAGCGCCGACACGATGTCTAGCACGGAGAACAGAACCATACTCAGGGCAATATCGGCAGCGACGACGCCAAAACAGGCAAGCGCCCAAACCAGCGCATTGAGCATGCCAACCTCCTCAAAACCCGGCACTTAGGGACGTTCCTTAACTGTCGGCAGAAAAGGAACGTCCCCAAGTGCCGGCAGTTTGGGACAGTCATTGTTGATGAGAATCGGGCGCAATGCCAAAAGCCCCGTTGGGCGAGATGTCGAACGGAAAGGTGCCACAACGATTAAACGCGGCGATAAACATGCGAATGGCGTTGGACGGCGTGGTGCCCACGAGCTGAGTTGCCGCCGCGAAGGCTGCCTTTTCTTCGGGCAAGACCTTCGCGACAACCGGGGTCATGTGTTCTGCCATGGCGCTTCCTTTTTGAAACGACGGTGGTGCGGATAGATGCGGGCCACGCGGCTGGGCGACGGGCTGTGAAGGCAACCCGATTGTCCCGCATCCGGAGTATGTTTCTGCGGCGTTGGTATTACTTAGTATTCTTAAGTATTACCCTGCAGATAGAATACCACATCTGACCCCATGGGAACGGAAAACAGGTCATTTTGTTGCTGAGTAAGTATTTAGAGCGTGATGACGTCCGAGATATCGAGCGCCTGAGCGTCGATGGGGTCATGTGTGGCGAGCAGGAGCGTTCGGCCATCGAGCAGCTCGAGCACGACGCCGGCCGTCGCATCACGCGCAGCGACATCCAAGCCGGTAAAGGGCTCATCCAGAATGACGGCGCAACCGCCGCACAGCAGGGCTCGGGCAATCTCGACGCGACGGCGCTGCCCGCCCGAGAGCTCGGCCACACGAGCATGTACATCGACCCCCGGCACCAGCAGGCGCAACAGGGCTGCGGCACTCGAGGCGTCCACGCGCGCATCGGCACACACCAGCACGTTATCCAGCGCCGAGGCGGACTCGACCAAGCGCGCGCCCTGAAACACCATCGAACACGGCACGCATTCCCCCGCCGCCAGGGCGAGCAACGTCGACTTGCCCACGCCCGAAGCGCCCATCACGCAAACACGCCCGCCCGCGGGTACGTTGAGCACCAGACCGTCGAGCGCCGGTGCCCAGGGCGCACGATCGCCCACGGCAAGCGCAAGCACCGCCGCAGCGCCGGCGCCAGCAGAGGCCGCACGCCCGCGAGCACCGCGCCCACGCGCCCGCACGGCCACACGCCATGCCGCGGGCCCCGAAGCCCGCAGCAACCACACCAGCACACGCTCGCATGCCCACGATGCCGCCACGACCAACACGGTCCACGCCAGCAGATCCGCTGTCTCGATAAGCAGCTTTGCCTGATAGATACGCTCGCCCACGGTGCCCGTCGCCATGCCGATCAGCTCCGCCGCCACGCCGGCCTTCCAGCTCATGCCAATCACGGCCCGGGCGCACGAAAGCACAAACGGCAGGACCTCGCGCCAGGTATGGGCGCAAAACAGACGCCAACCCCGCACACCATGCAGACGAAACATCTGCTCCAGCGGCTTATCCACTTGTGCCAAACCCTCGACCAGCGAAAAATACACGCCCGGCAGTGCCATCAAAAAGACCGCTGCAATGCTCACGCGCGCCGACCCCAGCCAAATGAGCAGCAGAACCACCACGCAGGCAACCGGCGTCGCCTTTACAAACGAAAGCGCCGGCGCCGCCAGACGGGCAAACGTCCGTGACCGCACCGAGACTCCCGCCAGTACACCGCCGCAGATCGCGGCAAGCGCCAGTCCGCCCAAGATTCGTGCGCCTGAGCCCACCAGAATCGCCCACGTGTTGGCATCGCACACCAGCCGCAGCAACGCCACCACAACAGCGCCCGGCCCCGGCAAAATCAGCGGCTGTGCCACCAGCGCCGCCGCGAAAGCCCACACGGCAAGCCAAAAGGCGGCAACGGCACCTGCTGCCGCCACCGCCTTCATACGCTTTGTCATGTGTCGAGCAAACGCACGCACGGGCTACTCCATGTAGTAGAAATCATCAGCCGGGAGCTTGCCGCCCACGGCGCTTGCATCCGCATCGGCCAGCACCTGCAGGTACCCACCGAGCGCCGCCTTCATATCTTTCCCCGTCTGGCATACAAGCATGCACCCGGGAATCGCCTTTTCGGCAATCGCGGCGTTATCGACGATACCCGCATCGACCACGGCCTGCGCCCAGTCCGCCGGTATCGCATTGACGGCCTTCACGCTCGCCGCATGGCAGCGCAAGAACTCTGCCACAGCCTCGGGATGCTCCTCGGCAAACGCGCGACGAACCACGGTCACACCCGTCAGCATACGCGAACCCGTGTCACCCGCCAGCTCATCCCACACATCGGTCAGGCTTACCGGCGCCGACAGCTTGCCCTCGCTCTTGGCGATGGCCGCGGTCTTGAACGGCTCCGGCAGCACGCCCACGGCAGACGGGTCGGCAAGCAGGGCCGACAGCACCTCGGTGGGCTCGCTCTTGAACTCGAGCGTCACCTGGCCGGTCAGGCCCGCGCGCTCCAGCAGATAGTTCATGACGTACTCCGGCGTGGTGCCCTTGCCCGTCATGTAGACGGTACGACCCGCCAGATCGCCAAAAGAGGCCACGCTCGCGTCGCCCGTCACCACGTTCAGCACGCCCAGCGTGTTGATATCGATGACCTGGACCGCACCCTCGGTCTTGTTGTAAAGAACGCTCGCCACGTTGGCGGGCACCAGGGCAATATCGACATCGCCCTGAATGACCTTGGGCACGACCTCGTCGGCCGCGGCGCTGATCGCAAAGTCGAACTCGTTATCCGTGGCACCCTCGTCTGCCTGGTCCATAAACTGCACCAGACCGATCGACGTCGGACCCTTGAGCGAGGCGACGTGTACCTCAACCGGCTCGACAGCGGCACCGTCGGCGGCAGACCCGGCAGCCGAGCCCGCAGCAGACCCGGCCACGACAGACCCGCCACCACAGCCAACCAGCGCAAGCGACAACGCACCCGCGGCAAGCGCCGAGGCAAACCCCCGGCGCGTCATCTCAACATTAAACGCGCGCATCGCTAGCACGCCCCCTCATTGGGCATCGACCAGGCGTGATGGTCGGTATGCAGCAGCTCCTCGGCCAGCGGCGAGAGCGGCGCGCCCAAAAACTCGCGGTAGCACGCCTGGACATCGGGATTCTCGTGCGAGAAGCGAATATCGGCGTTCGCATCGAGCCCCCACAGCACCTGGCCGCGCTCGGCTGCCAGCTCGCAGCCGTCGTGGATGGGCTGACCGCCGCCACCGACGCAGCCGCCCGGGCACGCCATGACCTCGACGAAGTCATAGCTCGCACGGCCGTCGCGAATCGCGTCGAGCAGGCGGGCGGCGTTACCCAGCCCGTGCGCCACGGCGACGCGCACCTTGGTGCCATCGATATCGGCGACGGCTTCTTTCCAGCCGTCCAGGCCGCGCACGTCGGTAAAGAATTCGGCGTCGGGGTTCTTGCCCGTCACCAGGTAATAGGCCGAGCGCACGGCAGCCTCCATCACGCCGCCCGTGGCGCCAAAGATCACGCCCGCGCCCGTGCCAAAGCCCAGCGGCGTATCGAGCGGCTCCTCGACCAGCGTGTCCACGCTC
>RQBM01000251.1:0-5844 GCA_008668795.1 Collinsella aerofaciens | reverse complement strand
GCAGCTGCTGCAGATGGTCTTTAGCCCCGACGGTCCGGACGACATCCTGCTGGGCACCTCCGCCACGCCGACGCATCACGCCGACGCCGACGAGGAGCTCCTGGGCGCCCCGATCGACGACAAGAAGGCTCCCGCCAACGGCGCGATCAACGAGGACATGGCGTCCCTCGACGAGCTGCTCAACCAGCTCGTGGACACCGACGACGCCGAAGAGGCAAAGGACAACGACGAGGAGTAATTTCCTAGTACGTTAACCGTCCTTCCAAAGACCCGTTTCCCAACAGGGAAGCGGGTCTTTTTGTTAAAGAAAACCTGCCAAAAAGGGACAGGTATATTTTGGTAGGTTTTTCCTGCTTGAATTTGAAACATTTCGCCCGACAAGAGCGTATCTAAGGTGAGGGCCTCACCAAGAATTATTAACGTCACCGGGAGGTGATTATGGAAGAACAAGCATTTAGACAGGCGGTCGAGGATCACCGTGATGTCGTGTTTCGAATCGCATTGACGTACCTGCGCGATCGTGCCGATGCCGACGATGTTGCCCAAGATGTCTTTCTTAAGTTGCTTAAAAGCGATGGGCACTTTGAAAGTTGGGAACATCTTCGCCGCTGGCTTGTCCGGGTCACGATCAATGAATGCAAATCGCTCTTTCGAAAGCCATGGAGGCGTGTGGAGGATATTGAGAATCTGGCCGATTCGCTTTCGGCGGCGCAGGATGAGACCAAGGCGGTCCTGTCAGACGTTATGCGACTTCCGGAGCGATTCCGCGTTCCCATCGTGCTCTATTACTACCTGGGCTTTTCGACCTCAGAGATTGCCGAGTTGATGCATGTACCAGCCGCGACCGTTCGAACGCGTTTAGCTCGCGGTCGATCGAAGCTCAAATTCATCTTAGAGGAGGGCGACCGTGAAATCCAATCAAATCAAGCAGGCCTTCGAGTCCATCCAAGCCGATAGCGACCTTGCAGATCGCGTCCTAAATACCGCTGTGGGTGAGCCGCTTCATCGAAAGGGCCACGCGAAGCCTCTCTATGTTGCCGTAATCGGATGTCTTGCCGGAGTTTTGGCGACTGGAGGGGTCGCCTACGCCGTTGTCAATTCCGGCTATTTTGCCTCAGCCTGGGGAAACCACGGCAACGGGGATTCCATTACCTGGACCAACGGTGGCTCATCGGGGACTCAATATACCTACACCAGAGAGTTTGGTGACGGTATCGCGCCCCAAAGCCTGGAGGGCGCAGTCCAGAAGGTTGATCTGTCCGTCGAGGGTAATGGCTATACGCTCGATATCCATGAGATGGCTATTGACCAAAACGGCTGCGGAGCCGTGACGTTTACGTTGTCCAATCCAAATGGCGTTAACTACTACAAGCCGGCAGCAGAGACAGGCGAACTTGTTCTCTATGGTGAAGAAGAACAAGGCATCGGCACGCCCGACATGAACTTCGGCGAGGAATGGGCTGACACACGCTGCACCATTGATAAGGACACATCAAGCGATACTGTCATTAATGGCACGATGTACTTTGCTTCTTTGGATCGCGAGCGAGGTTTTCAACATGCGGTCACCTGGAATATCTCGTGGACCGAGGGCGAAGGCGAGGATGCGAAGCCGTTCGAGGCATCGACGCCCGAGTTTAGCGTTGGAGCGTACGTCGATACAAAGGAACTCCGCTCCGATGACTCGCCTCTCGAGATCAGCCCGTTTTCTATCCAGACACACATCGATGATTTGGGCATTGACGCAGTCACGAAGAAGTTGACGGTTACCTACAAGGATGGATCGGAGCAGATTATCGAAGATGACGACGCAGGGGCGTTCAACTTATATTTTTCTTATACGCGCAATAGCGGAGAGGACATCTGGGTGCCAACGAAGTTGATTGATGTCGACCAAGTGGTCTCAGTAACGCTTGAGGGCACGAGGTACACGTCAACAGGAGAGACCGAAACGGAAGAGTCCTTTACTATCGTCTATTCGTAAGGTCTGAGGCCGCTTCCTACTAGGGGAAGCGGCCTCTTTTGCGTTAAATGGAAACGCCGCCGATTTCCATGCGACAGATGAGAGCAGATTACCGCTGGAGCGCGACGTTTCCCCAGATAAAACCGATTAAAATAAACCTGTCCCTTTTTGGCAGGTAACGTTGCCCCAACGAGCACGTCGGATTCCCGGCCCGGGCGGCGCGGGGGTTAAGTTTGTCGCGAGCTCCGCACGAGCCGGAGAGCACTTAATGTGCTCTCCGTGCGAGCCAGGACTGTAGAGCAGCAAACTTAACCCCCGCGCCGCCCGGGCCGGGAATCTGCCCCTGCGCACAGGAGGGGATTCCTTTTGTGTAGGCTTTGCGGAAATGTGCTCATTTTAGGATACGCCCGGCGGCGTGGTCTGTTGACGGCACAGCTAACGGCACGTATCCTATCGAAATGCGTGTTTCGTAGGGGGATGCTGACCCCTCGATTCAAGCCGTTGCACTTTACAGAAAGCTGGAATCATTCGAGAAGGAGTACGCTTTGCCTACTATTAACCAGCTGGTTCGCCAGGGCCGTCGTTCCGTGCCCAAGAAGTCCAAGAACGCTGCTCTGCAGCACAACTCCCAGAAGCGCGGCGTGTGCACCCGCGTCTTCACCACGAGCCCCAAGAAGCCGAACTCGGCTCTTCGTAAGGTTGCCCGTGTTCGCCTTGTCAACGGCATCGAAGTTACTGCTTACATCCCGGGTGAGGGCCACAACCTGCAGGAGCACTCCATCGTGCTCGTCCGCGGCGGTCGTGTCCGTGACCTCCCTGGTGTCCGTTATCACGTCATCCGTGGCGCCTACGACGCTGCTCCGGTCCAGAACCGTATGCAGGCCCGTTCCAAGTACGGTGCTAAGCGCCCCAAGGCTAAATAAGCCAGATAACGTTTTGATACTTTCGCCGTGTGCCGCCTAAGCGCCGCACGGTAGACACTTAAGGAGATTTCACATGCCGCGTCGTGCAGCAGCTAATCGTCGTGAGGTTCAGCCTGACGCCGTTTACAACAACCGCCTGGTGACTCAGCTCATCAACAAGGTCCTTCTTGACGGCAAGAAGGCCACCGCTGAGCGCATCGTTTACACCGCTTTCGAGATCGTTGCCGAGAAGTCCGAGGGTGGCGACGCTCTCGCTACCTTCAAGAAGGCTATGGACAACGTCAAGCCCACGCTCGAGGTTAAGCCCAAGCGTGTCGGTGGCGCTACCTATCAGGTCCCGATGGAGGTCAACTCCCGTCGTTCCACCGCTCTGGGTATCCGCTGGATCGTCAACTTCTCCCGCGCTCGCAAGGAGAAGACCATGGCCGAGCGTCTCGCTAACGAGATCCTCGACGCCTCCAACGGTCTTGGCGCTTCCGTCAAGAAGCGCGAGGACGTCTTCAAGATGGCCGAGGCCAACCGCGCGTTCTCTCACTATCGTTGGTAAGTTAAGGTAAGGAACTAACATGGCTAAGCCTAAGTACAAGCTTTCCGATACCCGTAACATCGGCATCATGGCCCACATCGATGCTGGTAAGACCACCACGACCGAGCGTATTCTTTACTACACCGGTAAGACCCACAAGATCGGTGAGGTCCATGAGGGCGCTGCCACCATGGACTGGATGGTTCAGGAGCAGGAGCGCGGCGTAACCATTACCTCCGCTGCTACCACGTGCTTCTGGAACAAGGACGGTAAGGACTACCGCATCCAGATCATCGACACCCCGGGCCACGTTGACTTCACCGCCGAGGTCGAGCGCTGCCTGCGCGTCCTCGATGGCGCTGTCGCCGTCTTCGACGCCGTTGCCGGCGTTCAGCCCCAGTCTGAGACCGTTTGGCGTCAGGCTTCTACCTTCAACGTTCCCCGCATCGCCTTCATCAACAAGTATGACCGCGTGGGCGCCGACTTCTTCAACGCTATCGAGACCATGAAGGATCGTCTCGACGCTAACGCCGTGGCCGCTCAGGTCCCGATGGGCGCCGAGGACAACTTCTGGGGCGTCATCGACCTGGTCACCATGACTGCATGGGACTTCAAGGCCGACGAGAAGGGTATGACCTACCCCGAGCCGATGGATGAGATCCCGGCTGAGTTCGCCGACATCGCTGCCACCAAGCGCGAGGAGCTCCTCGACGCTGCTGCCAGCTTTGACGACGAGCTCATGGAGAAGATTCTCATGGAGGAGGACTTCACCGTCGAGGAGCTCAAGGCTGCTCTGCGCAAGGGCGTTCTGGCCAACGAGCTCAACCTCGTCTTCGTGGGCTCCGCCTACAAGAACAAGGGCGTTCAGGAGCTGCTCGACGCTGTCGTCGACTACCTGCCCAGCCCGCTCGACGTTGAGGCCGTCACCGGTACCGATCCGGACACCGGCGAGGAGATCCAGCGTCATCCTTCCTTCGACGAGCCCTTCTCCGGCCTGGTCTTCAAGATCATGACCGACCCGTTCGTCGGTAAGCTCACCTATGTCCGCGTTTACTCCGGCCGCGCCGAGTCCGGTTCCTACGTGGTCAACGCTTCCAATGGTCAGCGCGAGCGCCTCGGCCGCATCCTCGAGATGAACGCTGCCGAGCGTATCGACCGTGACGACGCTGCCGCCGGCGACATCGTCGCTTGCGTTGGCTTCAAGAACTCCACCACCGGTGACACCCTGTGCGAAGAGGGCAAGGAGATCGTCCTCGAGAAGATCGAGTTCGCTAAGCCCGTTATCGACGTTGCCATCGAGCCCAAGACCAAGGCCGAGCAGGACAAGATGTCCCTGGCTCTGACCAAGCTCGCCGAGGAGGACCCGACCTTCCAGGTGTCCACCAACCACGAGACCGGCCAGACCATCATCGCCGGCATGGGCGAGCTGCACCTCGAGATCATCGTCGACCGTCTGCTCCGCGAGTTCAAGGTTGACGCTAACGTTGGTAAGCCCCAGGTTGCCTACCGCGAGACCGCTGGTCACGACGTCGAGAAGGCTGAGGGCAAGTTCGTCCGTCAGTCCGGCGGTCGCGGTCAGTACGGCCACGCCGTCATCAAGCTCGAGAAGATGGAGGAGGGCTTCGGCTACGAGTTCGTCAACGCTATCGTCGGCGGCGTCGTGCCCAAGGAGTACATCCCGTCCATCGACAAGGGCATCCAGGAGGCCCTGAACACCGGTGTTATCGCCGGCTTCCCGGTCCTCGACGTCAAGGTCACCCTGTTCGACGGTTCTTACCACGAGGTCGACTCCTCCGAGGCCGCCTTCAAGATCGCCGGTTCCATGGCTATCAAGGACGCCCTCAAGAAGTCCGATCCGCAGCTGCTCGAGCCGATCATGGCTGTCGAGGTCGAGACCCCCGAGCAGTACATGGGCGACGTTATGGGCAACCTCTCCGGTCGCCGCGGCAAGATCGAGGGCATGGAGGATCGCAAGAACAGCAAGCTCATCCGTGCCAAGGTGCCGCTGGGCGAGATGTTCGGTTACGCTACCGACCTTCGCTCCCAGACCCAGGGCCGTGCATCCTACACGATGCAGTTCGACTCTTATGAGCCCGCGCCCAAGTCCATTGTGGACGAGGTCATGAGCAAGAACGCCTAAGTTCGAGCTCCCTGTTACGTAATCCGCGAGAGCATCTCTCGCACTCTTTGGAGGTTTAAGTTGGCTACCCAGAAGATCCGCATTCGCCTCAAGGGCTATGATCACGAGGTCGTCGATCAGTCCGCGAAGCTCATCGTCGAGACCGCTCAGAAGACCGGCGCTCGCGTTTCCGGTCCTGTCCCCCTGCCCACCGAGCGCAACCTGTACACGGTTATCCGCTCGCCGCACGTGAACAAGGACTCCCGTGAGCAGTTCGAGATGCGCACCCACAAGCGCCTCATCGACATCCTCG
>RQBM01000145.1:0-27386 GCA_008668795.1 Collinsella aerofaciens | reverse complement strand
AAGTCCTCGTCGAGCTTGCGGATCGCCTCGATGGCGTCAGCGACCGTCGCCGTGGCAGGCAGGGAGACAAACTCCGAGGTCATGATGCGACCGGCGGTGTTGTCCTCATAGCCCAGCAGATTACGAATCGCCTTCTCCTCCTGAACGCCCATCAGGCGCAAAAGCTTCTCGGCCTTCTCGTAATCGAGCTCGTCGATCAGGTCGGCGGCGTCGTCCGGGTCCATCATGGCCAGCATCGACGATGCGTCCGTATCGGACAAGCCTTCGAGCATCTCGGTCATAAGCTCGTCGTCATCGAACTCCGAGATAGCCTCGGCTGCTTGGGCGGTATCGAGCTGGGCAAACACCTGTGCACGAAGGCGCGGATCGAGCTGCTCGATAATATCGGCGATGTCGGCAGGGTGCAGCTCACCGAGCGTCTTGTGCGATACCGAAAGCTGGATGTTCTTGGTCGAGCGGTCGAGCAGGTCCATGTAGGACCAGGCAATGATATCCTCGCCGAGCGGCTTGCCCAAGTGCTTCATAAAGCTCTCAGCTACATGTTCAAGGGCAGGGCTGATCGCTCGCAGCAGGCCGCGAGCGCCCACCTCGGCACCGAGCAGACGCAGCTGGTTTTCGCCCGACATGGAAAACTTGATATCGTTTACGCGCACGACCTTCATACCTTGCGTGTCGACGATCTGCTTGTTGAGCACGTCGCGCGCGAGCAGAAGCTCGGTCGGCTGCAGGTACGAAAAACGGATTTCGGTAGCAGACGTCTTAAGGTGCACGCCCGTCTCGTCGATACGGTCGACCCATTTACGCCAACTAATCATAAACGGCGTCTTGCCGGGACCGCGAAATGCAAGCGACGTCACGTGCGGAAAAACTTCGCCGGTAGCAATGCCAAAATCGTTCACCACGCCGAGCTTTTCGCCATCGACGTCCAAGACCGGCAATTTGAGCATCTCACTCAGATAATTCACTGGTGCTCCCCATCATTATCCCTTCGGACTGCGGCCATGCCGACATGCCATCCGTGGACTTTTAGATATGTATACGCATGCGCGGGCGGCACGCCGCTCGGCGCTCACACCCCGTGCATGCGCAAGAAGCACCTGCATGGGGTCATCGACTGTATGGTCGAGGTTTGGATTTCACCTGCAACCTTTCTCTTGACCCTTGTTATCCGCAGTAACTATAGCATCAGCATCGCGCCCTGGCGCCAAATTTATGCTCCAAACATCGCAGGCATACCAAACACTGACGCATCCGTGACATAGTCATTGGGGACATTCTTAAGCGACTAGCCTGTGGTGTCGTCATCTTCGGCGAGCTGGGGGAACACGGCATTTTTGGGCATGGTGACCTTCGTCAGCGAGGTGAGCTTTTTGCTCAGCGATGTATCCGTCTTGACCAGATCGCTCAATGTCACGATTTTGTAGCCGTCGGCAATAAGCCCGTCGATAATCTGCGGCAGCGCCTCGAGCGTCTGCTCGGCACATTCATCGTTATCGGTCAGCAGCACAATGTTGCCCGGCGTCACCGAATCGAGCACCGTCGAGACCTGCTCGTCGGCACCGTTGAGCAGCCAGTCGCCCGAATCGATATTCCACGAGACCACGGCAGACACCAGGTCCATCGCATCAATCCAGTTTTGCTCGTCAAAGGCTGCGTAGGGAGCACGCAAAAGCATCGTCGGCGTTCCGGTCGCAGACTTGATCGCCTCAGTGCCCTTCGAAACCTGCTCGCGCACCGCATCGCGGTCCTGGCCCTTGAGCGATTCGTCTCGGTAACTGTTGGAGCCGACCTCGCAGCCAGCATCGACAATCGCCTTAGCCGTGGCGGGCGAGGCCTCGACCGCATCGCCCGAAAGGAAGAACGTCGCGGTGACGCCCTTTTCCTTGAGCACCTGCAAGATCTGTTTGGTGGCGCCGCTCGGACCCTCGTCAAACGTCAGCGCCACGTACTTTTTGTTGCCCTTGGGCGCCACGCTGGCGCACGCAACAACGCAATCGGTGGCGGGCACAACCTCGCCGCGATCCTGCGTCTTGCCCGACTGCTCACCAACCCACACCTCGGAGCGGCCCTGGACACCCCACGTCTGCACATACTCGATAGCGCCCGTGCCCTCGACCTTGAGCTTGGGCTCGATAACCGTAGCCTGAACCTCGTGTTTCTCGTAGGTGTTACGGCCATTCTTGACCGTCACCTTCTCGCCACCCTCGAGTTCGCGGCTATCCCATTTGCCCTGCTTCACGCGCTTGCCGTCGACCTTCACCGACAGCTTTTCGCCTCCATGGCGCTTGAGCACACTGTCATCGACGGCCAGCAGGTCGCCTGCGTCGTAGGTGTCAGTCAAATCCTGTTCGTCGATGAGATTCTGCAGCGTAGAGCCCACGCGCACCGCGGTCTTCTGGCCGTTGAGCTCCACGTCCACGCTGCGGTTGACGTAGCCCACGACGGCAGCGATAAACAGCACGAGCGCGCAACCCACGGCGATGAGCGCATAGGGCAGGCGAGACGAACGACGGGGTGTGCGGCTGTTGCCGATGCGCGCGCTGCGATCGCTAAAGCCGCGGCTATGGTTGAGATACATCGCGCCGGGCTTACGGTGACGCTTGCGCTGACCGCTAGGCAGCTGCCCCAGGTCGCGGCGCGCCGTCGGACGCGCACCCGAACGCCCGTTTAAGTTGGATCCGTTTTGGCGCATGTGCCCTCCCCCATAAACACAGCAAGCCGGAGCAACAGGTCTCCGGCTTGCCTCCCATCATTTGGTACGTCGCTATTTTGTAGCTTTTGACGAGCCTCCGCTCGCCTTTTGGTATTCGTCCTTAAAGGCCTTGAACATGCCGCGCGTCTTGCCGAGCTGCTTGCCCAGTGCGCGACTGCCCTTGTCCACGGCAACCGATCCCTTGTCGTCGAGCACCTTGGCGCCCTTTTTGACCTTGTCGCCCACCACGACGCTGGCCTCGGCGGCCTTGGCAGCCGCACCGCCCGAATACCCGAGCGACTTGACCTCGTCCGAGACGACCATCGCGCCGTTCTCGTAGCCGCGCAGCATCGTCGGCGGCACCTGCGTGTCACCAACCAAAACACTCGAAGCAGCACCGGCGGTCACATAGAATGCCTGCACGATGCCCGAGCGTGGCTTGAACTCCACATCCGAGCAATAGCCCACGACGTCGCCCGATTCCGTGCGCACGTCCATACCGACCCAGATGATGCAATCGTCCAGGTTGATGTCGAGGCGCTTGGCGGCGGCGGCATCGTACGTGTCCTTGACGTCATCGACCGCAATGGCGCCCTCGTAGACACCAATGGCGTCGAGCGCTACGAATCGGTCGGGACGCTCGATCATGCCCGCGATATCGGACTGGCGGACCATAAAGCCGACCACGCGCGTACCGCCCGGGGTAAAGACCGGAAAGTGAATCTTTCCGAGCTTTTTAGGGCTGCGCGGCGTGCCGTCCTTTTTGGTACGCTTGTCCTCGGTAGGCTTGCGATAGATCTTGGCGCCGACAAAATCCCCGGCGCGCATTATGCCTCGGTCGAGGGCTCCGCAGCCTCGGTATCAGCCTCGACGGCGTTCTCGACCACGACGTCGGCGGCAGGCGTCACGTTGCCGCCCGAAATGGCGTCGTTGAGCTGCTCGCGCAGCTGGTCCATGCGCTCGCGGGCCAGGTCGACCTTGGCGCGCAGGTCGTCGGTCTTGGCGTCGACCATCGGGCCAAAGTCATTCACCGCAGCACGGGCCTCCTCGGCGCTGTGCTCGTAGGTGTCGCGCATATTGTCCCAGGCGTCGTTGGCGATATCGGCAGCCATGGCGCGGGTCTCGGCGCCCGAGCGCGGGGCCAGAGCAACGCCGACAATAGCGCCGGCAGCGGCACCAAAAAGTGCGCCGGAGACAAAGCTGAAAGTCTTACCCATGATCATTCCTCTCCTGCGGGCACGTCGGTGCCCACCGTTTGAATGCTGTCCATTATACCCGCAGCGCATCACTTGCCGCTCCGCTCATCTGTGTACGGCAAAGGCGCAGGTACGTGATGGTGATAAACGCGTAGGCCTACTCCTGAGGCATAGACGGCATGGCCACCGTGGCACCCGGGTCCTCGCCGGCGCCGTCCACGAGCGGCAGGCCGCCCTCATGCGCAGGTCCTGCCGGAACCGTCGCCGCACCGCCAAAGACGGCAGCGGAGGCCTCGTGGTTCTCGGCAACCGCACCCTCGGTATCAATCGCCACCTGGGGCTCGTCGTCAAAGTTGGGGACGCCCTGGGGCTCGGTGGGAACGGGCTCGGCGGTCGCATCGGCAACGGGCTCGGCGTCGACCGGCACATCGCCCTCGTCAGCGCCCTCGTCCTCGGCAGCATCTTCGCCGTTCGCAGCGGCGACGGCCTCGTGAGGATCCTTGCCCTCGGCCTCGGCGCGCATGCCCAGCACCAGGTTGCGCAGGCCCGCGACCGTGCCCTCCACGTCGGGGGCAGGCTGGTCGGCGTGCAGGTACGCCCAGTCCATCATAAAGGTGGCCGAAGACAGCGCACCGATGGCCAGCGCGTCGTCGGGACACGAAAGCTCAACCTCAAAAACGCGCTCGTCGTGCTCGCTTACGCGCGTGCGGCCGCACGAGATGCTACCGGCAAGACCGGTCTCGTTCATGAGCTCGACCGTCACATGCTCAAGCAGATGGCAAAGCTCGGTCTGGCCCATGCAGTCCTGGAACTCGCGGCCGGAATCACCCAGGCACAGGTGCTTGGCAATCGCCGGCACCAGGTAATACACGCGCGCCGTAGCCTCGATATCCTCCGAGGTCATGAGCGGCATGCCGGGGTTCACCAGCACGTGCGCGCAGATCTTGTCCTCGCTGACGGTGACCTTAAGGATGTTAAACAGGCCTGCCATAACTCTCCCCTACTCTTCCTTGTCCTACTCGTCGCCGTCGTGCGGATTCGCGGAACCCGCACCCGACGTCGTCGGCTCGTCTACCGAAGACTCGGAATCCTTCTTATCGGTTTCGGCCGGAGCGATCACGCGAATGAGCGAGATGCGCTGGCCACGCATCGACTGCACTTTAAACTTGTACCCCGCAACCTCAAACACCTCTCCGATGTCGGGCACCGAGTCGCAAAGCTCCAAAATCCAGCCGGCGATGGTCTCATAATCATCGCTTTCCTCAAGCGGCCAACCAAGCTCAATCGCGTCATCGCACGAAAAACGCCCATCAACGAGCCACTCGCGGCGCGAAAGGCGCGTGAGATACTTGTTGTCGGGGTCGAACTCGTCCTCGATCTCGCCGACGATCTCCTCGACGATGTCCTCGATAGTGATAATGCCGGCCGTGCCGCCGTACTCGTCCACGACCACCACGATCTGGTCGTGCGAGGTCTGCATCTCGGACAGCAGCGGCAGGATGTCCTTGGTGTCGGGCACAAAGGTGGCGTCGCGCAAAAAGCCGGCGATGGGCTGGTCGCCTTTGCCGTCGAGCGCGGGCTGAATCAGGTCCTTGATGTGCGCGATGCCGGCGACGTTGTCGGGATCCTCGTGATAGACGGGGATGCGGCTAAAGCCGGTCTGGCGCATGGTGGACAGCACGTCGGCGACCGTCTCGTCGTCCTCGCACATGGTGGTGTCCACGCGCGGCACCATGACCTCGCGGGCAACGGTGTCGCCCAGGTCGAAGATCTCGTGGATCATGCGCTTTTCCTCGTCGAGCAGGTCGTCCTGCTCCGAGACCATGTACTTGATCTCTTCTTCCGAGACGTTCTGACGGTCGTCGGCACTCTTGATACGCAAGATGCGGGCCAGGCCATCGGAGCAAGCGCCAGTCAGCCACACGAGCGGACGGGCGATCTTCTGGAACACGGAAAGCGGGCCCACGACCTGCTTGGACACGCCCTCGGCATTGGCCAGGCCGATGCGCTTGGGGACGAGCTCGCCGATCACGATGGACACGAAGGCGACCGCGACGGTGATGATGACCGGCGCCAGGCCGCGTGCGATGGCGGAGAGCGGCGCGATGCCAAAGCTCATGAGCCACGTGGCGAGCGGGTCGGACAGACTCGTCGAGGCGACGGCGGACGAGGCGAAGCCCACGAGCGTGATGGCGACCTGGATGGTGGCGAGCAGCTGGTCGGAGTCGGCAGCCAGCTTAATGGCACGCTCGGCGCGCTTGTCGCCTTCCTCGGCCTCGTGCTCCAGCACGGCGCGCTTGGCCGTGGTGAGCGCCATCTCGGACATAGAGAAGTAGCCGTTGATGAGGGTCAAAACGAGGGTGGTGATAAGGGAGATGGTTATGTCCATCGGGAGTTTCTCGAACCTCCAAGATTCGGGACGTCGGATTAAAACGTTGATGGCGGATAGGGCAGTTGCGCCCGGCGGCCGCTTGGATGGGCCCGCGGGCACAGGCGCGATCGCTAGATTACGAAGAGAATCACCGCCATGAACTGGAAGATGCTGCCGGCGAGTACCCACAGGTGAAACACGCTGTGAAGATAGCGCACGTTTTTGGCGATATAGAACGGCACGCCCGCGGTGTAGCACACGCCGCCGACGGCGAGCAGGGCAAGTGCCACGGGGTTGAGCAGCGCCACAAGTTCAGGCAGCTTAAAGACAACGAGCCAGCCCATCAGCAGATAGACCAGGCCGCTTACCCAATGCGGCTGGCGCTCGCGCAGGAAGCACTCGAGGGCGATGCCGATGATGGCGATGGCCCATACGGCAAAGAACAGCACAGCGCCGCCGTCGTTTGCGAGCGTGATGAGGCAAAACGGCGTATAGCTGCCGGCTATGAGCAGGTAGATGCAGCTGTGATCGATGATGCGAAACACGCGCTTGGCGCGCGCGGGCTGAATCGCGTGGTAGAGCGTGGAGGCTAGGTATTCGAGGATAATGCTGACGCCATAGACAATCGCCGCGGCCATGTGGGCCGGGCCTCCGCCGCGCAGGGCGGCGAATACGATCAGGAGCACCAGGCCCGCGATACCCAGCAGGCAGCCGACACCATGGGTGACGGAGTTCATGATCTCCTCACCCACCGTGTAGTGTGGAACGGCCGCGGTCTTGGGTCGCGGCTTAGAACTGTCGCTCGAATCGGACATGCCGGTTACATCCTCCAACGTAAAGAGTTCTCAACACTATATCAAAGCGTCTAGGTACGTGCGAAATTTGCACCATACGTGACCCTTTGTTTACCCATTCTTTGCCTGTTGACGCATCAACGGCGAACGTCCATAATGCGCTTGCATTAAATGTTGATGTATTAACATCTTATAGGAAAGCTTCTTATGTCTCAAAACGCACGTTCCCATCGAAAGCTCAAGATAGCCGGCGTCGTTGCGCTGGTGCTCGTTGTCGCGCTGCTAGGGTTTGCCGGCAACTTCTTGTTCGACTTTGCCCTGAACCCCCAAGCGCCGTACACCATGAAGATGATGCAGGATGGTAAGGCCGACAAAAAAGGTGAGCAGCCGGATGCCGAGGAAACCGAGGCGCGGGCGTGGTTTAAAGAGAACCGCGAGAGCAGCAGCCTCACCGCAGATGACGGAACCGAGCTCGCCGCTTGGTATTTTGCTGCACCGGAGAGCACGCACGACTACGCCGTCTGCCTGCATGGATATACCAACGAGCCCATCGGTATGGCCCGATACGCCAAACGATTCCACGACCGCGGCATGAACGTACTCGCACCAGCCGCCCGCGCCCACGAGCGCTCCGGCGGCGACTATATCGGCATGGGCTGGCCCGAGCGCCTCGACATCGTCGCATGGATCGAGCGAATCGTTCAGGCTGACCCCGAGGCGCGCATCCTGGTCTTTGGCGAGTCGATGGGTGCGGCAACCGCCATGAACGTCGCGGGGGAATCTCTGCCCGCAAACGTAAAATGCATTATCGAGGACTGCGGTTATACGAGCGTTTGGGACGAGTTTTCCCTGCAGCTCAAGGATGTGTTCGGCCTGCCCAGCTTTCCCTTGCTCGATGTAGCAAACTTGGTGTGCAACGTGCGCGCGGGCTACGACTTTCATAAGGCGAGCAGTGTGGAGCAACTCAAACACGCGACGGTTCCCATGCTGTTTATCCACGGCGACCAGGACACCTTTGTACCGTACAGTATGCTCGACCAAAACTACGAGGCGTGCGCCAGCAAGGTCAAGCAAAAGCTCACCATCCATGGCGCCACCCACGCCAAGAGTGCGCAAGTTGACCCCGAGCTCTACTGGAACACAGTCAATAACTTCCTCGACGAGCACTTTTAGGCAAAAAGCAACGTCTGGGGTTTTGTTGCCTAAAACGCCTTGTGGTCGGCGGTATTCGATTTTTCACCTCGCTTCCGAAAAGCCGCCCGTGAGCGCTGTGCTCACGGGCGGCTTTTACTTACGTTGCGCTGCTAAAAGAACGCGATTTGTCCAATAACCGGACGCTACTTGACCTCGATGAGCTCATACTCGCTCGTGCCCAGGCCAATCTTTTCGGCGTGCGCGATGCACGCGCGCCAGTCGGTGTCGGGATGCGTGATGCAGAAGGGGTCGTGTGCCTGCTCGCCCTCCAGGTGCTCGTGATTGTGCTCCATCTTAGCGGCGCTATCGGTGAGCTCGGTGTTGGGCAGCGGCTCGGATGTCATGACGGCGTCGGCGCAAGCCTGGTCGATGGCGACCGGGTCGAAGCTCGCGAACATACCGATATCGTTGACGATGGGCGTGTCGTTTTCGGGATGGCAATCGCAGTTGGGACTAATGTCCATAGCGAGCGAGATGTGGAAACTCGGGCGGCCGTCGACGACAGCCTTCGTGTACTCGGCGATCTTGTAGTTGAGCACATCGGCCGCAGCGTCATAGCCGGGCTTGATGCAGTCCTGGTTGCACGCCGCAATGCAGCGCCCACACCCCACGCAGCGATTGTGGTCGATGGCGGCCACGTGTACCGTGCGAGTACTACCGTTGGCAAGCTCGCGCTCGCGGGTGTCGTCAAACGAGACGGCGTTGTGCGCGCAGATCTTTTCGCAGGCGTGGCAGCCCACGCAGTTGGTGGTATCGACATTCGGCTTGCCGGCGGCGTGCTGCTCCATCTTGCCAGCACGGCTGCCGCCTCCCATGCCCAGGTTCTTCATGGCGCCGCCAAATCCGGCCTGCTCATGGCCCTTAAAGTGGGTGAGGCTGATCACGATGTCGGCGTCCATGAGTGCCTGGCCGATCTTGGCCTCGTGCACGTACTCACCGCCCTCGACCGGAACGAGTGCCTCATCGGTACCCTTGAGGCCGTCGGCGATGATAATCTGACAGCCCGTGGCATACGGGGTGAAGCCGTTCTGGTAGGCGGTGTCGATGTGCTCGAGCGCGTTTTTGCGGCTACCGACGTAGAGCGTGTTGCAGTCGGTGAGGAAGGGCTTGCCGCCCAGCTCTTTTACGACGTCCGCGACGGCGCGGGCGTAGTTGGGGCGCAAAAAGCTCAGGTTGCCCAGCTCGCCAAAGTGAATCTTGATAGCAACGAACTTGTTCTCAAAGTCGATCTGCTCAATACCGGCGCGGCGAATGAGGCGCTTGAGCTTGTCGAGCTGGCTCTCGCGAGCATGCGTGCGCAGGTTCGTAAAGTACACCTTGGCGGGTGCGGCGGATGCAGTTGCGGTCATAGATATATCCCCTCTGTCTATATGGCGTTACAGACATAGAGGATGGTACCAGTTAAAGCAGAGTTAAAGTCAAGTACGGCACCTAGTCATTGGGGACGTTCTTTAGTCATTGGGGACAGACTTAAATGACTGAAACCACTCATTGGGGACGGACTTAAAACCACTCATTGGGGACGGACTTAAATGAGTGCCTCGCCGCCTGGCAGCTAGGGACGTTCCTTTCCTGCCGGCAGCTGGGGACAGTCCTTGCCAGCACAGCCGACGAGCCGGCGAGTCAGCAAAGACCGTCCCCGATGACTAGTCGTTTAAGAACGTCCCCAATGACCAATAAGGGGTTACTCCTGCACTTTGAGGGCCTCGGCCAGGCTCACACGCTTGATGGAGCGCGTGTGCAGCAGTGCCACGACCAGGTAGGTTGCAAAGCCGATTCCTGCGCACGCCGCCATGGACCAAGCGGGCACGTAGATCTCGATATTGCCGTTGTAGGCGAGCAACATCGAGCGGAAGATGGCCGTGAGCGAGCCAATAATGACCGGCAGGCTCAGCACGAGTGACGCTGCCACGCACAACGTGATCGAGCGGATGTACAGATGCGAAATCTCGCTATCGCGATAGCCAAAGACTTTCATGTAGCTGATCGAACGGGCGCTGTGGTCGATCACAGCCTTGGTCAGCAGGTACATAAACAGCAGGAAGATAAACACCGCGAGCCCAATCATCATGCCGATCATTTTGCTCATCATGCCGATGAACTGGTCGCCCACGGCGCGCATGTCATCGGGCGTGGTGTCGCCGGCAAAGTAGCGCGAATCAAGGTCGAGCTTCTCATCGCTCACATAGCCGTTGAAGTAGGCCGCATCGTTGCCAAAGAGCTCGTTAAAGTCATCGATACTCATATAGATATTCATGTCCGACTTGGAGCCCCAGGCACAGTCCTTGCCCGCATACTCAAGGGAATAATTCTCGCCCTCATACTTGTCGCCGAGCGTGACCTTCTGGGCCTCGCTCCAGCCAAACTTGTCGAGCAGGCCGCCGCCAAAGACGACGTGTCCGTCGCCGACGTTGAGGCCTTTCCAATAGCACGAATCGGTTGAAATGCCGTAGACGGAAATCGTCTCCTCGCCATTCCCATCGCCTCGGTCGTATTGCAACTGGTAAACGGCATATTTCTCGGCCTGCGCGATTGCGCCCGCGCCGTTGTCAATCGTGTTGACCGGGTGAATGTCGTCGTTGTCGGTGTCGATCTTAGAGGCCTTGCCAATCAGGTCGATAGCCTCGTCGCGGTTGCAGCCGAGGATATCGGCAAGGTCATCGAGGCGCGCATAAAGCGCATCCTTCTTGTCCTGGACCTTGGTAAGCGCATCCTGCGCCGCAGTCAGGCTCTCGGCAGACGGAGATGCGGTCGCGGCATCGGCTGCCGTCTGCGCCGCATCGGCCGCGTCGTCAAGCTCGTCATCGGCATCTTGGGCGGCGGAAAGCAGCGCGCCGTCAACCGACTGCAAGCGCTCGAGTGCTGACCACTGCTCGCGCTCCTCGGCAGTGCCCTCGAGCTCCAGCGGCGCCTTGAGCGTGTACTGGTGCTCGGCGACCAGGCTTGTCTCGAGGTTGTCCGCGTAGTGCGTCATCGTGGGCAGAATCGCCAGGCCAAAGAGCAGCAGCAGCGAGGCAAACGCAATGCCCACAAAGAGCGTGACAAAGTTGCCCAGGTTGCGCAGAAAGATACGCAGGCGGAAGCGGGAAACAAAACCCATGCGCTCCGGCAGTTGCATACCGCGCTTGGTGCCCGATTTGCCGCTCGCCTCGTGACGAAGGAACTGCAACGGCGTCTTGCCCATTTTGCGAAACAGGCCCACCAGCGTGATGAGGATGAGCGCGGCGGCGGGAACCACGGCGCACTTCACAAAGATCTCCCAGCTCCAGTACACCTGGAAGGGCGGCAGGCTGTACGAACCGTAATAGAGGCTGCGCATGGGCTCGGTAAAGAACACAACGCCGAGCGCAGTGCCCAAAAGCGCCGCGACCACGCCCACGATGGCGGGAAGTGCCAGGTAGTGCAGCACGATCTCGCGACGGCGATAACCGCTGGCGAGCAGCGTGCCGATGATGGCGCTCTCCTCCTCGATGGTGGCGTCGGTAAGGACCACAAAGACGAACGCCATGATCACGATGATGATGTCGAGCAGCGTCATCCACATCATGGAGTCGCCGTCCACGTCATCGCGCGCATAGCCAATGCCCTGATTGGAATCGGCGTCGGTCAGATCGTCCACGCGCGCATCGGCGTCGGTCAGTGCCTCGACCATATCTTGCTCGGCGTCGATGCGGTCCGCGGTGGGGAGGTCGCGATCGGTAAAGGTGAAGGAGTAGGTGTAGGCGGGTGCGCCGCCGGCATCTTCGAGCGCGGCAAAGCCGCCATCGGTGACCTCGGCCACGCCGTACGTGATGGTGTTCACCGTAAAGTCCGAATTGTTGAGGAACAGCGCCTGACTATCGGGCTGGGTCATGATGCCGCAAATGGTGTAGGTGCGACCCTCGAGCTCGACTTTATCGCCCACGGACAGGTTGTTATTGGTGGCAAAGACACGGTCGATGGCCACCTCGTCATCCGCCTTGGGTTCCTTGCCCTCACAGTAGGACGCAATGTCCACCTTAGCGCGGTGCGCATAGGTGCGCAGCGTGCGCTTGGTGCCGTCGTCGCCGGACGCCTTTTTGATGATGGCGTCGATGGAGAAATTCTTGTAGAGCGTGACGCCGCCGACGTCGCCGGCTGCATCCTCGGCGGCCTTGAGTTGATCGTCGGTAGCCTCGAAGGAGGTGGTCACGCGGCCGTCCTCAATCGCGTACGCATCACGCATGTCATCGATAAGGCAGCCGATGGAATGCGCTGCGAGCAAAAATCCCGAGGTGAGAGCGATGCTTCCGCACATAAGCAAAAAGATGCCCAGGTACTTGCCGATATTGCGGCGCAGCTCGCGCGGGAGACGTTTTGCGAGAGGTGTCATGGCGCCGCCTACCAATCGAGCTCGGCGGCCGCAACGGGCGACTCGTTGAGCTCATCCTCGACGATGTGCCCGTCGCGCAGGCGCAGCACGCGATTGGCCATGTGCGCGATGGCGGCATTGTGGGTGACAATGATGATGGTGCAGCCGTAGGTGCGGTTGACATCCTCCATGAGCTGCAGGATTTCCTTGGACGTCTTGTAGTCAAGCGCGCCGGTGGGCTCGTCGCACAGCAGCAGGCCCGGGTTTTTGACGAGCGCACGGCCGATGGCACAGCGCTGCTGCTGGCCGCCCGAGACCTGGCGCGGGAACTTGTTGCGGTGCTCGTAGAGGCCCAGCGAACGCAGCAGGTCGTCGACATTGAGCGGGTTTTTGGACAGGTGCGCCGTGACCTCGATGTTCTCCTTGATGGTGAGATCGGGCACCAGGTTGTAGAACTGGAAGACAAAACCCAGCTCACGGCGGCGATACTCGCCCAGGTCGGTAGGCTTGAGCACCGTGAGGTCGCAGCCGTCCACCATGATGGAGCCGCCGTCGGCATCCTCCAGGCCGCCGATCAGGTTAAGAAACGTCGACTTGCCCGAACCCGAAGGCCCCAGCATGACGCAGATCTCTCCGCGGTTGATGGACGTGTCGATGCCGTCGAGCACCGTCAGGCGTGCATCTCCATCGCCGTAGTGCTTTTTGAGATCCTTAACCTGGACGTAGGCTCTCTGCGTTGCCATGGTATCCCCCATTGTTAGCCTTGTACTACTTTATGAACGTAATAGTAAACCTTGGCGAACTATTTTGGGGCGAGAGTGGGGATTTGTTTCAAGACTAGTCATTGGGGACGTTCTTAAATGACTAGCTGTTGGGGACACTCTTTCGCCACCCGGCAGTTAGGGACGTTTCCTTTCTGCCGGCAGCTGGGGACAGTCCTTGGCAACCCGGCCGGCAAGCCGGCGGTTCGGCAAAGACTGTCCCCAATGACTAGTCGTTTAAGTCTGTCCCCAATGAGTACCCAACGACTAGGCGGTTAGGCGCGGGATTTGTTGTGGGCGAGGGCTAGGCCTGCGGCGGCGATGGCCACGGCAAAGAGCACCGTGACGCCCAGGTCGCAGACAATGTCGCCCAGCACGGCGGACGTCAAATCCGAGGCGAGCGCCTTGCCGATCGCGTCGTTCACCCAATATGTCGGCACAAAGTGCGCCACCGTCTGCACGGCCGAGCCCATCAGCGACAGCGGCATCCAGGCGCCGCCCAAAAACGTCATGAGCATGCCGAGCAAGTTGCCCACACCGTTGAGCAGCTCCTCGCGCGCACCCAGGCTCGACAGCGCAAAGCCAACGGCCAGCGGCGTGCACGCCAGGGCAAACGTCGCTGCCAGCGCCAAGCACACACGGCCCGCGCCGACCTCGGCGACCGCGCCGGCAAAGCCCACGACGCCCATCATGCTCGACACAAACCAGATGCAGACGGTGATCACGGCGGCGGCTGCAAACACGGCAAGCGAGCGCCGGCGCTCGGAGATTGGACCGGCATCCATACGACGCACGCGCTCAGGCTCGTTCATGCCCGAGAACACCAACCCCACCGACACGATGACCGACGAGATAATCGCGTACGCACCGAAGTTGAAATACGACTCGAGCGTGGCGGCGGCAGTCGAATCGACCTTGACCTGCTCGATCTCGACCTCGGCACGCTCGGTGGCCGCATGCTCGGCGGCCTTGGCAACGTCGCCGTTAGAGGCGGCGGGCTCAAGTGCGGCCGCAGCGCCCGCGAGCGAGATCCAGCGCGAGGCCTCGGCAGACGAGAGCGCCGCCGCCATGGTGCCGGCACCGTAGGTCACATCGAGCTTGGGCAGGGACTCCCCCGCGCGGGCGGCTGCAACGAGGTCGCCCTCAAACCCCTCCGGGATAAAGAACACGCAGTCAGCGCTGCCCTTGGCGCTATTGCTCTTGGAAAGCGCGTCCGCAAGATTGTACGTATCGTCGCCGACGCCCGTGACCAGCTCAAAGCGCGAACCCAGATGCTTGGTAAGCGCACGCGAAAGGTCGCTGTCATCGCGGTCGACCACGATCACGTTGGCATCGTAGGGCTTATACTCGGTGAGCTGCGACGAGTTCCAGCTCACCGAGGCCGCGATGAATACGCCCATGAGCGAGATGAACACCGTATAGATGAGCAGGTAGAACGGGTGCGCGAGCGCCATGCGAAGCGCGGTCTTAAAGGTGCTCATAGCGGCTCCTTCCAAAGATCAGCGTAGCGGCGGCGACAAACACCAGCGTCATGAGGACCAGCGCGCCGGCGCGAACGACAAAGGGGCCCAGGTCCTCAAAGAAATACAGGCGGTTGAACATGTCGCAGACAAGCTTGACGGGGTTGAGCCAGCACTCGGCCGGGCAGGCGCGGGCGACGTCGTCGGCAAGCGCCATCGCCGGCTCGCCGTAAAGGCCGGCGAACAGGGCGCACGTGGTGGCAAAACCCGTGAGGATGCCCGACTTGGACGCCTTGCCGCCCTTAACGGGAAGCGTGCCCACAAAGAGTCCCAGGCCCGTGGCGGCAAGCGCGGAAGCGGCGCCGCCCACGAGGCACAGCCCCTCGCGCCCGCCAAAGTCGACGCCCACGACTAGGCGCACGTAGCCGATCGCGATCACCATCGAAGCAAAGGAGACCAGCCACGAGCCCACAAAGATGCCGGCCAGCGACGCCGTCTTGGAAAGACCGCCCACGCAGCGACGCGCGCCAAGGCCGGACAGATTGGGCTGCAGATCGACGACGCTCAAGGCGGCAAACTCGGCAGACATCATCGCGACCAGGCCAAAGAGCGCGTAGTAGTAGATGCCCGTGCCATCGGGCGCGGTGCGCGTCAGGCTCACGCGACGGGTGCCGCCCTCGAGCGACAGGGCGCGCGCAACCGCCTCCGGGTCGGCGAGCGCCGCCGGATTGTCCTGAGCAATCTGGGACATGAGCTCGGCATTTTGCGTATACGAGCTTGCCACCGTCTCCAGGATGCTGCGGTCGGTGAGCACCGATGAGGCACGCGAGCCGTCGTAACTCGATAGCAGCGTGAGTTTGGGCGTGCCCGCATCGTCGACCGTATAGATGCCCGCGACCTCGCCGGCCTTGAGCGCACGGTTCGCAGCAGCCGCGTCGTCGCACTCGTGGATCTCGAGCAGTTGGTCGTCGCCCTCCTCGTCGAGCGACGTCGCCACGTTCTTAAAAGTCGAGGCGTCCCAGGCCTCGTCCGCCACGATGGCAACCGGCACCGGGTCGACCGTGCCGTCGGAGCTGAGGTTCGCAAACATAAACATGAACATCGTGGAAAGCGCGATGGGAAAGAGAGCGCCCCAGACCCACGTACTCGGCCGGCGCAGCAGCGTCTTGACCGTAATGATAATGGTGTTGAACATGGCTGCCCCCTAGTCGCGCAGCTCGCGGCCGGTGATCTCGAGGAACACGTCGTTGAGGGTCGGCGGCTCGCTCCACACGCGGCCGAGCGCCACATCGGCGGCGCGCAGCGTGTCAAGGATGTCGACCAGATTGTGCGGGCTCGCTTCGCAGGTGCAGACGAGCTCGCCGCCGGACAGTTCAACCGAAAGCACGTGTTCGAGGGCGCGCAGGCGCTCGACCGTGGCGGTCTCGACGGCGCCGACCTCGACGGTCACGCGCTCGCCCATCTGAATCATGCGCTTGAGCTCGTCGTTGGTGCCCTGCGCCAGCACGCGCCCGCCGTCCATGATCATGATGCGGCTGCAGATCTGATCGACTTCCTCCATGTAATGGCTGGTATACACCACTGTGGCGCCCTCGTCGCGCAAGCGGCAGATGCCCTCCAGGATGGCGTTACGGCTCTGAGGATCGACCGCCACCGTGGGCTCGTCAAAGAAGATGAGCTCGGGCTTGTGCGCGATACCGCAGGCAATGTTAAGCCGGCGCGCCAGGCCGCCCGAGAGCTTGCCGGGGCGGAACTTGGTAAAGTCGCCCAGCCCGACAAAGTCGATCGCCTCGTCCACGAGCGCGCGGCGGCGCTTGCGGTCGCTGATGTAAAGGCTACAGAAATAGTCGATATTCTCGCGCACCGTAAGCTCGTCGAACACCGCCACCTGCTGCGGCACCACGCCGATGCGGCGCTTGAGGTCGTAGCGGGCGGGTGTCATGGGTTCGCCGAACAGCTCGATGGTGCCTTTGTCGTAGGCAAGCAGCTGCAGAATACAGTTGATGGACGTGGTCTTGCCCGAGCCGTTGGGGCCCAGCAGGCCAAAGATCTCGCCGGGGGCGATGCTCAGGTTAAAGTGGTCGAGCGCGATAAGATCGTCGTAGCGCTTGACGAGGTTTTCGACGTGGACGATGTCTGTCATGAGGCGGCCCTTCTGTTGATTGCGGCCCGGTACGATTGCATCATCGCAGGAGCCGACGGCGCGCGCCAGTGAGCTTTGTCACGAGTGTAGGGCTTGGTCGCGCGGCCCGCCGGTGCCCCCGCTTTGCCGCGTGGGAGGAATGTCACGGTTGCTCCGGGTGGCGCCTCCCCCATGCGCGGCATCGCGTACAATACCCGTATGAACAGGCTTTTCGACAAATCGATCGTGCTGGCGTGCTGTATTGCGGCCGCCATGGGTCTTGCCGTGGACGCTCGTCTGGTTGTGGCGTTTTGCCTTGGCATTATTGCCACCTCGCTGGCCGAGGTCACACAGGGGAAACGCACCCGGCGCGCGAGCGAGGCCGTGAGCTGCGCTTACATCATCGCGGCCGTCTTCGTACCGCCGTTTGTGCCGTTTGCGCCCCTCGCCTTCTATGACATCGCGCGGCGCGTGCGCCGCGAGCACGCCTGGGTCGCGTTGGGCATTGGCTCCGTCTTTGCCTTTGCGCTCGTCGCGGACCTTCGCGCCGATGCGCTTACCGCACGAACGCTCCTGCTGACCGCCATCCTTTCGGTTGCCGCCACCTTGCTATCGCTACGCACCGCCCAGTTGGAGCGCGAGCAGCGGCGCATGCGCCGCACCCGCGACGAGCTGCAGGAACGAGCCCTCGCGCTCGAGGCGCGCAACCGCGATCTTGCCGATCGCCAGGACTACGAAGTCGAGCTCGCGACGCTCGCCGAACGCGCCCGCATCGCGCGCGAGATCCACGATAACGTCGGGCACCAGCTCACGCGCGCCTCACTGCAGGCCGAAGCCCTACGCGTGGTCCACGCCGACGAGCCTGGCGTCGCCGCCGATTTCGCCGACGTTAAACGCACGGTTGACGAGGCGCTCCAGCTTGTGCGCACCAGCGTCCACGCGCTCAACGACAACGCCGTCGACCTTTCCGTGCAGCTCGAACGCATTGTCGAAGGCACACGCTCGGACGGCGGCCCGCAGATTGAGCTTGAAGTTATGGCCGAACATGCGCCCGCAAACGTCGCTAACTGCTTTGCAGCGGTCCTGCGCGAAGCGCTCTCCAATACCATGCGCCACGCTTGCGCCCAGACCGTCACCGTACGGTGCATGGAGCATCCGTCGTTTTACCAGCTCATTGTTACCGACGATGGCGTGGGTGAGGTCCAAGCAAGCGGCCGCGGCACCGCGGAGGGCATGGGGCTCGCCTCCATGCGCGAGCGCATCGAGGCGCTTGGCGGCACCTTCACCGCCGGCCCGCGTGCCGGCGCCGGCGGCTGGCGTGTGTTTGCCACCGTTCCCAAACAGCAAGGAGATGAGGGCCGATGAGGCTCATCGTTGTCGACGACGACCGCTTGGTGGTCGATTCGCTCAAGATTATCTTGGGCGCCCAGCCGCAGATCGAAGTGGTGGGCACCGGTGCCAACGGCAACGATGCGGTGGCGCTCTACGCCGAGCACGCACCCGATATCGCACTGCTCGACATCCAGATGCCGGGGCGCGACGGACTTTCGGCCGCACGCGAGATCCTTGAGCGCGACCCTGCGGCGCGCGTGGTGTTTCTGACGACGTTCTCGGATGACGAGTACATTGTGTCGGCGCTCAAGCTGGGCGCCCGCGGTTACCTGATCAAGACCGATGTCGCCGCCATTCCGCCAGCGCTGGCGCAGGTCATGGACGGCAAACGCGTGCTCGAGGGCAAGGCGATCGAGGATATCAACTTTGATGGGGCGGGCGTCGAAGCCGGCACGACCCGCCGGCCCGCGGCTTTTGTCAGCCTGACCGACCGCGAGTTCGAAGTCGCAGAGCTCATCGCCCGTGGCCTCGACAACAAGGAGATTGCCGCCACGGCATACATGGGCGAAGGCACCGTGCGCAACCACATCAGCTCGATCCTAGCCAAAATGGGCCTACGCAACCGCACACAGATCGCCATTGCCTACCTGCGAGGGTAATTACCCAACGGCCGACCACCCCGGCAGAGTAAAATGGCCGCTTCCGCTTTAATGCCATTTCAAAACTATGCCGGTTTACTACGGTGAATCGCCCACCTTTGACCACGGCAAATTGCGCACTTGCAAAACCGCAGGTAGAGCGCTTGCAATATTTAGAAAAATGCAGTCATGGTCGGGGATGTCGAATTCATCGTAGTAAACCGGCATAGTTTTGTTCGGGCGGCCCTGCACGAGTGCCTCCGCAAGCCTCGCGGGACCAAAATGATCCGTTTCCCTCTGTCCACGGGAGATCAGGGGCTGGTACTGACATGGTGGCATTTCAAAACTATGCCGGATTACGGGGCTAAAGTCGGGACCCTCATCCATGCCTTCATTTTTTCAAAAACGGCAGGCTATCTACCTGCACTGATAATTGTCCTTGGGGGAAGCGGGCACTGCGGGGGCGCGTCAACAGCGCGCGATTTCCGCGTCGCAGCGCTACCCTGATGCTGAACGCCGGGACGATGACCCACTGACCTGCTGATGCCTCTTCGGCCGTCCTCAAATCCGACCTGTCTCGCCCCGGCTTCCGCGACCCGGAGTCCTGCCATGACCTAATAGGAGCATGAGCGCGGACAATCGGATAAGGCAACTTGATTGTAGCGCTCCCGTCAGTGCAATGTCTGGGAGACCCGGGCGCGGAGCAGGCAGCAGACCGAGGGGAGCGAAAATGGAAGGCGAAACGGTCATCGCGGGCGTCGACACGCACAAGGACGTGCATGTCCTGTGCCTGCTCGACGGCCTCGGGAGGAAGATCTGGAGCGGGAGCTTCGGGGCCGACCCCGAGGGCTACGACAGGCTGGCGGAGGCGATAGGCGACCCGGGGAGCTGCATGGTCGTCGGCGTCGAGGGCACGGCATCGTACGGGGCCGGGCTGACGAGGAGGCTCGTGGAGCTCGGGTACAACGTCGTCGAGGTGCTCAGGCCCAAGAGGGACAAGGCGAGGCCCGGCGAGGGGAAGAGCGACCCGCTGGACGCCGAGCGCGCGGCGCGCAAGGCGGCGTCCGGGAGGGGCTGCTCCGTGCCGAAGTCGCAGGACGGCTGGGTCGAGGCGGTGCGCCAGCTCTACGTCGCGCGCAGGCTGGCCGTCGCGACGTCCACGTCCTGCGTGGCCTGCGCGAAGTCGATGCTCACGACGGCCCCGGGCGCCCTGAGGGAGCGGTTCAGGGGCCGCGAGCGGCCGAAGGACCTCATGCCGCTGCTCGCGCGCGGGAGGAAGGCGGGCGACGCGCTCGAGGAGAGCGTGCTGGCCTCGCTGCGGTCCGTCGCGGCGGTCTGGAAGGAGGCCCGCAGCCAGGTCGAGTCCCTCGACGAGCGCATCCGCGCGCTGCTGGAGGCGAACGCGCCCGCGCTGCTCGGCGTCGAGGGCTGCGGCACGACGACCGCCGCCGCCCTGGTCGTGGCCGCCGGCGACAACCCCGGCAGGCTGAAGGGCGAGGCGGCGTTCTCGATGCTGTGCGGCGTCTCCCCGATCCCCGCGTCGAGCGGGAAGACGGAGCGGCACAGGCTCAACCGCGGCGGCAACCGGCAGGCGAACTGGGCGCTCTACGAGATCGCGATCAAGCGCATGGCATACGACGAGAGGACGAGGAGGTACGTGGCGAAGCGAACCTCCGAGGGGAAGTCCCGGAGGGAGGCGATCCGCTGCCTGAAGCGCTACATAGCGCGGGAGGTGTACCGCGTGCTCATGGACCCGAATCCCGACGGCGCCGCGCCGGAAGGCCCCGAGCTCGCGAAGATGCGCAAGGCGATGCGGGTGACCCAGAAGCAGGCCGCCGCGGGGCTCGGCATGTCCGCGGCCTCACTCGGTCACCTGGAACATGGGAGACGGCGGTCGACGAAACTGGAGAGGAGGTATTACGAGCTCCTGTGCGAATTGAAGGGAGCGCTCCCGCAAACTGCCTATTGACAACTTATAGGAGCGTCGGTTTTGTTTTTGCGATTTTCTGTATGGTCGGAGGTTCGCCATCCAGCCCCGTAATCCGGCATAGTTTTGTTTGCGGCGGCCCAGCCGCGCGTTCACGCGCGGGGCCGGTGGGGCAATTTTGCCCCACCGGCCCCTATTCCAGCTCTATTCCAGCGCTACTCCGACTTAGTTTCTACCGTGGGAGTCTTGTTCGCTGCGACTGGGGTGCGGGCGGTGTCCATAGTCAGGCAGTGTTTGGGGCAGCTTTCGATACACTCGCCGCATACCACGCAGGCATACGGATCGATCGACCAGGTACCGCCCTTGCGATCGACCGCAAGCGCGCCCGCCGGGCAGCGACGCGCGCACATGCCGCAGCAAATGCACACGTCCATGTCGTTAACGATGTGCCCGCGCAAGCGCTCGGGCGTCGTCAGTTTCTCCTGCGGATAGCACACCGTGACCGGCTGCTTGACCATAGAGACCAAGGCCGTCTTGGCAAATGTCAGTAAACTCATGCCGCGCCTACCTTTCCGTGCAGCTAATGCAGGGGTCGATGGTCAGGATAATCATAGGAACGTTGGCAAGGAGCACGCCCTGCAACGCATGCGTCAGACCCGCCAGATTTTGCGACGTCGGCGTGCGCACGCGAAAACGGTCCAGATTCTTGGTGCCGTTACCGCGCACATAGTAGTACGCCTCGCCGCGCGGCTGCTCAATCACAACCTCGCCGCGCGCGCCGTCGGCCGGTGTGAGCTTGGTGCGCCCGCCGATACCGTCGTGCGGGATCTTGCCCACAAGCTCCTTGATGATGTCCATGGCCTGCGTGACCTCGGCACAACGCACCTGGCAGCGGGCATAGCAGTCGCCGTCGGTAGCAACGATGGGCTCAAATGCTGCCAGGCCTGCATAGGCACCGTCGCCAAACATGCGCACGTCGTAATCCACGCCCGAGGCGCGACCGAACGGGCCGACCATCGACAGATTCAGCGCGTCCTTCTTGCTGATCACGCCCACGCCATGCAGGCGCTCGCCGCAGCTATTGTCGTCCAAAAACGTATGCACCAGGGCCTCGTAGTCGGGACGCATGGCATCGAGCGTCTGGACAATACCCGCCAGCTCGGAGTCCTCAATGTCGTGCTTAAGGCCGCCGATCTCGTTGATCGACAGAATCACGCGACCACCGCACGTGCTCTCGAAGATCTTGAGAATCTGCTCGCGCAGCGTCCACGAACGATAGAACAGTGCCTCGAAGCCAAAGGCATCGGCGAGCAGGCCCAGCCACAGCAGATGCGAGTGGATGCGCGAAAGCTCGTGCAAAATGGTGCGGATATACTGCGCGCGGCCGGGCACCTCGATGTCGAGCATGCGCTCGCAGGCGCTGGCATAGCCATAGCTGTGGCCCACGGCGCAGATGCCGCAGATGCGCTCGGCGATGTAGCCAAACTGGTGCATGTCGCGCTTTTCGGTGAGCTTCTCGAGTCCGCGGTGCACAAAGCCGATCTGCGGAATTGCCTCGATGACGCGGTCGTCCTCGATCACCAGGTCCAGATGAAGCGGCTCGGGCAGCACCGGGTGTTGCGGGCCAAACGGAATAACGGAGCGATGTGCCATGGACCTTACGCCTCCTTTTTCTGCTTGTCGCGGGCGGCCTTGGCGGCAAGCGCCGCGCGGACCTTGGCCGCTTTCTCGGGATCCATGGCGGCGAGCTTTGCCTCCAGCTCGGCGGCCTTGAGCGCGGCCTTCGCAGCAGCTTCATCGTGTTGAGTATCGGAGCCGGCAGCCGCAGCGGGCTGAGCAGCGGCGCCTGCGGCATCGCCGGCGCCCGCAGCGCCCTCCCCTGCAGCAGCCGCAGCCGCGGCGGCCTTCTCGGCCGCGGCCTTGCGCGCCTTGGCCTCGGCAGCCGCGCGGACCTTCATGGCCTTCTCGCGTGCGGCCTTCACCTCGGGCGTGATAACGCTCATGGGCTCGGCAGTCGAGACCTGGTAGAAAAAGCCCTTAAAGTCGATCTGCATGTCGGTGATGGCAAGCCCAAACAGGTCGTGCGCCTCGTTCTCAAACGGGAATACCGCCGGATAATACGAGCTGATGGACGGAATCTCCTGGTACTGGTCGATGCCCTCGACCACCAGGTTCTCGATCGCATGGCTGCCATCCCGAGCGATCTGCTCTTGCGCAGCGCGGACGTTGATAAACGTATAGACCAGGCGATACGTGCCGTCGTCCACACAGCGCTCGGCGTGCATTTGCACAAAGCGCGCGCCGACGCCCTTGAGCGCCTGGACATGCGACAGGAGCTCATCGATCCCGACGGTGGTATAGATAGCCTTTTGCATTACTCGGCCTCCTTTGCAGCGACGGGCGTCTCAGCGGGCGCGTCGCCAGCGGCGGGTGCGGCGGACCTGGTGGACACGTTGGCCTCGACGCCGTCACCGGCACCATCAGTCCCGGCCCCCGCAGCCACAAACCCGTCCTCGCCCAGCTCAACGCCACCGTCCCAGGTCGCGGCGCCGCCCACGGTAAGCGGATCGCCGCCGGCGCGCATCACGGCCTCCTTCTGGTCCAGGATGCCGCACGCCTCCACGATGGCATCGATCACGGTCTCGGGGCGAATGGCGCACCCGGGCGCGTACACGTCCACGGGAATCGCGCGGTCCACGCCGCCGATCACGTTATAGGCATCGCGGAACACGCCGCCCGAACACGCACAGATACCGCAGGCCACCACGCACTTGGGCTCGAGCATCTGGTTGTAGATCTGGCGCACGACGGGCAGGTTCTGGGCATTGACCGACCCCGTCACCAAAAAGATGTCCGCATGCTTGGGGTTGCCGGTGTTGACCACGCCAAAGCGCTCCGCATCGAACAGCGGCGTGAGCGAGGCCAGCACCTCGATATCGCATCCGTTGCAGCTCGAGCCGTCGTAATGAATAACCCACGGCGAGCGCGACATTTTATGATCCATGGATGCCGCCTCCTAAATAAACACGTCGACGAGGATGGGCATAAGATTGAGCAGGCCAAACACCAGCGCCACGCCCCATCCGAGCTTAAAGCAGCTGCGCCAGGTGCTGCGGGCAAAGGTGTTGTCGATCAGTACCTCGACAAAATACGTCGCGGCCATCACGACCAGGGCCACGACCCAGCTCACCGGGTTGTCCCAGACAAAGAACATGCCCACCCACATCAAAAACAGCACGGTCTCGCACCAGTGCATAAGGGTCATCTTGGCCAGCGTGCCGCCGCTCATCTCGGTGGCGACGCCCTGGACAATCTCCTGATGCGCGTGATGCGAGTACGAAAGGTCAAACGGCGACTTGCGCAGCTTGATGGTGAGCACCGCGAGCAGCGCGAGGAAAATGGGCGCGCTGTACACGATGATGGGGGCCGACTGCCCCGTCACGGCGATGGAATCGAAGCTATCGGTGGCAAGGTACAGGCCCACGCTCATCAGCAGAACGGCGGGCTCGTAACTCATAACCTGCAGCAGCTCGCGGTCGGCGCCAACCTGGGCAAACGGGCTTTGCGTCGAGGCGGACGCCAACACCACAAAGATCGCGGCGAGCGTCACCATAAAGGCGCACAGCAGCGTGTTGGAGCCCGACACAAAGATGCCGCCGCCCACGACGGTAAAGATGAGCGCGCACGCCATGTAGGTATCGTCCATGGTGTTTACGCTGGCAGGGGCCTTGCTCAGCAGCTTGGCAACGTCGTAGAACGGTTGCAGCAGGCGCGGGCCCACACGGCCCTGCATGCGAGCCGAAAGCTTACGGTCAACGCCGTCGATCAGGCCGCCCACAAGCGGCGCCAGCAGGGCAAACGCCACGGTGCCAATAAAGATGCCCACGACACCCGAACCTTCAAAATACTTGCCACGCAGCACCGAGGGCGCGCTCATGGCAAGCCGCTCGGGCCCAATCCACGCGCAACACAGCAGCGCAAACAAGATAATACTGCAGCACACGACGCTACCCGCGGGACCAATACGCTTCTCGCCAAGGGCGTCCTCCGAGTACCAATTGCGCTTTTCAGCCTTTACCTCGTGTCCCATCGAGCCGCGGAAATGGCGATATTTATCGGTTCCCACGCCCGAAAGGTACACGTTGACGTGCGGCTTATTGCTCACGCGGAATGAAGTCAGCAGCACCACGGCGATAAACGCCACGATAACCACCATCAGATACATGGCGTCCTTGCCGATAACGTACGGCACGCGGCCAAACACCATGGCCAAGTAAGGCGACACCAGACCGCTCGAGATAACCGGGAACGCCACGCAGCACAGAATCAGCAGCGCGGCGATGGTGTTGAGGGCCATCCATTCGGTCTTATGAACATTGACCTCAACGTTTTGAGCCGTGGGGTCGACGCCCGAAAGCTTGGCAAGCCACTTGCCCCAGAAGTAAAACGTCGCGGCCGAGCCAAAGGCCAGAACCATGATCATGAGCACGTTGCCGGTCTGGGCAAACGCCACCAGGGCGCCCCACTTGGACACGAGCATGCCAAACGGCGCCACAAACATGCCCATGATGCCCAGCATCATCAGGCGCGTCAGGTGCGGCATGCGGCTGAACATACCGTCCATGTCCTCGATATTGCGGCTGCCGATATGATGCTCGGCCGTGCCCACGCACAGGAACAGCAACGACTTTGCCACCGTATGGAACAGGATCAGGAAGATGGCCGCCCATACGGCCTCGGGCGCGCCGACACCCAAGCAGGCACTGATGAGGCCCAAGTTGGAAATGGTGGAGTACGCGAGCACACGCTTGGCGTTGCTCTGCGAGATGGCCATGAGGGCAGCGAGCAAAAACGTGATGGCACCCACACTCGTGACCATAAAGCCGGTCACGGGATAGATGGCATAGAGCGGGCGCAGCTTGACCATCAGGAACACGCCGGCTTTGACCATGGTTGACGAGTGCAGCAGGGCGCTCGTGGGCGTGGGGGCAACCATGGCGCCCAGCAGCCAAGTGTGGAACGGCATCTGTGCGGCCTTGGTAAGGGCGGCGAGCGATAGCAGGACGACCGGCATCACCAGCAGTGCGGACTGCGCGGTACCGGCGCCGGAAAGCTCGATCATGCCCGAGATGGTCAGCGGCATGCCGTTGACGTGCAGAAACATAAGGCCCGCCAAAAACGCGATGCCGCCCAGCATGTTGAGGATGATCTGGGTGAAGGCGTTTTTGATGGCCTCGGGCGTGCGCGTGTAGCCAATCATGAGGAACGAGCACACGGTGGTGATTTCCCAGCCGCAGAACAGCCACTCAAGGTTGTCGCTCGTCACGATGACGAACATGGCCGAGAGGAACAGGAACATGAGCGCCAGGAACTGCGGGCGACGGTCGGGCGCGGTCTGCCCGCGCAGCGCGGCCTCGTGCTCGTCATGGGCCTGGAAGTCCTTCATGTAGCCCAGGGCATACACGCAGATAAGGCTGCCGACAATGCCAACGGCGAGCACCATGATCACACTCATGTAGTCCAGGTAGAGCGGGGTTGCGGTGACGGCTTCGGTCGCGGGCAGCGTCATGGCTGCAAAGGCGAGCGAGCCCACCAGTTGGACTATGCCGAGCACCGTGGTGAGCGCGTTCCTATATTTGTACGCGTTGTATAGGATGACGGCGCACAGGATGACGTCGATGACGGAGCTGATGATCGAGAGCACATGCGAGGTACCGGGGGCAACCTCAAAGCTCTGCGGACCCGTGCCAAAAAACATGACGGCGACTACAACCGTCACCGCCATAATAATGCCGGAACCTATGAGCCCCACCGCATCGCGGGCGCGGTCACCGCGCGCGAGCAGCATGCTCAGCGCCGGTACCAGCGGAAACAGGGTAAGGAAATACAGTAGCGTCATACCATCACTCCCCCATGCAAAAACGCTGCAATTGTTTAACGTTATAGCTCAATTGAGGAGCAGCGGCGGCAGGTTTTCGGTCAACTGGGGAGTTTTAGACGTACGGGGTAAGGGCACGTCCGCTTTGGAGCAGTGGGGCGACGCTCCCCTATCGCAGCGACAGGCGCGCGGGCCACTGCGCGCGGTTTATTGGCCACGTTGGAGGATGTCCCGACAGGCTCGCGCCGGTCCAAAAAGTTGGCGCGGCAAGAAAAATGCGCCCCTATGGGCGCACCATCCCGTTTGCTATTCCGCCTTTTTAACGCGCGGCTTGCGACCGCGCGGCTTATCGACCAGTGCGGCCTCACCGCTCTCGCGGTACTGACGGCACCAAGCCTTGACCGAAGACTCGCTGGGAATCTTGTGCTTGATCATGGCCTCGCGAACCGTCAAGCCGTTTTCCAGACGGTCCTTAACCACAGCGAGCTTTACGTCGTACGAGTAGGTGTGATGATGCGAACCGGCATTGAGAACGGCGTCGGCACCGCCCACGGCATACGCGCGGGCCCACTGACGAGCCGTGGCCTGGGGAATGCCAAGCTCCGCGGCGAGGGCGCGATGACCGACCCCCTCTTGGAGGATCTCGACGGCGCGCTGCCTAACCTCGGGCGCATGCGTGCGAGTCCTAGTT
>RQBM01000178.1:0-9883 GCA_008668795.1 Collinsella aerofaciens | reverse complement strand
CCTCGAGTCCATAGTACTCAATGCCAGCATCAAGCGTGCCCAACATAGCAGGGGAAAAGTCAGCAGCAATCACAGGATGCCCAGCCTGAGCAAGCGGAATGGCAATCGACCCAGCCCCACACCCCATATCAAGCACCGACTCGCCAGGCTTTAACGCCAACAGCTTTATAAAATCCCGGGCATACGGAGCAGTCTCAAGCGGCCGAAAATGCCGAGCCCGCTTATCCCACTCAAAAGAATCATCAGCCCGCCGCCGACCAGCCTGCAGGCGCATCCATTCGCCATTCCAATCAGCAGAAAGAAGCTCAGAGCGAATCAAATCATCAGCCACGGGCCATCCCCCTCACAACAAAAAAGCGACTCCTCCCAAAAGAAGAGCCGCAACCAGCATATATCAGAAAGAACCGATCCAACGCCAAACCGCCGTATCAACCATGTGGTGCAGGAGCGAAGCAACTGCAACATGGGACAGAACTCAGCCAAGGTTGAGATGTGCGGGAACCCCGGGAAGGGCAAATATATAAGGTCGATCGCGAGTTCCGCACGAGCCGGAGAGCACTTAATGTGCTCTCCGTGCGAGTCAGGACTGTCCGAGCAGGCGACCTTATATATTTGCCCTTTCCGGGGTTCCTCGCCTCGTATCCCTGGGCTAGTTCTTGAGCGAGTTCAGCGGTGCCGGGAAGCGTCCACCACGGTGGGCAAGCACGGTGCCGGCGTTGGGGTTCACCGGCATGATGGGCGCACGGCCGAACAGGCCGCCGTACTCGACGCAGTCGCCCACGCCCTTGCCGATGGCGGGAATCACGCGGACGGCCGTGGTCTTGTTGTTGATGACGCCGATAGCCATCTCGTCGGCGATGATGCCGGCGATGGTCTCGACCGGGGTGTCGCCGGGGATGGCGATCATGTCCAGGCCAACGGAGCACACGCAGGTCATGGCCTCGAGCTTCTCGAGCGAGAGCGCGCCGGCCTCGACGGCGGCGATCATGCCGGCGTCCTCGGATACGGGGATAAAGGCGCCGGAGAGACCGCCCACGCTGGAGCTGGCCATGACGCCGCCCTTCTTGACGGCATCGTTGAGCATGGCGAGCGCGCAGGTCGTGCCCGGGCCACCACAGGTGCCCACGCCGATGATCTCGAGGATGCGTGCGACGGAGTCGCCGATGGCAGGCGTGGGAGCCAGCGACAGGTCGACAATGCCCTTCTCGACACCCAGGCGATGGGCGGCCTCGCGGCTCATGAGCTCACCGGCACGGGTGATCTTAAAGGCGGTCTGCTTAATCTTTTCGGCGACTGCCATCATCGATGCGGAATCGGGCAGCGTCTCCAGGGCTGCGGCCATAACGCCGGGGCCCGAGACGCCTACGTTGATGACGGCGTCGGCCTCGCCACCGCCGTGGACGGCGCCCGCCATAAACGGGGAGTCCTCGACTATGTTAGCAAAGCAGACAAACTTGGAAGCGCCGACGGAATCCTCATCTGCCGTAAGCTTCGCGGCATCGATGATGGTCTGGGCGGCCATAAGCACGGCGTCCATGTTGATACCGGCGCGCAGGCTGGCGACGTTGACGCTGGAGCAGACGCGGCTCGTGGTGGCGAGCGCCTGGGGGATGGACTGGATAACGCGGCGGTCGGCATCGCCGATGCCCTTCTGGACGAGCGCGGAGAAGCCGCCCAGGTAATCGATGCCGAGCGTCTCGGCCGCGCGGTCGAGGGCATGCGCGATGGGGGTGAGGTCTTCATCCTTGCAGCACGCGGCGATCTGCGCCACCGGGGTGACGGAAACGCGCTTGTTGACAATGGGGATACCGTACTCGCGCTCGAGGTTCTCGGCGGTCTCGACCAGATGCTCAGCCGTGTGCGTCACGTGGTCGTAGATCTTCGTGCACATGCGGTCGAGGTTCTCGTCACCGCAACCCATGAGCGAAACACCCATGGTGATGGTCCTGATGTCGAGGTTCTGTTCCTCAACCATGCCGCGGGTTTCCGCGATTTCTGCGGGCGTGATCGCCATCCTTGCGCTCCTATCTGCCAAAACGAGCATAGTCTTATCTATTCTAACGTGCCGCACGTGCCAAGTGGCGCGTGCGGCACGTTTTGGTGCTCGGTTGTTTCCGTTGTGTTACTTCCCAAAGACCTCTTCGGCGATACGAGCGCTCTCGGCGGCGTCCTTGGCGTAGTAGTCCGCACCGATCTGCTTGGCGTATTCGGGGGTGAGTACGGCGCCGCCCACGATGATCTTGACGCCCGGAACCTCGGCATGGAGCAACTTGATGGTCTCTTCCATGGCGACGACGGTGGTAGTCATAAGCGCCGAGAGGCCAACGAGCTTGATGTCGCGCTCCTGTACAGTCTTGAGCACCTCTTGCGGGTCGACGTCGCGGCCTAGGTCAAAGACGGTATAGCCGTAGTTATCGAGCAGCATCTTGACGATGTTCTTACCGATGTCGTGGATGTCGCCCTTGACGGTGGCCACGCAGATTTTGCCCTTGTCGGCAATCTCGCCGGCGGGCATCAGGCGCTTGATGGTGTCGAAGCCCACGCGCGCGGCCTCGGCCGAGGCCATGAGCTGCGGCAAGAAGAACTTACCCTGGTCAAAGAGGACGCCAACCTCGTCGAGGGCGGGGATAAAGTGATTGTTGATGAGGTCCATGGCGTCGTGGTCTGCCAGCAGGCGCTCGGTCTCGGCAGCGATCTCGCCTTTGCGGCCCGAGACGACCATGCGACGAATCGGGTCGTCGTTGCCGTCGGTGCCGGCGGTGCCAGCAGCGGGCGCGGCATCACTCGATGCGGCCTGAGCTGCTGCCGGGTTGGCGGCGATCTTATACGGATCGGTCCAGCCGGCGTAGCGCTCGATGTATCCGGTCGAGCCCTCGTCCTCAACGCTCAGGACGCGATAGCTGTAGACGGTATCCATAAAGCGCTTGGAGCCCGGGTTCATGATGGGGGCGTCCAGGCCCGCGCCAAAAGCGGCAGCCAAAAAGACTGAGCCCAGCAGCGGGCGGGCAGGCAGACCAAAGCTGATGTTCGATACGCCGAGCGCGCATTTGACGCCCAGACGCTCCTTGCACAGGGACATGGCGCGTAGGATCTGCTCGGCCTGGCGTTGATTGGTCGAGGCGGTCATGACCAGGCAGTCGATGAGGATACGGTCCGGGCCGATGCCGTAGCGGGCGGCCTCGGCCACGATGCGTTCGGCGATGGCAAAGCGGGCCTCGGCGGTATCGGGGATGCCGCCTTCGTCGAGCGTAAGGCCGACAACGTTGGTGCCGTAGTGGGCGACCAGCGGAAAGATCTCATCCATGATCTTTTGCTTGCCATTGACCGAGTTGATGATGGGCTTGCCAGCGTAGCGGCGCACGGCGGCCTCGACGGCTGCGGGGTCGGTGGAGTCAATCTGCAACGGCAACAGCGTGGAGCCCTGGAGCTGTTCGGTCGCCTGTTGGATGATCTTGACCTCGTCGATCTCGGGCAGGCCCACGTTGACGTCCAGGATGTCGGCGCCCTGTTCCTGCTGGCTGATGCCCTGGCTCACGACGTAGTCCAGGTCGCCGTCGCGCAGGGCCTGCTGCAGGCGCTTTTTGCCGGTGGGGTTGATGCGCTCGCCGATGACGGCAATCTTATGGCCGTCGCAGGGAAGGTCCACGACCGTCTGGGCGCTCGTGACCGACATACTGGGCTTGCGATGGCGTGGGCTGGGCGTGTGGTTGTCAATAAGCGTGCGTAGGGCCGCCATGTGCGCCGGCGTGGTGCCGCAGCAGCCGCCCACGACGCTTACGCCGTCCTCAATCATACCGGCGACGGCCACGGCGTACTCGGGCGCCTGGATATCAAAGACGGTGTTGCCGTCATCGTCCACGCGGGGCAGTCCCGCATTGGCCTGCACCATAACGGGCTTGTCGGTGACGGTGAGCATGCGAGCGGCGAGTCCTCGGAGCTCGGCCGGGCCCTGGCTGCAGTTGATGCCCAAAACGTCGGCGCCGATGGCGTCGAGGGTGATGGCGGCGACCTCGGGGCTCGTGCCCAAGAAGGTGCGGCCGTCTTCCTCAAAGGTCATGGTGGCAAAGACGGGCAGGTCGGAGTTCTCGCGGCAGGCGAGGACCGCCGCCTTGATCTCGGCAAGGTCAGTCATGGTCTCGATAATAAAGAGGTCCACGCCCGCATCGACGCCGGCGCGCACTTCCTCGGCAAAGAGGTCGTAGGCCTCGTCGAAGCTGAGGGTACCCAAGGGGCGCAGCAGCGCGCCGATGGGGCCGATATCGCCGGCGACGTAGTGGGCACCGGCTGCGCGGGCGCAGGCGACAGCGGCGGCAAAGACATCTGCCACGGTGGCGGTACCGTCGAGCTTGTGGGCGTTGGCGCCAAAGGTGTTGGCGGTGATCACGTCGCAGCCGGCCTCGACGTACTGTCGCTGAATGTCGGTAATGACCTGGGGCTCCTCAAAGTTGAGCAGCTCGGGCAGGGCGCCTGCCTTCATACCAGCGGCCTGCAACATGGTGCCCATGCCGCCGTCGAACAGCAAGTGCCCCGTGCCCTCGATGGCCGCACGCAGGCGATCGTCCTTAATGCGCAGATCGTCGATCGTGCGCGTCTTGTACGCGGCGCCGTTGCAGCGCGCGGCATTGACAGGTGCCGCCAGCGCAGCACCGTCCAGATCATGAGTGATAAGCGGAGTAAACATCGAGGGCTCCTAATGGCTGGAATAGCAGGTGGTGTGGGCGGCACGGAAGCGACAGTGCTCGCGCATGCGGCAGATATTGCAGGTGGGGCGGCTCTGGGCGTCGTGGACTTCGCCGTCAAACAGACCAATCACCGCGGTCACGCTCTTGGTGGGCATGAGCAGGCTGGTGGGCGTGACGGTAAGCCCGATGAGCCGCGTGGCGTTGAGCGCATTCACGATCGAGCGCTGGGCCGAGAGCGGGCAGTCGCCATAGCCGGGACTAAAGCGCCAGTTGCCGGCGAGCCCATGAACGGCGGCGTCCGTCTTGACCTGCTGGTCCATTTGCTCAACGGCGGCTTCTACATAGGCAGAGCATGCGGCGTCGAGCACGGCTCCCTCTAGGGGCTGCTGAGCTCCCGTGGTGCGCAGACGACGCTCGGCGTCCATGCCGAGGGTGCATGCCATGAGCGCGGCCATGCGGGCGTCCTTGAGATGTCGATAGATGTCGCGACCGCGCAGCTCAACGTTGGTGCCAACCAGACGGATGCAAGGCTCTCCCTGCTCGTCCACGCCCGTGGCATCGACGGTAAACACGCGCCGCACGCCGCGGGGCTCAATGTCCAGCTCAAGGCGCTCGACCACAAGCTCAATACGTCGTGACAGCTCGGGCTCAATCTGCTGGCCGCCGTAGCCCAGATACCGCAGCATCTCGGCACGGTCGACACGGGGATGGTGCGCAGCATCGACACGGTAAAGCGCCGGCGACGCAAGGTCGGCCGGCACTTCGACAGCGGTTGTATCGATGTGCGGTTTTTCCATTACCCCAGGCGCTCCATAATGGTCGCGGCGATCGCAGGACGATTCATAGTGTACAGGTGCAGACCGGCGGCACCGTGCTCCTTAAGGTCGCAAAGCTGACGGGCGGCATAATCTACACCGGCTGCCTGCAGGCTCTCGGGGTCGTTCTCGTACTTGGCGAGAATCTTGATGACGGGGGAGGGCAGCGACGCGCCGCACATAAAGACCATGCGGCTGATCTGGGACTTGCCCATAAACGGCATGATGCCCGCGGTGATGGGCACCGTGATGCCCGCCTTGTCGGCAAGCTCGCGGAAGCGGTAGAAGCACTCGTTGTCAAAGAAGAGCTGCGTCACAAAGAAGCTCGCGCCGGCGTCCTGTTTTTGCTTGAGGTATTCGACCGAAGCGTTGAGGTCCTCACAGGCAATGTGGCCCTCGGGGTAGGCCGCGGCGCCCACGCAAAAGCCGGCGTCGACGAGCTCGGGGATGAGGTCGCGGGCGTAGGCGTAGTCCGAGGCGGGCTTGTCGTCCTCGGTCGCGCCAGCAGGAAGATCACCGCGCAGGGCCAGCACATTTTCTACGCCGGCGGAGCGGTATTCGTCGATCTTGGCGGCGATGTCGGCATGCGTGCGGCCAACGCAGGTAAGGTGCGCCACCGAGGGCGTGTCGAATTCGCTCGAAATCATATGCGCGATGGGGGCGGTGGTGGCACCGTTGCCCGAGCCGCCGGCCGAGCAGGTGACCGAGACAAAGCTCGGCGAAAGCTTGCACAGATTGCCTGCCACTTCGCGAGCCGTGTTGAGGGTAAGCTCGCCCTTGGGCGGGAACATCTCAAACGAAACGGGTGCGGTGCCCTGGGATGCTGCCTGCTTAAAAACCTCGTCGACGCGCATATCGTGCTCCTTTAGATACTTAAATAGTGTGATGTGTTGTAAGGATTCTACAGCACCACTATGCCACGGTGGAGTTTCACTCACTATTTGGGGGATACCAATCAAAGATGCCTTGCTATCGACATTCCCTATAGCAGAGCGGCCAATCTAGGATGGGGCTATAAAGACTGGTATCTGATGCGAAATACCAGTTAATAGAGCCCCATCCCAAATTGACTACCCTTAAACCATGGGGAGAGGTCTGCAATTTATACAGTTGATTGGCCGTTGAGGGCGGCAACGCCGCCGCGATGCGGTAACCTCATTGATTGGTTTCGTGACAGCAACATAACGGTAATGTTGCGGAAACACGACGAGCCTAATCTATGACTCGTTCGTTAGTAATCAACACCGCTTCTCACGCGGTGCCGATACGAAGGGAGTTCCGTATGGCCGAACTTACTGACCGCTTCGGGACCATGGTGTTCTCTGAGGAAGTCATGAAGGACTACCTCCCCAAGGACATTTGGAAGCGCCTTGCTGCAACCCTCGAGGACGGTGAGCCGCTCGACCTGGATGTGGCCAACGCCGTTGCCCACGCCATGAAGGTCTGGGCCATCTCCAAGGGCGCCACGCACTACGCGCACTGGTTCCAGCCGCTTTCGGGCATTACTTCCGAGAAGCACGACAGCTTCCTCGAGCCCAACCACGACGGCACCGCCATTACCAAGTTTACGGGCAAGAACCTCATCCAGGGCGAGCCCGATGCCTCCAGCTTTCCCAACGGCGGTCTGCGTGCCACCTTCGAGGCCCGTGGCTACACCGCTTGGGATCCCACCAGCCCCGCATTCATTAAGGACGATGTCCTGTGCATCCCCACGGCTTTTTGCTCCTACACGGGCGAGGCCCTGGACAAGAAGACCCCGCTGCTGCGCTCCATGACCGCACTCTCGCGTGAGTCCAAGCGCGTTTTGGCGCTGTTTGGTAAGACCCCCAAGAAGGTCGTTCCTTCCGTGGGCGATGAGCAGGAGTACTTCCTGATCAAGAAGGACGCTTACCGCAAGCGCAGGGACCTGGTCATCACCGGGCGCACCCTCTTTGGTGCTGCTCCCTGCAAGGGCCAGGAGCTCGAGGAGCACTACTTTGGCGCTATCCGCCCCACCGTCTCGTCCTATATGAAGGACCTGGACGATGAACTGTGGGCGCTTGGCATTCCTGCCAAGACCAAGCACAACGAGGTCGCTCCCTGCCAGCATGAGCTCGCCCCTGTCTACGGCGAGGTCAACGAGGCCATCGACCAGAATCTGGTCATGATGGAGAAGATGAAGCTCATCGCCTCCCGTCACGACTTGGTCTGCCTGCTGCACGAGAAGCCCTTCGAGGGCATCAACGGTTCGGGCAAGCACAATAACTGGTCGCTTGGCACCGAGTCCGAGAACCTGCTTGACCCGGGCGACACTCCGCTCGATAACCTGCAGTTCATCGTCTTCCTCACCGCGGTGATCGAGGCCGTCGATAACTATCAGGAGCTCTTGCGTGCCTCCGTTGCCTCGGCCGGCAACGATCATCGTCTGGGCGCCAACGAGGCTCCTCCGGCGATTATGTCCATCTTCCTGGGCGACCAGCTCACCGAGGTCGTCGAGAAGATCATCGATGGCAAGGCTTCCGTCCATGCCACGCGCGGCGTGCTTGACCTAGGCGCCGATACCCTGCCCAAGCTGATGCAGGACAACACCGACCGCAACCGCACCTCCCCGTTTGCCTTCACCGGCAACAAGTTCGAGTTCCGTGCCTGCGGCTCCGAGCAGAACGTCTCCGACTCCAACCTGGTGCTCGATGCTGCCGTGGCCAAGTCGCTCAAGTCTTTCGCCGACGCACTCGAGGGTACGCCCGAGGATAAGTTCCAGGACGCCGCGCTCGAGTACTGCAAGAAGGTGCTGACCGATCACCAGCGCATCCTGTTCTCCGGCGACGGTTACTCCGACGAGTGGCCCATCGAGGCCGAGAAGCGCGGCCTTGCCAACAACAAGACCACGGCCGACGCTCTTCCCGCCTTTGTTTCCGATAAGGCCATTGCGCTCTTTGAGGAGACGGGTGTCCTGACCCGCGCCGAGGCCCAGTGCCGCTATGACTGCAAGCTCGAGAAGTACAACAAGCTCATGAACATCGAGGCTACCACGATGGTTCGCGAGGCGCGTCGTACCTATCGCCCGGTCATTACCGCCTATGCCACCAAGGTCGCTAAGGGCCTTGAGACTATTCGTGCCGCCGGTGCTGAGGCCGCCATGCAGTGCGAGCAGAACACGCTCAACAAGCTCTGCAACGGTATCACCGCCATCAACGACTCCATCAAGGCGCTCGACGCCGTACATCAGAAGGCCGAGGCTCTCGATGGCCAGGAGCAGGCCAACGTGTACGCGCACGAGGTCGTTCCCGCTATGGATACGCTGCGTGCTGCCGTGGACGCCATGGAGGAGATCGTGGCCGCCGACTACTGGCCGGTTCCGACCTACGACGACATCCTGTTCTACGTGTAGAGCGTAACTGACATATCGTCACGGTATTGAGCCGGGGTCCGCATCATGCTGGCCCCGGTTTTTGTTTGCGAAGGGCGCTTTGAAGCCCGTTTTGCCGCCGATTCGCCTAGGTATAAAGGGTTGTGGGCAAAAAACGTCAAATATGAGTACTGTCACAAGTCCTGTAGCATTATTTATTTGCAAAATATGCAGTGTTACGCAACATATGTCCAAGTACTTAGCCGATAAACGTCTGCAATTTTTCCGCCGTAGGACCCCTGGCGTCTAAATCGCCTTCTGATGGCATGAAATCGCTGTAACTAAAATGGTAGCAGTACTCATATTTGCCATTTTTTGCCCACGGGCCTTGCGATGATGCCGGGCTCCGCACCCTGCCGGGTTCGAATCCCGGCATATCGGTAGCAAAAAGCCCGCTACCGAATTGGTAACGGGCTTCACATCTCAAATGGTGCCCCCAGCGGGATGTCCGCGTGCGGCTGGCGCCGCCCGCTTTCGCTGCGTCGCTTCGCTCCTTGCGTGCTGCGCTGGAAAACGCTTCGCGTTTCCTCAGCTCCGCACCCTGTCGGGTTCGAATCCCGGCGCATGGGTAGCAAAAAGCCCGCTACCGCGAGGGTAACGGGCTCTTCAATTCAAATGGTGCCCCCAGCGGGATTCGAACCCGCGATATCCACCTTGAAAGGGTGGCGTCCTTGGCCGCTAGACGATGGGGACAGCGGGAAAGAGTATAGCAGACTTTTTTAGCCGTTCACATATCGTTGGCAAACTGAAAAACCACCACAAAGGTGCCCTTGATTATCGACTTTATCCGAACACCTCCCACATTCATCCGCACATGTGCGGATGAATGTGGGAACCCGATACCCTGAGGGCCGGATCGGCCGGCCCCGGGAGATCGGAGGACGGCATGTCCGGAAAGAAGAAGAGTGGCCCCGCGAGGGCGGTCCCGAGGGCCTACGGAAGGCTCACGAGGCACGAGCGGGACACGGTCCAGAGGATGCTGGAGCGCAGGGCGTCGT
>RQBM01000118.1:0-7180 GCA_008668795.1 Collinsella aerofaciens | reverse complement strand
TTTTCGGACATGTCTCCAATCTTCACCCAAGGTATGGTTCCATCTTTCCAGTATTCAGCAACGGAACGTTTGGGAGTTCCACCGGAGCATATCTCGCACAGCTCTCCGAGCTTCACTTTCTTTCCGACAAATTGGGGTTTGTCAGTCATTCTGGCCACCTCCGAGCATTTTGTGCAGTTCCGCGAGGCTTTCCGTCATCTGCCTGTTCAAATCATCAAGATCGGCGAGGATTTCCTCAGTCGGTGGATATTCAATACGTTCGTACTTTGTTTCCGCGTACTTGTTGAAGCTGAAATCGTAATCGTTTTCCGCGATCTCACTCTTCGGCACCAGAAAGCTCTTATCAGTACGGGCGCGCTGTTCTTCCGCGTCGAGGTTTCCCCATCGCTCGAGAATGTCGGGAATGTCGTTGTGCTTCTCGTCCGGGTCACGCTTGTCGTCGAGCGTGTATCCGTCACCCTCCATGTTGTAGAGCCAAACCTTGTCCGTGCCACCCGCGTCCGTCTTTGTGAACACGAGAATAGCGGTGCTTACGCCCGAATACGGCTTGAATACTCCTGACGGCATGTAGATAATCGCTTCAAGCCTCTGGTTGTCCACCAGTTCGGCGCGCAACTGCCGGTATGCTTTCGAGTTGGAACGGAACAGCACGCCGTTCGGCACGATGCACACGCAACGGCCACCAAGCTTGAGCATGCGCAGGAACAATGCGACGAACAACAGCTCCGTCTGCTTAGTTTCCACAACCGCCTTCAGCGAATCATCGATGTCCTCAACATCCACGCTGCCGGTAAACGGCGGATTGGCAAGAATCAAATCAAACTTGTCGCGGATGGTGTTCAGACGGGACAAGCTGTCCTGGTTGCGGATGTCGGGATGATCGATGGAATGCAGCAGCAGGTTCATCGCGGAAATGCGCACCATGGTCTGATCCGTGTCGAAACCAGTGAACTGCTCGCCGGAGAACGTCTTCCACTGTTCCTCGGTCATCTCCTGGCCATGGTTCTTTCTGATGGATTCGGCTGCGGAAATAAGGAATCCCGCCGTGCCACACGCCGGATCACAGATAAGCTGGCCGGGTTTCGGACCGGCAAGCGCCACCATCATGTTCCTGATGTGCTGTGGTGTGCGGAACTGACCGTTCGTGCCCGCGGTATTGAGCTTGCTCAGCATGTATTCGTACAGGTCGCCAAGATCGTCAGCGTCCTGCACGTAGTTCGACAGCAGCTCGTCGATGCCGGAAACGGCCTTTTCAAGCGTCTTGGGCTTGTTGAAACCGAAGGCAGCGTCCTCCATGCTTTCCGCAAAGGCGTTATCCGAATGCATGGTTTTGATGAACGGGAACGCCTTCTGGCTGACCACGTCAAACATCTGCTCCGCAGGAAGATCCTTGAACCGGCTCCAACGGATTGCCTGTCCTTCCTCCGTTTGCGGGAACACATGCTTAGCAGTCATCCCCAGCATTTCCATGTTCTCGGCTTCGAGCTCCTTGTCATCCAAGGATTTCATGAACATGAGGTACGTCAGCTGCATGATGACCTCGATGGGGTTGGTGACACCACCCTCCCACATGCGCTGCCAGATGTCGTCAACCTTGTTCTTCGTCGCTCCGGTAATCATTTACTATCGTCCTTGCTTGTTTCCTACGTTACGTAGTCTACCGGCATTATCGTTTGGCCATCGCATCCAGCCATCCGAAATTATGTACATTCAACTCTCAACTAGCTCTCTCAGAGTTTCCCGGAATATGTGTTCTGCAAATCACGGATATGTTCGTGCCGAACTGCCTTATCTATAATATTCAGGCTTTCCAACCTGTCCGCCACTGCGTTCATGTCAGGCCCCATGCATTGCGGATGGTCAAGCACCGTAGATCTCAGATCATTCGTATGCACCACGAACTCGCGATCGGAGTGAGTCTTCACTTTGAACTTGGTACGATTCGCAAAGCATACAATCGAAATGAAAACCGAATCTTCCAATCCCAATAATTCCTTCAAACATTGAATGTGCCCGTAATTCTGCCGCAAAGGCGAATGGATTTTTTCTTTTGTTCTTGCCAAGGTACATGAACCATTCAGAATATTTGGAATCGCCATAAATCGTGCCAGTATAGTTCTTCGCCTCCACTACGTAAATGCCATACACCGAAACAACCACATGATCGATCTGATGCAGTCCCGTCGAATCCTTGAGCACCAAATCGTTCAGCAGACGGTACTCTGATTGTGGCAGTTTTCTCAGTTCCTCACTGGCCCAATGCTCACCAGCCTTGCCAGTAATTTGATTGCCCCAAATCGTTACGATTGTCGCAAGAATCAGAATCGGCAGAACAATCGCGACATACCAAATAGTCAAATCCAACTAAGCAAAAGCAACGGTGGCAAAACGCATCACTGCGACCCTTCTTCCTTGAACAACCCTCACTTGCAGCATACCCCCTATTTCGCACACTTCAGAGTAGAATGACGAAACATAAGACTTGCGAAAAATCAAGATCACAATTTCTCTAAACAGAGGACACAAGCAGAAAACGCGGAAGGAATGCAGGATGGCTGGAAAACACGTCCGAGTGTCCGCTAAAAAGAAAAGTCGTGCTACGAAACGGTCCTTTTCATCTTCCGATGTGAAAAACATTTCCCGGCAATGCCGGGAATTCAGAAAACGTTAGACGGAATCGCAACATCCGACGTCATTTACCGGGACTCCATCCAGCAGGAGGCAAACTGTTACGTTGCCGCGCAGGTTCTGAAACTCATGGAGAAAATCCCGGTAGAAGAAGTCAATCGGGACAAACGCGGCATCCGCGTGAAAGCGCTACGCGATAGTGGATACGTAATGTACGCCGATATACTGACCGCTTCTATATATCAGTTGGCGGCCGTACGAGGTATCAGTGAAGACGGCGCGCGAATCATCAAACGAATCGTCGGTGAAGCAGCCGATAACGCTTCTGCAACAACGAAGCTACAGCTCAGCGCAGATAATCGAACTGAAGATACAACCCGCCTGATAATCGCAGTGTCCCAATACCAGCAGGCGAAACCGCTGGCAGATAAGAGCAGCCGGCTATCCCAGCAATATTCAGGCACCATCCAAAACGCTCTGGAAGGCCTCAAGGTCTCAGCCGGAACATTCCGTTGGCTGTTCGCATCCCGGCAGGAAAAGCAAAACGCCATCGAGTTATACAAGCTTCTTGATGAGACGCTACACGGTGAGTATGGGCAAACCGCGGAAAGGCTGCGAGTCGAATCCGACGCCATCGAATCACTTTCAGAAGACGATGCATGGGATTCCTTCAAAAAACATCCCATCTCATACGCCAATACGCTTGAGGAAATCGTTCCGGGACTGCTGGGCAATGGCGATACTGTGTACGGGCTTCCGAAAGACCTTGCCAGGGAAGTTCAGGAAGAGTGCTTCTTTCCCGACGGATTGCTGTGCGATTTGCGTCGATACCAGGAATGGGGCGTGAAATACATACTGCATCAAAAGAAAGTCCTTCTTGGCGACGAAATGGGCTTGTGCAAGACGATTCAGGCAATCGCCACCATGGTTTCGTTAAGGAATACCGGGGCAACGCATTTCATTGTCATATGTCCGGCGAGCGTCATCGTCAACTGGTGCCGCGAGATCCAAAAATTCAGCAAACTGCGGGTCATAAGCGTGCATGGCTTCAGTCGAGAATCAGCATTGGAGGATTGGCAACGAACCGGCGGCGTTGCCGTTACCACCTATGAGACCACTGCGTATTTCAAGTTTTCCGACGATTTCACATATTCGCTGCTTGTAGTCGATGAGGCGCATTACATCAAAAATCCGAGCACGAACCGTTCGAAGAATACGAAGGCGATTGCGGAGCATGCGGAAAGGTTACTATTCATGACGGGCACCGCGTTGGAGAACAAGGTGGACGAGATGATCAATCTCATCAAACTATTGCAACCAAGCATTGCCATGCAGATATCCGGAATGAAGGAGCTCTCTTCGGCTCCCCAGTTCAGAGAAACCGTCGCCCCTGTGTATTACCGGCGCAGAAGAGAGGATGTGCTGACGGAGCTTCCGGAACTGTCGGAAATCAAGGAATGGTGCCAACTTGGCGACTCGGAAGAACGCAAGTACGAAGAAACGGTATTCAGCAAAAACTACAATGCCATCCGACGCGTGTCCTGGAACGTACCGGACCTGAAAGACTCTGGCAAAGCGAAACGTCTACTGGAAATCATCGAAGAAGCGAAGTCGGAAGGCAGGAAAGTCCTTGTCTTTTCGTTCTATCTTGACACCATCCGGAAAATCGCGGACATGTTGGGTAGCCAATGCACCGAACCAATCAACGGATCCATCACACCAACGAGGAGACAAGAAATCATCGACGATTTCGACAAGGCGCCTGCTGGGCAGGTTCTGGTGGCACAAATCGTTGCCGGTGGAACGGGACTTAACATACAATCGGCCAGCGTGGTAATCATATGCGAGCCACAGTTGAAGCCATCCATCGAAAACCAGGCGATTTCCAGAGCGTATCGAATGGGACAAGCCAGAAACGTTCTTGTCTACCGCCTACTCGCCGAAAATACGATTGACGAGAAAATCACGGACATATTGGCACGAAAGCAGGAAGTTTTCAACGCGTTCGCCAACGAATCGGCCGCAGCGGAAAACGTCGAAGTGGATGAGAAAAGCTTGGGCAACATCGTTCAGGAGGAAATCGACCGTATCAACCAAAAACGAAATGGTATGGAAACGTCGACGGGAACCGTAGAAGTGATCGCTGTGGACAGCAATCGCTCCCAAGGAAACAATCGCGATTAGGCACTTGTGTCTGACATTCCACATACGGCTGCAATATCGCAAAAACCTGTGGTATTTCGTGAGTTACGGCATAATACAGCCAGTCGCAATCAGACTCATCGTAATCATGCGCAATCCAATCGCGCATGTCACACTTACCCCACACCAAGGAACATCTGGCTCCATATTCCGGAACTCGTCTGGCAGCTTCTTAGCTTGCTCCCCCGCTCGTGCAATCGCTATGGCAACGGCATTCCGCTTTCTCATCATTGTCGGCGAATTCCTCAGCACCGAGTGGTCCGAAAAACCATTGCGCGTCTTTGAACGCCCGTACGATCAGCACAAAATGAAAAGCACTCTTGCGGATGGTTCCATAAATCACATCAGACGATACGGAACATCAGATTGGATGTTATGAAGTCTACAAACAGCACACGCTATATCTCCGCCAAACGGTCAGACAAAGGTTCGGCAATATACTTCTTCCTCACCAAATCGATATCGTGTCCAAAAGTCTTTTTCAAATCATCGCGAAGTGTGAGCGTGTCAACCACTGGATTTGCCTCAGAACCAAGCTGATAGGTGAAATCAATATCTCAATTCACGTACACCTCACCGCGTAACATCGACCCGAACATGTACAGTTCAGCCACATGACGACGGAGCACAATCGGCTTGGCAATCCGCGCGATTTGCTCCACTGTGATCGACCGTGACATATCATCGAGCGCGTTCTGATATGGAATCGTCGACAAGTTTCTGTGAGAATCCCAAACGCCTGTACATCGCATTAAGCTGACCCAGCATCCGCATACTTCGCATAACCCCTTTCGCTCACATCCGAATAGAATGATGGGAAATCGCAGGACGTGCGCGCGAACCGACAATCGCAATTTCTAAAATCGTTGGAAAATCAAGGTTTTCAAAAACGATGAAATTCAGCCGCACACCCCTTTTCGCTCACGTCTGGAAGGAAATCGAGAAACCGCAAGACGTGCGCAAATCCAATCGAAAAGCAGGAGGTTTTAGATACGTTTGCCGACGAATCGGCCGCATCAACCAAAACGCAACAATGCAGATACAAAGGCACGAATGCGAAACATTCGTGCCACAGCCGAATCACGGAAATGCCCCTTTACCTGTCCGACTTCGACTCGTGCAATAATGTGACAATGCGAAACATGAAAGTGGCGGTCGGGCAGTTCACCGTAACAGAAAAGCCGGAGCACAACATCAACATCATCAGCGGGTTCGCCAGCGAAGCAGCACGCAACCATACACGGATATTGTTGCTGCCGGAAGGTCTGATCGCCCGGAGTGACGACGACCCACACTACACGGCCGACCACGCGCAAACCATAGACGGCCCGTTCGTCACCGCGCTGCGCGGTATCAGCGAAGCCAACAATATCGCCGTCATGGGTACGGTCCATCTTCACGAAGACACTGTCGACCTGCCATACAACTGTTTCCTCGTCATCGACCATGGCCGGATTCTTCTCGAATACCGCAAGATCCATCTCTACGACGCGTTCGGCGAGCGCGAATCCGATTCGATCGCTCCGGGGCATGAGGTTCCGCCGCTGGTGGATATCGATGGCTGGAAGTTCGGTGTGATGACCTGTTATGACATTCGTTTCCCTGAGCTGGCTCGCCGTCACGCGGTGGCCGGCGCCGATGCGTTGGTTGTAAGTGCGGCTTGGGCGCGGGGCGAGGGCAAGGTGGATCATTGGACGACGTTGTGCAAGGCGCGTGCGTTGGAGAATACCTGTTATCTCATGGCGTGCAGTGAGCATAGCGGGCATGATATCGGCCATAGTATGGTAGTTGATCCGGCCGCGCGAATTCTTGCGCAGTCCGGCGAACGCGACGAACTGATTTACGCCGACCTGAATCGGGATCGGCTGGAGGACGTGCGCCGAATACTTCCCGTGCTCAAGAATCGTCGTATCACGTTGTAATCGCCTGCGCGCACATCAGGACGCGCAGGCGCTGTCGTTATTACTGTCCGGATGAGAAACGTGCGAGGACTCCGGACTTGGCCAAGGCACGGTATAGTCCCCATGATCCGAAGCCGGCGAATACGGCCGCGCTTAGCAGTTCGCATGCGGTGCCGATGAGTCCGCGCGGGCTGAAGAACGAAAACGCCTGGTAGTAGAAGAACAACAGGTAGAAGTTGTATACGATGCCGATCGCCACGGATGACAGCAATGTGACGCCAAGCGTCCAACGGCGGTAGCGGAACACCGCGAACACCGTTTCGGCGGCGAGCGCCTGCACGAGCGCGATCACTACCAGACTCACACTGTATTTCGTGCCGAGCACCACTTCCACGAACGAGGCGACTAACAGCACGTAGGCCGACGCGCCCGGTTTGCGTACGATCAGC
>RQBM01000203.1:0-5987 GCA_008668795.1 Collinsella aerofaciens | reverse complement strand
GCCGGCGGCATGGACGAGTATCACCTGGCCAAGTACCAGCGCTCCAACCAGTCCACCTGCATTAACCACCGTCCGCTCGTGCGCGTCGGTGACACCGTTGAGCAGGGCGAGCCTCTGGCCGACGGTCCTTCGACCGATCATGGCGAGCTCGCACTGGGCCAGAACCTCACCGTGGCATACATGCCGTGGGAAGGCTTCAACTACGAGGACGGTATCGTCGTGTCCGAGCGCCTGGTGGCCGAGGACCTGCTGACGACCATCAATATCACCCGTCACGAGATCGACGCCCGCGACACCAAGCTCGGCCCCGAGGAGATCACTCGCGAGATCCCGAACCTCTCCGAGGACATGCTTGCCAACCTCGACGAGGACGGCATCATCCGCATCGGCGCCGAGGTCGGTCCTGGCGACATCCTGGTCGGCAAGGTCACGCCTAAGGGCGAGAGCGCTCTGACCGCCGAGGAGCGCCTGCTGCGCGCCATCTTCGGTGCCAAGGCTCACGATGTTCGCGACACCTCCCTTAAGATGCCTCACGGCGCTTATGGCCGCGTCATCGACGTCGTCCGCTTTAGCCGCGAGAACGGCGACGACCTGGCCCCCGGCGTCAACGAGCAGGTGCGCGTCTACGTCGCCCAGCGTCGTAAGATCCAGCAGGGCGATAAGATCGCCGGTCGCCACGGCAACAAGGGCGTTATCTGTAACGTTCTGCCGGTCGAGGACATGCCCTACATGGCTGACGGTACCCCGATCGACGTTATCCTCAACCCGCTGGGCGTTCCTTCGCGTATGAACGTTGGCCAGCTGCTCGAGTGCCACCTTGGCTGGGCTGCTGCCTGCGGTTGGGATACCGAGGATGCCGACTCCGACAAGTATGTCCCCGGTCCGTTCTTCGTCTCGACGCCCGTCTTCGACGGCGCCAAGGAGGACGAGATCGCCGAGGTCATCCGTCGCGCCAACAAGAACATGCTCAACAAGGCCACCGCTGCCTTCGGCGATCACATGCGCCCCGAGTTTGTCACCCAGCTTGACGAGCGCGGCAAGACCCGCCTGTTCGACGGCCGCACCGGCGAGGAGTTCCGCGAGCCCATTACCGTGGGTACGTCCTACATCCTCAAGCTCGGCCACATGGTCGACGACAAGATCCACGCCCGTTCGACCGGCCCTTACAGCCTGGTTACCCAGCAACCGCTGGGCGGCAAGGCTCAGTTCGGCGGCCAGCGCTTCGGCGAGATGGAAGTTTGGGCACTGTACGCATACGGTGCTGCCAACGTCCTGCAGGAGATCCTGACCGTCAAGTCCGACGATACCGTGGGCCGCGTCAAGACCTACGAGTCCATCGTCAAGGGCGAGAACGTCCCGGTTCCGGGTATCCCCGAGTCCTTCAAGGTTCTCGTCAAGGAGATCCGTTCCCTCGCACTGGACATCGAGCCCATGCACGATGCCGACGAGGACGCCTCCGCCCCTGTGACCGCCGAGGAGACCTCTGCTCTCGACGACCTGGCTGCGCTCGCCGGCGTTGACACCGACGTCGAGGCCCAGGATGCCGAGACCGCCGAGGCACCCGAGGCTGTCGCCGCCACGACCACTGATAAGGAGTAGTTGACTGTGGCAGATTTCGAAACTACTGATTTTGACTCGGTAAAGATCTCCCTTGCCTCCGCCGACCAGATCCGTTCCTGGTCGCACGGTGAGGTCAAGAAGCCGGAGACCATCAATTACCGTACCCTCAAGCCCGAGAAGGACGGCCTGTTCTGCGAGAAGATCTTCGGTCCCGCCAAGGACTGGGAGTGCTCCTGCGGCAAGTACAAGGGCATCCGCTTTAAGGGCATCGTCTGCGAGCGCTGCGGCGTCGAGGTCACCTCGGCCAAGGTTCGTCGCGAGCGCATGGGTCACATCGAGCTCGCCGCTCCCGTGTCCCACATCTGGTACTTCAAGAGCCCCACGAGCTTCCCGATGAGCCGTATGCTCGACATCAAGTCCAAGGACCTCGAGAAGGTTCTGTACTTTGCCAGCTACATCATCACCGAGGTCGACTACGAGGCTCGCGAGGCCGACGCTGACGACCTGCGCGAGGAGCTCGCCGCCGATCTGGAAGAGATCGATGCCGAGTGCGCCCGCCAGATTGAGTCCCTCAAGGAGCAGGGCAACCCCGAGAACTTTGACGAGTTCTCCGACGAGGAGCCGCTGACCCCCGAGGAGATCGCCTCTGGCATCGTCGACATCGAGGAAGAGTGCAAGGACGAGAAGCAGCTCCGCACGGACGCCTTCAACGCCTTCATGAAGCTCACCGAGCGCGACCTCATCTCCGATGAGCCGCTGTTCCGCGAGATGACCCGTTACTACTCCATGTACTTCAAGGGTGGTATGGGTGCCGAGGCCGTCCGCGACCTGCTCGCTGCCATCGACCTCCCCTCCGAGGCCGAGAAGCTCAAGGCCATCATCGCCGACGAGGATTCCCAGAAGCAGAAGCGCGAGAAGGCCGTTAAGCGCCTCGAGGTCGTTGACGCCTTCCTGAAGGGCGGCAACAGCCCCGCGAACATGATCCTGGATGTCATCCCGGTCATTCCGCCCGATCTGCGCCCGATGGTCCAGCTCGACGGCGGCCGCTTCGCCGCGTCCGACCTCAACGACCTGTATCGTCGCGTGATCAACCGTAACAACCGACTCAAGCGCCTGCTCGACCTGGACGCCCCTGCAATCATCGTGAACAACGAGAAGCGCATGCTCCAGGAGTCCGTGGATGCCCTGTTCGACAACGGCCGTCGTGGTCGCCCGGTCTCTGGCCGTGGCGGTCGCCCGCTCAAGTCGCTCGCCGAGGCCCTCAAGGGCAAGCAGGGTCGTTTCCGTCAGAACCTGCTGGGCAAGCGTGTCGACTACTCCGGCCGTTCGGTAATCGTTACCGACCCCAAGCTGCTGCTGCACCAGTGCGGTCTGCCCAAGACCATGGCGCTGGAGCTCTTCAAGCCCTTCGTCATGAAGCGCCTGGTTGAGCTTGGCAAGGTCGAGAACATCAAGGGCGCCAAGCGCGCTATCGACCGCGGTGCCACCTTTGTGTGGGATATCCTCGAAGAGGTCATCGACGGCCGCGTCGTGCTGCTCAACCGTGCACCGACCCTGCACCGTCTGTCCATCCAGGCCTTTGAGCCGGTGCTGGTCGAGGGCAAGGCTATCCACCTGCACCCGCTGGTCTGCTCGCCCTTCAACGCCGACTTCGACGGCGACCAGATGTCTGTCCACGTGCCGCTGTCCAGCCAGGCTCAGGCCGAGGCCCGCGTGCTCATGCTCTCTGCGAACAACCTGCGCTCGCCGGCATCCGGCAAGCCGGTCAACATCCCCTCGCAGGACATGATCATCGGTGTGTACTACCTCACCCAGGTCCGCGAGGGTCTGCCGGGCGAGAACCACGTGTTCTCGAGCTTCGACGACGCGCTGCACGCCTATGACTGCCGCTCCGAGGTCGACATGCAGGCCAAGATCCAGGTCCGCGTGTCCGCTGCCGATGCCAACGTCATCAATGAGGACGGCACCCGTATCTTCCGCGTCAAGAACGGCAAGAACGAGTTTGTCGACTACGATGTCACCGGCAATAAGACCGCGCGCTTCGAGACCTCTATCGGCCGCATCATCTTCAACCGCCAGTGCCTGCCCGAAGACTATGAGTTCATGAACTACAAGATGGTCAAGGGCGACGTGGCCAAGCTGGTTGCCGACTGCTGCGATCGTTACCCCGAGGCCAAGGTCGGCCCGATCCTCGACGCCATCAAGTACTCCGGCTTCCACTACGCTACCCGCGCCGGCCTCACCATCTCGGTGTGGGACGCTCTCATCCCTGCCGAGAAGCAGGAGCTGCTCGACCGCGCCCAGGCCAACGTCGACCAGATCAACGAGTACTTCGAGGAGGGCTTCATCAACGAGACGGAGCGCCACATCGAAGTCGTTAACGAGTGGACCGCTTGTACCGACAAGGTTGCAGCGCTCATGCTCGATATGTTCGACGAGGAGAACCCGCTGTACATGATGGCCGACTCCGGCGCCCGTGGTTCTAAGACCCAGCTGCGTCAGCTCGGCGGCATGCGTGGCCTGATGGCAGACATGTCCGGCGAGACGATCGACCTTCCCATTAAGGCGAACTTCCGCGAGGGCCTGCTGCCGCTCGAGTACTTCATTTCGACCTACGGTGCCCGTAAGGGCCTGGTCGATACCGCATCCCACACCTCGGACTCTGGTTACCTGACCCGTCGTCTGGTCGATGTGGCCCAGGACGTCATCGTCCGCGAGGAGGACTGCGGTACGCACGAGGGCGTCACCTACAACCTCATCATCCCCGGTACCACCGACCTCAACACCGACCTCGTCGGCCGTTGCTTCATTGAGGACGTCGTGGCCCCCGATGGCACCGTGCTCTTTGAGCAGGACGGCTACATCGAGAAGGTCGCCGACATCCAGAAGATGGTCGATGCGGGCCTTAAGAAGGTCAAGCTTCGCGCGCTGCTCACCTGCCGCTCCAAGTACGGCGTGTGCCAGAAGTGCTACGGCTGGGATCTTTCCACCCGTCGTCCGGTCGCTATCGGTACTGCCGTCGGCATTATTGCCGCCCAGTCCATCGGCGAGCCCGGTACGCAGCTTACGATGCGTACCATTCACTCCGGCGGCGTCGCTGGCGTCGACGATATTACGCAGGGTCTGCCTACGGTCAGCCGTATGTTCGATATCGTCGGCAACGTCAACGAGAAGATCCTGGGCCGCGAGGCCGAGCTGGCTCCGTACTCCGGTCACCTCTCGATTAAGCCCGAGAAGTCCGAGTACGTGCTGACGCTCACCGACTCCGAGGATCACACCCGTGTCCTCGACGAGCGTCGCGTCCCCGCTTCGGTGCGCTTCATGCCTGAGATCGAGGACGGCTGCGAGGTTCGCGCCGGCGACCAGATCACCAAGGGCTTCGTCAACTTCCGCAACCTGCGCAAGCTGACCGACATCGAGTCGACGATGCACACCTTCGTCGAGAGCGTAAAGGACGTCTACACCAGCCAGGGCGTCGACCTGAACGACAAGCACATCGAGGTGCTCGCACGTCAGATGCTGCGTCGCGTTCAGATCACTAACCCCGGCGACTCCAAGTACCTGCTTGGTCAGTACGTTGACCGCTACGAGTTCGCCGACGAGGTCGAGCGCGTTGCCCGTCTGGGTGGTCAGGCTCCTGTGGCCGAGCCCGTCATCCTGGGTACGCTCAAGGTCGCGTCCAACATCGACTCCTGGCTGTCGAGCGCTTCGTTCATCCGTACCGCCGGCGTCCTTACCGAGGCTGCTATTGAGGGCAAGGTCGACCACCTGCTCGACCTTAAGTCCAACGTCATCGTCGGTAAGAAGATCCCGGCTGGTACCGGCCTCAAGCCGTACGCCAACGCCAAGCTGACGTATCGCACGGCCGACGGCTACGTGGACATCGACGGCCCGGCTTCGCCCAACGCCAAGTCGCTGCCCGAGTGGGCTCCTGTGGAGCTCAAGGACCTGGACGAGCAGCTCCCGCAGCAGCTCGACTGGGCCGGCTACGACGAGTTCGGTGGTGCTGACGGTTCGTTCACCCGCAACGGCCACACCATCTCCGCCGAGAAGGCTCGCCTGTACCTGTTCGACGACCTGGGCGTGTCGCAGCGCTGGACCAACAAGTTCAGCGAGGTCGGCATCGAGACGGTCGGCGACCTGGTCGGCAAGTCCGAGGAGGATCTGCTGCGCATCGATGGCATCGGTGCCAAGGCGATCGAGGAGCTCCGTGACGGCCTCGAGGCCCACGACCTGCTCTACATCCTCGAGAACAACGACGACGTTGCCGACGAGGAAGACCTCTCGCAGCTGCTGCAGATGGTCTTTAGCCCCGACGGTCCGGACGACATCCTGCTGGGCACCTCCGCCACGCCGACGCATCACGCCGACGCCGACGAGGAGCTCCTGGGCGCCCCGATCGACGACAAGAAGGCTCCCGCCAACGG
>RQBM01000140.1:0-5973 GCA_008668795.1 Collinsella aerofaciens | reverse complement strand
GTACAGCAGAACACCAACGGGAAGGCTCCAGCCCATCCAAAGCATCATGACCGTCATGACAACGGCCATCATACGCATGCTCTGAGCCTGCTGGCCGGTCTGGTTGCGCGACATATAGAGCTGCGGAATCAGGGTCAGGACAGCGAACAGGATCAGGCAGACCAGCGCAGGCAGCGCGACCATAAAGCCATCGGCAAAGGAGGCACTCGGCGTGGTGGTCAGGTCGGGCAGAATATTAAAGAACGAGAACGTGCCGTCGTTAAAGTAGTCCGGCAGGTTACGCAGCAGCGTAAATAGGGCGAACAGGACAGGCATCTGAATCAACAGCGGCAGACAACCAGCCATCGGGTTGAACTTGTTCTCGCTGTAGAACTTCTGCATTTCCTCGGCCTGACGCTGGGGATCGTCGGCATAGCGCTCCTGGATCTCGAGCATCTTGGGCTGCAGCACCTGCATGCGTGCCGTCGACTTAGTCGACTTGAGCATAAGCGGCGTCAGCAGCAGACGGATGATGACCACCAGGATGATGATGGACAGGCCCCAGTCGACCGCAAAGGTCTGGATGAGCTTGAGCAGCTCGAAAAGGATGTTAACGATCCAATCCCACATGTAAGTTTTCCTCCGATAGCGAGTGCCCGCTAGGGCACAGGGTCATAACCGCCGACGTGCAGGGGATTGCAGCGAGCGATGCGCCTCACGGCAAGCCAGCAGCCTCTCAAAACACCGTACTTCTCAATCGCCCGGACGGCGTATTGCGAGCACGTTGGGTAATAAATGCAGGCGTCAGGCAATAAGGGCGAAATAACCTGTTGATATATGCGAATAGGAGCGATGGCAACACGTCGCAAAACGTGATTGCTCATCGCTCCTCCCCGGCAACGCCGGCGCGTTTCATAAGCGAACGCAATGCATTGTCCATCTCCTGAGGCGAAGAAACCCTCGTCTTGGGAGTTGCGAACAAGATGATGTCATAACCCGCAACGGGAAATCCACAGCTGCGGGCGGCCTCGCGCATCACACGCTTAGAACGGTTGCGCACGACAGCACAACCGAGCCGTTTAGCACCAACGAAGGCGACCCTTCCGGAGTCGCCTTCGCCAACCGATTCACATATGGTCATTCGAATCAGAGGGTGATTGAAACGACGCCCCTGACTGAACACATGCTCGAAATCTTGCCGAGACTTAATAGTCTTCATGCGAGATGTGTGTATCGCTGCTAGACAGTGAGACGCTTGCGGCCCTTGGCGCGACGACGGGCGAGCACGGCACGACCACCCTTAGTGGCCATACGGGCACGGAAGCCATGGGTCTTGGCACGCTTACGCTTATTAGGCTGATACGTACGCTTCATCTTAAGTTCCTCCTGCTGCATTTCGAGTGTCCGCGGGGACGCGGACGCAGATATAGACACGTGAGCTTGAAGATTGTAGGGAAATCAATGTTCAAATGTCAAGAAATCAAAGGTAAAAGGTTGCGCAGTTCACACGGTTCCCCCATAAGCCAAGCTCGATTTAGCGGTGCATGGCAACTTTTCACGATATTTCATCGAGTTTTCAACAGGTCATGTTGGCAATGTTGAGAACTTTTCGTCCGTTTTCTAAAGTTTTCAACAGGTTTTGAAAGTTTGTCGAAAGATGAGAAACATTGCACGGTGAGCTACTATTTGTTCGAAACCTTTTGGAAGATTGCGAGCGGCATGTCTGACGACTTTTACACCATGGTCGATTCCGGAGACCCGGCACCCGACAACGAGCACATCACCGGCGTGCGCGAAGAGCGTGACGAAGGTGAACAGACGACAACGCAGGCGCCAAAAGCCATGTACGCCGCGCGCATCGCCGTCTATGACGACATGCTGTCGACACCGCGTGTGATCGTCATCGATCCGCAAGATGTCCGCACGTATTTGGAAGAGACGACCAACACCGTCTACCAGTGCATGAAAGAACAAGGTGGCCATATCTCGCTCATGGTCATCCGCGAGATTGTCGAAAACTTTATCCACGCACACTTTGCAGAGCCCATCATCTCGATTCTGGACGGCGGAGACACCATCCGCTTTGCTGACCAAGGACCCGGCATCGACGACAAGGAACGCGCTTTCGACTTTGGCGTTACCAGCGCAAACAGCAAGATGAAGCGCTATATCCGTGGAACCGGAGCAGGGTTTCCCATGGTGCAGGAGTATTTGGAAAACGCCGGCGGTGCCGTATCCATCGAGGACAACATGGGCAACGGCACCGTGGTTACGGTAAGCCTGAACCCTAAACGCGTGCAGGAAATCGAGCGTGCCGGCGGACGCGGTGCTGCCGTGCGGCCCGAGACGGAGCAGCCCACATATCCCCTGCCGGGAGCTTTTGCGCAGCAGCCCATGGCAACGCAGCAGATGCAGCCCCCCGTGGGGCAGATGCAGCAGCCCGGAATGCTTCCCACACAAGAGCCCCAGGCGGCATCTATGTCGATGACGCCAAACATGCCAGAGGCCATGCCGCTGGCAGATCAGGATGCAGCAGCAATGCAGCAGGCGACGGGGGCACCGGGTGGCCAGCAAATGGGCTATCAGCCGTACCAACGGGGATATCCATATCAGCAGATGCCGCCACTGGGGTATGGCCAGCAGTTCCCGCAGCAGTACCAGCAGGGATATCAGCAGCCGTACCAGCAGATGCCGCAGCAGCAGTACAACCCCTGGGCCCAACAGATGCCTCTGCAGCCTTACCAACAGTGGCCTCAAAGTTTTCAACAGCAAATGCCGCCGATGCAGAGTTCTCAACAACCAGCAGCTCAAATGATGTATCCTAATGCAGCAAATCAGTATGCGCAGCCACAACCGGACGTGTTCGTAAGCGATCGCGGCAACGCCGCGCTGGGCTATCTGGCGCAAAATCAAGCGTGCGGTGCAACCGATCTGGCGAGGGCGTTTGGAAACTCGGCCCCCACTTGGTCACGCACGCTCAATGACTTGGCGCAGGCCGGCTTGGTCATCAAGCATGGCCAGAAATACCATCTGACCGAACTCGGCGCCGCTCGCGTGCGAGCTCAGAGCTAAAGAACGGGAGAGACAGTGGACGAGGAAGCAAGCATCATCCTGGGGGATGCCATCGCCTTTTGCCAGCGCGACGGCCAAGATGCACGCCTCATCAACATGCTGGGGCAATCGCGGGCCATAAGCCTGACCGAAGATACGCTCACGATCGAGGCCCCCTCGCGCTTTGCCATCGCGCAGCTCAAAAAGCATCAGCCGACTATTGAGGCCTATCTGGAAGAAATCGCCTTTGCACCGATCGCGCTCGACATCGTGGCACCGCAAGGAGCCGCGGCGGAATCCGCTGCTGCGACGGCGCCCGCCACGGCTCCCGCTGCTTCCCCGGCGGTGCCGGCCTCCGCAGGCGACGTGCCGACAATCGAGCACCAGCACGGCGATGTTTCCCGTGAAACCATGGCACCGTTGCCGACCGCGGCGGCGACGTCAACGAACGCACCCGTCACGCACATGCCTATCGCTCACGACGCAGCGGCGGGCGCGGATTCGGGCATTGCAATCAAGAACACGCTCTCGGCCGATGATTTTCGTCGCATGATGAACCAGATGAAGGGCGGAGCGCCGACTAAGTCCACGCAAGCTGCGACCCCCGCTTCACCCATGCCGGCACCGACCGTACCGGCCGAGCAGAATGCGGATGGAGCCCCGCTCGCCGCGAACTCAAAATTTACCTTTGAGAACTTTGTCTACGGCCCCGAAAACAGCCATGCCTATCGCTCGGCACTCAAGTTTGCCGCCCTCGCGGACGAGCGCGGCACATGCACATCACTGTTCATCTACGGCAAATCGGGCCTGGGCAAGACGCACCTGCTGCTTGCCATCAAAAACGAGCTCGCCGAGAAGTCGCCCGAGATCAAGGTCAAGTATGCCAACTCCCAGGCATATCTGGACGACCTGATGACCGAGTTCGACCGCCAAAAGAAGAGCAACGCCCCTATCATGCAGGCATACCACGGCGTGGACGTGCTCATCATCGATGACATCCAAAACATCATCGGCAAGCGCGCGAGCGTGGACTACTTTTTCCAGCTCATGGACGAGTTCATCCGCAACAACAAGAAGGTCGTCATCGCGGCAGACCGTGCCCCCAAGGACCTGAGCATGGACGAGCGTCTGACCAGCCGCTTCAACGCCGGCATGCTCTGCCTGGTCGCAGAGCCCAGCTACGAGATGAAATACAAGATCTTGCAGCGCTATTACGAGAACACCATCGTCGCCGCTCCCGAGGCAGGCGACGACTCGCTGCTGGCGGCCTATGGGGGCGACGGCGGACACCTGACCGACGAGCACTTTAAACACATGGCCGAGGTCTCGGGCACCAACATCCGCGAACTCGAGAGCTTTTGCGAGCGCTGCGCCGGCGAGGCGGGCGACCGCGAGCGCGAGGGCGGGGAGCTCACCTTTGACGATATCGACGCCATCGCCAGCCAGTACTTCGACACATCGGCCAAAAAGATCAACGTCCAGACGGTTCAGTCCGTCATCGAAGAGCAGTACGGCGTGACGCACGAGGAGCTCATCGGCCCGCGTCGCAACGCCAATATCGCCAAAGCACGCCATATCGCTATCTACCTGGCCATCGAGATGTGCGAGATGACGACCACGGCGGTGGGCGCCGAATTTGGCAACCGCAACCACTCGACCGTCAGCACGAGCTACAAAAAGGTCCAGAAGATGATCCAGGAAGACCGTACCGTCACCGAAGACCTCAAATCGCTGCGCGATAAAATTACACTGCGCTCGTAGGGAAATAGAGACACCTGTTGAAAACTTGTCGAAACCATGGGCATAAGGTGTCTAAAACCCAACCCGCGGTGGTGAAAAGTTTTGCGCAGGTTTTGAACGTGGAAAACCACCCCCGTTGCACACAGGTTGCTGTCGATTCTCTTTCTGGGTCTGACCTGCGTCTTTGGGAGTAATCAACAGTTTCGTCAGTGCTATTGCTATTATTAAGATATTTATATCTAAAGAAAGGTATTAAAAGATGAAGTTCACCGTCAGCCAGAGCTCGCTTACACAAGCCATCGGCGTCGTTATGAAGGGTGTCGCTTCGGCGTCCACCCTTCCCATCCTGTCGGGCGTGCTCGTCAAGGCGCAAGACGGCATCTTGGAATTCCAGACCTCTAACTACACCATCTCGATCCGTCATCGCATCGCGGCGCATGTCGAAGAAGAGGGTGAGATGGTTATCCCCTGTAAGATGCTCTCCAATATCACCAAGACCCTCCCCGATGCCCCGGTCACCTTTGAGCTGTCCGAGCGCCAGGTGCTGATTGGTTGCGAGAAGAGCTCTTTCCGCCTGAACACGCTCGATGTCAATGACTTCCCCGAGTTTCCGGCCTATGCCATCGAGAGTGCCGTGGAGCTGCCGACCGATATCTTGTCCGAAATGGTCGGCCGCGTGTGGCGCGTCACCTCGACCGACAAGGCCCGCCCCATTCTGGGTGGCGTGCACATGAAGGTCGAGAACAACACCGTGCGCCTGGTGGCGACCGATTCCTTCCGCTTGGCCGTGTGCGATACGCAGGTCGAGACCTCGACTCTCGAGGGCTCCTTTGAACTCAACGTTCCGGCCGACGCCTTTAACGACGCGCTGAACATCATGGCCAGCCAGGCGACCATCATGATCGGGGCTACCGACACCCAGGTCGTCTTCGAGGCCGGCAACACCACCTACGTGTCGCGCCGTATCGAGGGCATGTACCCCAACTACAAGCAGCTCATCCCCGATTCGTGCGTGACGAGCGTCAAGATCGACGTCGCCGCCTTTAACGCCGCCCTCAAGCGCGTGGCCGTTATCGCGAGCGCCAACCCCGCCGTCAAGTTCGAGATCGATGTCGAGAACGGGCAGATGGGCCTGTCCTCCATTTCCAATGACCAGGACCTTGCGCAGGAGACGATCGATGTCGAGGCCGAGGGCGAGTCGGG
>RQBM01000142.1:0-5177 GCA_008668795.1 Collinsella aerofaciens | reverse complement strand
CGCGATCCCGGGCCTGGACGACGACTTCCGCGTCATCGTGTCGCCCTGGATCCTGTCCGCGCTGACCACCGACCGCCTCGCGCGCAACTACGAGCTGGTCACCAAGCACAACCTCAAGTACCGCCGCTACTACCACCAGTTTGACTACTAAGAGCTGGCCACAGGTCCGATATCTTGGCTGGTTGATATCTCGACCCTGCACAAGGGCGTCCGCATTTGCGCGGGCGCCCTTTTTGCGTTGTGACAAGAGACTGCTGCTAACCACTCGCCCTATGTTTCCAAATGAATACGCTGTGAGCCGGGAAGGACGATTCTCCCCGCAAACACTCTAGTATGCTAAAGTACCCAGAAGACCGGCGGAACTATGCCGGTCTTCTGTTCTATATGAAACGCGGCATGAGGAGGCTCATCAGATGACGGCCACACCGTGGGGATTCCGGGACATATTGCCCGAGGAGGCTCAGGCGCGCGAGGAGATCGCATGTACGGTGAAGGGCTGCTTCAGGGAGCATCATTACCTTCCGGTCGAGACGCCGTTGCTCGAGGACAAGGGTTCGCTCGAGGAGGGCGGCCGCATTGCGGATACGCCGTTTAAGCTCTTTGATGACGACGGCCGCCTGCTGGTGGTCCGTCCCGACAACACGTTGCCGATCGTGCGCTTGGTTTCGACCCGCATGCGCGCTGCCGACCTGCCCCTGCGCCTTCGCTACGAGGCGCCGGTGGTTCGTGAGTGCCAGCGCAATGCCGGTGGCTCGCGTCAGTTTACGCAGCTGGGATTTGAGCTCATCGGCGTGGGCGATACCGCAGGCGATGTCGAGATCGTCGCGCTCGTGGCCGAGGCGGTGCGCAAGCTTGCGCTGCCCGATGCGCGCATTATCGCAGGTAGTGTGCGTCCTTTTAAGGAACTGCTCGCGGTGTGCGAGGATCGTGAGCTAGCTGCCGAGGCCCTGCGCTGCGTGCACGCCAACGACTTTGTGGGCCTCGATGCCCGCGTGGCGGCAAGTGCCGAGTCCGATGCCGTCAAGGCCGCTATTAGCGAGCTGCCGCGCTTGCACGGCGGTGCCGAGGTGCTCGACCGCGTGGACGCGCTGCTGGAGGCCGCCGGTATCGCCGCGCCGCTCACGCGCGAACTGCGTGCCCTGGTCGAGGGCCTGGCACCCGAGGACGCCCAGGTGCTGTCGTTCGACTTCTCTATCATGAACTCTTTCGATTACTACACAGGCCTGGTCTTTAAGGCCTATGCCGGCGGCTTGCCCGATCCGGTCGGTTCGGGCGGACGCTACGACTCCATCTTTACCGGCGCATTTGGCGACGGTATCGAGGTACCGGCGGCGGGCTTCGCCTTTTCGCTCGAGCGCCTGGAGGCCGCGCACACCTCGGCCGAGGACGCCGCTTCCGACGGCGATCACGCCGCGGGCCGTGGTGCCGAGGGTCCGCTGCGCATTGCCGTGCCCAAGGGCTCACTTAAGGCCGATACGCTCGACGTGCTCGAAGCCGCGGGCCTGGACGTCTCTGAGCTGCGCGACCCCGGCCGTCACCTGATCGTGCGCGGCCGCGACACGCGTGCCGGCGAGGGCACGGTCGGCGATATCGAGTTTGTCATCGTGCGACCCAGCGATGCGCCCGCCTTTGTGGGCTGCGGTGGTGCCGATTGCGGCATCTGCGGCTGGGACTCGCTCATCGAGGCCGACCTCAACTTGCTGCAGCTGGTCGATTTGGGCTACGGCCTGTGCACCTTTATCGAGGCGGAGCCCGCATGGCGCGCTGGGCAGGCCGAGCGCAACTATGCCCGCCGCGGTTCGCTTCGCGTGGCAACCAAGTACCCGCGCATCGCGAGTGCCTGGTATGCCGAGCGCGGCGTGAATGCCGACATCGTCTCGCTGCACGGCAACATCGAGCTGGGCCCTATCGTCGGCATGACCGATCGCATCGTGGACATTACCGCCACGGGTGCCACGCTGCGCGACAACGACCTGGTCATCACCGGCCGCATCATGGACTGCACGGCCCGCTTCTTTGTCAACCCGGGTGCCGCTCGCTTGGATCCGCGCGTGCGCAATCTGGCCGATCGCTTGGCGGCTGCCGTGAAGGACAAGCATTTCGAGCCCGTTGCGGGCTCGGCACAATAGCGCGAGCACGCACGGGCGCCCCAACGTACGGGCTACGGGCCGGTTGGCGCCGCCGCCCGGCCTCTCGTTTTTCGAACACAACCTCGACCGATAGGGGATACCGATATGAAGACGATCAAGCTTGCTCCCGGTGAGCGTCTCGTTACCAACCAGCTCAACCGCAAGGGCGTGCTGCCGCAAAACATCGTCGACGCCGCCCGCGATATCGTGGCCAACGTGCGCGCCAACGGTGATGCCGCGGTGCGCGATTACTGCCAGCGTTTTGACGGTGTTGAGCTGCAGGGCTTCCGTCTGCCGCAAGAGCAGATCGATGCCGCGCTCGAAGGCCTCGACCCGGCCTTTGTCGCCGCGCTCGAGAAGGCCGCGCGCCAGATTCGCGAGTTCCACCAGCGCGAGGTCGAGCAGAGCTGGTTTACCACGCGTGCGGATGGCACGATACTCGGCGTTAAGGTGACCCCGCTCGCGGCGGCCGGCATCTACGTGCCGGGTGGTCGTGCGCAGTATCCCTCCACGGTGCTCATGAATGCCATCCCCGCCAAGGTCGCCGGCGTCAAGCGCGTGGTTATGGTGACTCCGCCGCAAAAGGATGGCCTGATCAGCCCGTATACGCTCGCCGCGGCAAAGCTCGGCGGCGTGGACGAGATCTATATGGTGGGAGGCGCCCAGGCCGTGGCCGCACTGGCATACGGTACCGAGACCATTCCGCGCGTCGACAAAATCACCGGCCCGGGCAACGCCTTTGTCGCCGCTGCCAAACAGATTGTCTCGGGTGACGTGGGTATCGATATGGTCGCCGGTCCCTCCGAGGTCTGCGTGCTGGCTGACGCCACGGCCAAGCCCATGGTGGTCGCGGCCGACCTGATGGCCCAGGCCGAGCACGACCCGCTGGCAGCTTGCTATCTGGTGACCTGCGACGAGCGGTTTGCGCGCGAGGTCGAGGTGGGTATCGACGTTCTGGTGGCGCAGTCGCCGCGTGCCGAGATCACACGCGCCTCGCTCGACAATGAGGGCACCATCGTGGTGGCCGCCGACATGGCTGCCGCCGTCGAGGCCGTGAACACCGTGGCGCCCGAGCACCTGGAGCTGCACTGCAAGGATGCGATGGGCCTGCTTGGCGGTATCCGCAACGCCGGCGCCGTCTTTGTGGGCGCTTGGAGCTCCGAGCCGCTCGGCGATTATGTTGCCGGCCCCAACCACACGCTGCCGACCGGCGGCACGGCCATGTTCTCCAACCCGCTTTCGGTCGAAGAGTTCGTTAAACGCTCGAGTGTCATTTGCTATACGCCCGAGGGTCTGCTCTCCGACGCTCCCGCCACACAGCGTCTAGCCGAGGCCGAGGGCCTGTGGGCGCACGCACTTTCGGCCGCGCTGCGTCGCCGTGTGCTGGAACAGGGCGAGGATTCCGTGAGCGCCGAGTCGCTGGCCGCGGCCGACCTGCCCAAGGTTGCCTGGCCGGGCGACGCCGTGGCGACGGTTGCCGAGGGCGTAGACCTGGCGGCTGCAGGCGCGGATGGCGCTGGCGCGACCGGCGGGGAGGCCTAATATGGCCGAGCTCACACCTCGCATGAAGGAGCTCGTCCAGCCCTACTTGGCCGGCATTGAGCCCTACGATCCCAACTTTACGCCCACGCGCATCAACCTTTCGGCCAACGAGAACACCTATCCCGTGCCTGCCGGCGTGCGCGAGGCGGTCGATGCGGCGCTTGCCGCCACCCCGCTCAACCGCTATCCCGATCCCATGTCCAACGACCTGCGCGACGAGCTTGCGGCCTGGCATGGCGTGACGCGTGAGAACATCTGCGTGGGAAACGGCGGCGACGAGCTGCTCTACAACTACCTGCTGGCGTTTGGCGGCGCGGGGCGGACCCTGCTCAACTGCCCGCCGTGCTTTAGCGAATACGCGTTTTTTGCGTCGCTCTGCCAGACCGAGGTGCTCGACGTGTGGCGCGACCCGGCGACTTTTGAGCTCGACCAGGCTGCCGTACTTGCGGCGGCACCCGCGTGCAACCTGGCGATCGTGACCTCGCCCAACAATCCCACGGGCGACGTGGCGCCACTCGACTTTGTCGCGGCCCTATGCGATGCGTGCCCCGGCATGGTGATGGTCGACGAGGCCTACGTGGAGTTTGCCGACGATTCGTTTGGCGCTGCCACCACGGCGCAAGGGCTTATCGCTAAGCATCCCAACCTGGTGATTTTGCATACGCTGTCCAAGGCGTTTGGCGCCGCCGGTGCGCGTCTGGGTTACGTGATCGCGGCGCCGGAAGTCATCGACGTGTTCGCGGCGATTCGCCAGATCTATTCAGTTAACGTGCTGAGCCAGGCGGCAGCACTTGCCTGCGTGCGTGCCCGCGATGCGTACGCGCCCGTTGTGGCGCAGATCGCATCCGAGCGCGAGCGCGAGCTGTGCGCCCTGCAAGCGATGGCTGCCGAGGGCCTGCCCGTGGAGGCATGGCCGAGCGCGGCGAACTTTGTGCTCGTGCGCACGCCGCATGCCACGCGCGTGCGCGAGTGTCTGCGCGACGAGTATTCAATTTTGGTGCGCGACTTTAGCTACGCGCCGGGGCTTGCGGACTGTCTGCGCATCACTGTGGGTACGCCGCAGGAAAACGATGAGGTGCTGGCTGCGTTTGCCGCGCTGGTGAAGGAGGAGATGTAGATGGGCCGTTATGCCGAGGTATGCCGCAAGACGGGTGAGACCGACATTGTCGTCAAGCTCGACCTGGACGGGAACGGCGTGTGCGATATCTCGACCGGCGTACCGTTTTTCGACCACATGCTCAACGCCTTTGGCCGTCATGGCCTGTTCGATCTGACGGTGCACGCGGTGGGCGACGTGGAGGTCGATGCGCACCACACCGTCGAGGATACGGGCATTGTGCTGGGCGAGGCGTTTTGCCAAGCGCTGGGTGACAAGGCGGGCATTACACGCTTTGCCGACGCGGCGATTGCCATGGACGAGACACTCGTGATGGCCGCCGTGGACATCTCAGGTCGCGGGCAGGCCTATTGCGAGCTGCCCGTGCCGACCGAGCGCGTGGGCAGCTT
>RQBM01000016.1:0-2912 GCA_008668795.1 Collinsella aerofaciens | reverse complement strand
CTACCAGATCTTCACCGCCGACTACGTCGACACCGATGAATGTACCGGCCTGGTCCATCAGGCCCCCTACGGCGAGGACGAGATGAACACGCTCAACGCCAAGGGCAGCAAGCGCGTGGACGTGCTCGCCGCGGGCTGCAAGTTCACGTCGCTGTGCCCGGATTATGAAGGCCTGTACGTGTTCGACGCCAACAAGCCGATCCTGCGCAGCCTGCGCGCCGGCGACGGCCCGCTGGCCCGCATCCCCGCAGAGCATCGCGCCATCCTCTTCCAGGAGAAGAGCTACGTGCACTCCTACCCGCACTGCTGGCGTTGCGCCACCCCGCTGCTCTACAAGCCGGTGAGCTCCTGGTTCGTGGCCGTCACCAAGATCAAGGACCGCCTGCTCGAACTCAACCAGCAGATCAACTGGATTCCAGGCAATGTGAAGGACGGCCAGTTCGGCAAGTGGCTGGCGAACGCACGCGATTGGTCGATCTCCCGCAACCGCTTCTGGGGCTCTCCGATCCCGGTATGGGTTTCGGACGATCCGAAGTACCCGCGTGTGGACGTGTACGGTTCACTCGATGAGCTCAAGGCCGACTTCGGCGATTATCCGCGCGATCATGAGGGCAACATCAACATGCACCGCCCGTACATCGACGAGCTGACCCGCGTCAACCCGGACGATCCGACCGGCAAGAGCCACATGCACCGCATCAGCGACGTGATGGACTGCTGGTTCGAATCCGGTTCGATGAGCTTCGCCCAGTACCACTATCCGTTCGAAAACAAGGAAACCTTCGAACAGCACTTCCCGTGCGACTACATCGTGGAATACATCGGCCAGACCCGTGGCTGGTTCTACGTGCAGCACGTCATGGCCACCGCCCTGTTCGACAGGCCGGCGTTCAAGAACGTGATCTGCCACGGCATAGTGCTCGGCTCCGACGGACAGAAGATGTCGAAGCATCTGCGCAACTATCCGGACGTGAACGGCGTGTTCAACGACTTCGGCTCCGACGCCATGCGCTGGTTCCTCATGAGCTCGCCGATCCTGCGCGGCGGCAACCTTATCGTCACCGCCGATGGCATCCGCGACACCGTCCGCCAGGTCATGCTGCCGGTGTGGAGTTCCTACTACTTCTTCACGCTGTACGCGAACGCGGCCGGGTACGACGCGCGCAAGCTTCGCGCCGACGAAGTTGCATCGCTGCCGGAAATGGACCGTTACCTGCTGGCCCGTACCCACCGACTGGTCGAAAAGACCCAGTCCTCGCTGGACCAGTTCCTGATCTCCGATGCATGCGACGCCGTGTCCGACTTCATCGACATGATCACCAACTGGTACATCCGCAACAACCGCGACCGCTTCTGGAACGAGGACGCCAACGCGTTCAACACCTTGTACACCGTGCTTGAGGTGTTCATGCGCGTCCTTGCGCCGCTTGCCCCGATGGAAGCCGAATCCGTGTGGCGCGGCCTGACCGGAGGCGAATCCGTGCATCTGGCCGACTGGCCGTTCCTGGCCGACGAGAAGACCGGCGAAGCCACCGAACTTGGCCGCGTGCTCGTCGACGATCCGGCTTTGGTGAACGCCATGGAAAAGGTGCGCGAGGTCGTCTCCAGCACCCTGTCCATGCGTAAGGCGAAGCAGATCCGCGTGCGCCAGCCGCTGAGCAAGCTCACCGTGGTGGTGGAGGATACCGCCGCCGTGGCCGCGTACGACGAGATTCTGAAGTCCGAGCTCAACGTCAAGAACGTGGAGCTGTGCACGCTTGAGGATGCGGGCTCCCAGGGCCTGAAGATCATCCACGAGCTGCGCGTGAACGCCCGCGTTGCAGGCAAGCGCCTGCGCAAGGACGTGCAGTTCGCCATCAAGGCCTCCAAGTCCGGCGCATGGCATGTGGACGCTTCCGGCGCTCCGGTGTGCGAGACCCCGAACGGCGACATTACGCTGGAAGAGGGCGAGTACGAGCTGATCAACAGCGTGGAGGAACAGAACGCCGAAGAGGCCGCCAACTCCGTGTCCGCGGCCCTGCCGACCGGCGGTTTCGTGATCCTCGACACCGAGCTGAACGACGATCTGGTTGCCGAAGGCTACGCCCGCGACGTGATCCGCTCCGTGCAGGACGCCCGTAAGGCCGCCGGTCTCGAGGTCTCCGACCATATCGCGCTGAAGCTGACCGTCCCGGCCGGCGACGTGGCGAAGGTCGAGCAGTTCCGCGATCTCGTGTCCGCCGACACGCTCGCCGACTCGCTTGACGTTGTTGCCGGCGCCGAAGGCTCCGAGCCCGCCATCGAGGTTGCCAAGGCCTGATTTTGGTTGGGGTGAATCAGTTGGGCTGATTCCGCTTGGTCGATTCAACTAAGTCGACCGGATTGGCCGAATTGGTTGGTGCAATCCGGTTGGGATTGGGTTGGTTTGGCTGAATTGACCGGGTTGTGCGGATTTGGCTTGATTGGGCTGATTTCGTCTTGATGCGAAGGGGTCCTGCCGTTTAAACGGCAGGACCCCTTTCACGTCGTTGTCCCACCCTATATCCTTCAGTCTGTATTCCTTCAGTCCGTATTCCTTCAGTCCGTATTCCTTCAGTCTGTATTCCTTCAGTCCTAACCTTCGGCTTCTGGCTCGCTTTTCCGCATTTTGTTACCGTAACCTCCATGTCCGGGTAACAAAACATGGATGCGTATGCTGTTCCATGGTTTTGCGATCGATTTGTGATTATTCGACCGTGCGACTAGAGTAGCCTGTGGCTTTTCGGCTGGCTTTTACACCGGCTGGAAGATTCATACAGACTTGATTTGTGTCTGCCGTGTGCCTGCGACGTATTTACGTTGCGCTGGCACGTGCGCGGAAGCAGATCGCAAGCGAATGGTTCTCAGTACCATCCATGTGAGTCAAGCGCACATCTTTGAGAAGCAGTCGCGAT
>RQBM01000190.1:0-2910 GCA_008668795.1 Collinsella aerofaciens | reverse complement strand
GCCGATTCGATGCGCTGGTAGGAGCTCGTGGGCAGCGACGTTAAGAACTTCTTTCCGTAGCCCTTCGTCACCAGGCGCGGGTCGGCCAGAATCAGCACGCCGCAATCGGTCGACGAGCGGATAAGGCGGCCGGCCGCCTGCTTGACCTCGAGCACTGCCTCAGGCAGCGAATAGCGCGCCCAAGCGCGGTCTTCGCGCAGGTTGCGCTCGCACGAGAGCGGGTCCGTGGGGCTCGAGAACGGCAGCTTGGGAATGATGACGCAGCGCAGCGTCTCGCCGCTGGCGTCAAACCCCTCCCAGAAGGCCTTAAGCGCAAAAAGCGATGAGGTTGGCTCGTTGATAAACCGGTCGCGCAGGCGACGAGGAGATGAGTTGCGCTGCTGGCAGTTGAGCTCCAGACCCGCACGAGCCATCTTGGGCTCGACGCGATCGTACAGCTCCTCCATGTCACGCCTGTTGGTGAACAGCGTGAGCACCGAGCCGCCCATGGCAAGATGAGCGTCGACCAGCACGCGCTCGAGCGCCGTAAGATAGCTCTCACGATCGCGCGGATCGGGGATATCGCCCGCAACGACTACAGCCATGTTCGAATCGAAGTCGTAGCTCGAGTCCAAGTGTAGCGATGAGGATGTTGAAGCACCGATGCGATCGAGGCCGACCGCATGGTTAAAGTGTTCAAAGCTTTTGGACACCGTCATGGTCGCCGAGGCAAAGATAGCCGTGTGAACCTCGGGCAGCCACTCGGTTGCCAAGGCCTCACCAATGTCGATGCGCTCTGCGGTCATCGACTCTCCGCCGGCACGAAGTCTGCGATTGACCTGCAGCGAATACACGTAGTGTTCATCGGTGCCATCAATGATGAGTTTGAGGTTCTCGGCCAGCTCGTGCAGGCGGCGCGAGATATCACCCAGGTCGACAACAACCTCTGGCTTGTCGGCGGCGACGGCTTGCACCAGCGCGTCGACGCTCTTGTCAGCTTGTTCCAATGCGTCGATGCCAGTGTAGGCCGACTGTAAGAAATCATGCCAGTCGTCAGATTCGCGCAGCTCGGGGCCAATCCATAGATTGGCATTGTCATAACCCCCACGCGCACGGCGGCCGAGCTCGCAAACGCCATCGAACACGTCGGCGATTGCCATGCTCGCGCGCGCAACCGTCGACGTCGCCTTGGCAGTAAGGCCCAGATAGAGCGTAGAGCCCTCGGAGGTTGCCAAATCACGGGAAACCTGGCTTAGCGCGCCGGTGCTCGAGCCACCCAGGCGCTCAAACAGAACGCGTGACTCGTCCGCCGACACCACGCGCGCCCACTGGCGGCGCGCCTCGCGCTCGATGGAATGGGCCTCGTCGATTACCCAATGACGAATCGGAGGCAAAATCCTGCCCTCGGCCGCAACGTTGCGGAACAGCAGGGAATGGTTGGTGACCACCACATCGGCATGCGCCGCACGACGGCGAGCGCCGTGGACCAAACATTTATCAGGGAAAAACGGGCAGAGGCGACGAGCACACTCGCGCGAGGCCGTCGTAAAGTCGGGGCGGTTGACGCTGCGCCACCGAATGCCAAGTGAGTCGAGGTCGCCATCGGCTGATTGGCAGACGTACGCCATAATGACCGCGACCGCCGTGAGCGTGTCCGCCGGATCGCGCTTGGTGGTAATCTCGGCCTGGCCGCGGCTCATGCGCTCAAGCTTGCGCAGGCACGGATAGTGGTCATACCCCTTGAGAGCGCAAAATGACAGACCACCGTCCAGTTGCTCGGCAAGTTTTGGCAGCTCATGGTACATGAGCTGGTCGGCGAGATTGTTCGATTTGGTCGCAATACCAACCGTGATGTTGTTACGGCGTGCTGCCTCGGCAAAAGGCACCAGATAGGCCATCGATTTGCCGACGCCCGTGCCCGCCTCAATTACACGATGAGTGCCCGTGACCAGCGCATCGCGGACCTCGAGCGCCATCGCAATCTGCTCATCACGCGGCTCGTAGGTGGGGTACATGCGATTGACCAGGCCACCTGGCGCATAGTCTGCCTCAATCTCCTCACGACTCGGCATCTTGAGGACCGGCAGTTCGTCGGCGTCCACCCGATCGTCGGCGCGATCGGCCTTGAGAACGTCAGCACGAGCGGCGCTGAGAGAGAAGATAGAACCAGGGTTCTGCCCTGCCAAGAATGAGAAGATAGGACGATAGGACCAAGGCACATCCGGATGCATGTCGGCTAGGCGCGCCATGAGGCCCTGGGGCAAGTCGGTGAGCGCCACGAGCAACACGCGCCATACGCCACACAGGGCGTCGACGTCGGCATTGGCACGGTGTGATACCGAGTCACAGCCAAACAGATCGGCCATAAAAGACAGCTTGTGCGAGGCCAGGCGCGGAAGCGCGATTCGCGACAGCGCCAGCGAATCGATCCAAATATCGCTCACGTTGACGCCGCCTTTGACCGACTCGATAAACGAGCGGTCGAACGTGGCGTTATGTGCGATCACCGGGCAACCACCGACAAAATCGGCGAGAGCGGCGACGGCCTCAACGGCCGACGGGGCATCTGCCACATCGGCATTTGTAATGCTCGTGAGCTCGGTAATCTCGGCGGGAATCAGCTGCTTGGGATGCACGAAGGTATCGAAACGGTCGACGATCTCGCGGCCCGAAAGACGGGCCGCCGAGATCTCGATCAGTTCATTGTCCTGCACCGAAAGACCTGTGGTCTCGGTATCGAGGACAATCACATCTTCCTCGATAAGACCAAAGGACTGCGTTTTGGCGCGTTCGGCAAGCGTGGCATAGGAGTCGATGACAAACTGCGGCGTTCCTGACGAAACCGCGTCCTCGATTAGCATGCAATGCCCGCTCGACGAAGGCCCATACGGATCAGGCTGTCACAGACCTGCGGGAACGTCATGTCGTCGG
>RQBM01000092.1:0-26075 GCA_008668795.1 Collinsella aerofaciens | reverse complement strand
GTCGCGCGAGGACGGAGGGCCGGAGTGGGGCGACAGGGCCGTGTGGGAGGACCTCCACCACAGGGACCCGTACCCGTTCTGGCTTGATTAATGGATAGAAACGGATGTTCTATCGGGACACACATTTTGTCCTATAAGCCTGTTTTTGTCCCCGAGGGCGAAAACAGGCCGTTTCAGGGCCCGTGAAACTCAAATCGAACTCAATAGGCTTTTCGGCAGCCTCCGCACGGCGTTTCCCCAGGTGGTTAATGGGGAGTAAAGAATCTCGCCGTCCCAAGGAAAACGGGAGTAACCAGGGGAAATGCCGCGGCGTACTGCCGCGTGCCGTCATATAAGCCACCGCGTCATTTACTCCCCAGGTGCGCCGAAAATGCCTTGACATGCAATGGGGAGTAAAAACTCAGCAGACGCAGGAGCGGGCGGCGATCACCGCCTAGTCTGGCGTTCTGATTTGGTTGCGTTGATTGCAAAAAGCTAGGAGTCGCTACAGCGAGGCTTTCCAGTCCTCGTACTCGCTGTCGTCGATCTCGCCGTTCTCGAGCTGCGCGCGCTTCTCTGCCCACAGCTTGATGGCCATCGCGGCTTTGGGTGCGTGCGGAGCCTTGGGGTTCAGGGAGAGCCCCGAGCCGTCGGCTGCGGGCACGATGCCGAAGGAGTCCTCCAGCCGCACGAGCAGCGACATGAGGTCGCCTGCGGTCTCGACGCCGTAATCCTTGAGGGCGTTGACGGACACGCCGAGCGCTGCGGCGATGGATTCGAGCAGCTCGGGCTTCACGGCGCGGATGCCGCTCTCGTAGTGGCGCACGGCCCCTTCGGTCAGGCCGACCGCCTCGGCGAGCTGCGCCTGCGTCATGCCGCGCAACTTGCGGTACCGCCTTATGTTCTCGCCTACGGACATGCGCCCTCCTCCTGGAATTACGTACCCACACATCTTATCAGCGTACGCAAATGTACGCAATTCTATTGACAGTACAGATATGTACGTTTACTCTGAATCTGTAAACCGTACGTATGCGTACGCTGTTGATAGGAGGAACCATGGACGAGAAGGTGGCGAAGACGCCGAGGCCGCACATGCTGGATGCCGACGAGGTCGCGGAGCTGCTGAGGATCAAGAAAGGCAGCGCCTACGAGGTGATCAGGAAGATAAACGCCGAGCAGGAGGCGCGCGGGCGCGTGGTGATCCGCGGGCGCGTCCGGAGCGACGTCTTCGACGCCTTATACTTCCCGGAGGTGGACTGACATGCCCGTGTACAAGGACGACAACAACGGCACGTTCTACGTGCAGTGCTACTACCGCGACGCCCGCGGCTCGAAGCGCCACAAGACGAAGCGCGGCTTCTCCTCCGAGGTGGAGGCCGCCGTGTGGGAAGGCCAGTTCAAGAGCCTTAACGGCGGGGCCATGGATATGACGTTCTCCGAGTTCGTCGAGGTGTACGCCTCCGAGGTGAAGCCTCGCATACGCGAGCACACGTGGATCACCAAGGAGTACATCATCAACGACAAGCTCGTGCCGTTCTTCGGTGACATGCGCATGTGCGACGTGAGGCCGATCGACGTCATCAGGTGGCAAAACAAGCTCACCGAGCACCGGGACGCCGAGGGGAAGTCCTGGGCGCCGACCTACCTGCGCACAGTGAACAACCAGCTAAACGCCATCTTCAACCATGCCGAGCGCTACTACGGCCTCACCGACAACCCGGTGCGCAGGGTCGACAAGATAGGCTCGAAGAAGGGCGGCGAGATGCAGTTCTGGACCAAGGACGAGTACCTGAGGTTCAGCGAGGCCGTCATGGACAAGCCGCTCTCGTTCCACGCCTTCGAGCTGCTCTACTGGACGGGCATCCGCTGCGGCGAGCTTCTGGCGCTCACTCCGTCCGACTTCATGCTGGAGAGTTCGCGTCTGCGCATCAACAAGTCGTACCAAAGCCTCCACGGCGTAGACACCGTGACCGATCCCAAGACGCCCAAGTCGGTGCGCACGATCGTCATGCCCGCCTTCCTGCGCGACGAGATGGCGGACTTCATCGAGCTACGAGACGACGTCGCCCCCGACGAGCGCCTGTTCGCCGTTACCAAGCACTTCCTGGCCCACGAGATGGAACGAGGGTGCAAGGCGTCTGGCGTGAAACGCATCCGCATACACGACATACGCCACAGCCACGTGAGCCTGCTGATCGAGATGGGCTTCTCCGCGCTGGCCATCGCCGAGCGCATGGGCCACGAGGCGGTGGACATCACCTACCGATACGCGCACCTGTTCCCCACGAAGCAGGACGAGATGGCCGCCGCCCTTGACGGGGCGAGGGGATAAGAAGGATGCCGTGCGAGAACAGCGCCCGCAAGCGCAGTAAGACGATGGCGTTCCGCTGCACGCCCGAGGAGCATAAGCTCATATGCGAGATGGCCGCCTGGAGCGGCATGAACAGGCAGGACTACATCATCGCCAAGCTCACCGATACCCAGGTCGAGGTGAGACCCTCTGTGAGCGTGCAGAAGGCGCTGAAGGACTCGATGGCGGAGTTGGCCAAGGAAGTACGGCTGGCGGCCTCCTACAGCGAGCTGAGCGAGTCTCTGCAGCAGAGAGTCGAGCACGTGATGAGGTTCTTCCTGGCGCTCGGCGAGCCTATTGACTCGCGAGTGGACGACGCGTCTCAGGAAGAATCGTTCCCGGCGATGGCGACTGAGGTCGAAACTAACGACAACGCCGACAATGCAAGTATCTTTGGAATGGGTCGCGGCTAACGCTCATCTAAGCGCCGACCAGGAACTGCGATTCTTTAGGGTGTTGCCCGCAAAGCAAATAGTTAATCTTCCGCGAAAGGAAGCTAAACGGTCCGTTCCTCGACATAGAGGATCTCGTTTTGCGCCTCCAGGATTCGCGCGGCGTCGCCGATGCGCTCGGCGCACCTCTCGCTTATCGACCTCAGGGCCAGGACCCCCTCGACGTCGAGCAGGTCCAGCTGGTCGGCGTGCGCCAGGGACTCGAGCAGCTGGTCCAGGCCCCTCGCCAGCCTTCCTGCATCCGCCACCGCGTCAAGCAGCTCACGACGCTCGTCCTTCTCGTTGATATCCATCATTGGCTGTCCTCCTTCTTCCGACGGACGTGTTGCGCAGCACCGTAGCCGTTCCGCATGGAGAACCATCTCGCCACCGCGATCCCGTGCGCATATTGGCCGCAAGCGGCGCGGGGAATGCCGTCCCGATGCGGACCACGGCACCGCGACTCGGGAACGCGCCGTCGTTCCCGCCGCGGCGTCGTCTCCAATCCCACGGGAGCCCAGCAACCGCCGACAGATCGCATCCCATGCCTGGAAGCCTCGGCGCCCATGCCTGATTCCATGCCGCACGCCTGCGCCCTTCCGATCCGAAACCCGCCCCGGCGTTCCTTGGACGCGCAGGGTCGCACGCCGGCAGGCGGCCCGCAAGGGCCGCGACACTTTTTCGGGTTCTTCGCTCCATGCGCTGCGCGCGCGAACAACGCGAAAAACTGCCGTCGGAATACTTCTATTTCCACGCCCGACTTCGCTTCCTCCCTTGCCGGCACGCCCGCGCCGCATGCGACTCACGCGACGCAAGGCACGCCACAGGGGCGGGCCTCCGAGTCTAAGGAGCAAGACATGAACGACATGAAGGAAAAGGCGATGGGCGCGGTCAGGACCTTCCTCGAGCGTAAGGGCTACGAGATCGTCGATGAGGCCTGGCAGGGGCCCGAGGGCATCGGCGGAATCGACCTCGTGGCGGTGGACGAGGACGGGACCCTGGTCTTCGTCGACGCCACGGTCCGGATCGGAACGGACGGCTTCCCCGAGGCCCACAGGGCGCGCGGGCTGCGCGAGGCGCTGGCGGCGACGTGGCTCGCCGGCAACGGCGACGACTACGCCGACACGCCGGTCCGCTTCGACGAGGTCAAGCTTTTATTATGTATAATAAGTACTTAACTTAGTTTAACCATGTTAATGAACTGAGAGCTTATTATTCCGTTAGACTAAGCGTTGTCCGATGAATTGATGTTTGGTCAGGTGAGAAATGTTTGCCGTTGAGAGATGCCTCTACCCGAGAGCAGACGGGGACACGATGGACGGCTGGATCATCAACCATCCGGACGCCTACCCCTTCTGGGCGAACAAGTTCCTCCACAAGATGAGCATGGGCTCGCCCCAGACGGCGAGGCAGTACGCCTACAAGCTGTGCAAGTACCTCAACTACCTTCAGGACTGCTGGCACATCGGCTACGCCGATGCGACCGCCAAGCACCTCGCCAGCTTCTTGCGCTTCCTGCAGTTCGGCAACGTCATCCCGTTCGTCGGCGCAGTGGAGGGAAAGAGGTCCGGCTTCACCGTCAGGGGCTACTACACGGTCGTGGCCAGCTTCTACACCTTCCTGCGCTCGCAGGGCAGAGAAACCAAGATGGAGGTCGCAGAGGAGCGAAGCGGGGAGAACCCGCACTCCTTCCTCTACGGCCAGGGAATCGTGACCACGTCGCCGCGCTATGTCGCCGAGACGTCCTTTGTCAGCGGCAAGCCGCCTGTGGACTACGAGAAGTGGTACACGGACGAGCAGGTCGACGCCATCCTCAGCAACTTCCGCACCTACCGCGACAAGGCGGTCTTCTCCCTCTCGCTCGACGGCCTTCGCATCGACGAGATCCTCTCCGCCCAGATCGACCTCTACCGCGCAGACGAGGGCACATTGAAGCTGTTCCGCAGCAAGGGAAGGCGCGAGGGCGAGGGGCGCGTCTGCGTCTTGTCGGAGCGCTCGCGGCGCCTGCTGGAGGAGTACCTCTACAACGAGCGCAGCGCCGTCGAGGGGAAGCTGATCGATTCCGGAGTGCTCATACCGACCGAGATCTTCCTGAACCTGCGCGAGCGCGAGGGCAGCTTCGGCAAGCCGATGGCCTACCACAACGCGCTCGAGATCATCAAGCGCGCCGCCAAGCACGCCGGCCTCGACCCCGCCAAGGTGCGCACCCACTCCGGCAGGAGCACGAAGATGGAGGAGCTCCTCAGGCAGCAGGCCCTAGACCCCGCCTCCCTTACCGACAACCAGATCCTGGACATCATGGGCTGGAAGAGCATGGGGTCTGCCGAGCCCTACAAGAACAGGCAGGACAGGGTGACCGCCGTCGAGAACTGGAAGAGGCTCGAGGCTGCCAAGGAGCAAAGGCACGCCGATGATCAGACAACCTGAGGAGGCGCTCGAGCACATCAGGGAAAGCGTCAGGAGCGGGAAGCGCAACAACCTTCGCACCCATGTCGCCAGAGCAGCCACGGCATGCGACCTCGCCTCCTTGGCCGCTTGCATCGAGTCGCGCTCGCTGCTGTCTCTCTGCAGCGACCTGAGGGAGTCGATGAGTCCGCAATCCTTTCCGACCTTTTGCGCGGTCGCGCTGACCGCCATGTTCTCGGAAGAGGAGCTGGGCGACTACTTCTTCGACGTGCTCGTCTCCATGCACGAGGACGAGGCGGCCTGGGTGAGGCGCGACATGAAGAGGCTCTACAGGGAGATAACGGGGTCGGTTTACTGTCTCAATCACATGACGACCAACCCCTTGCCCCGTATCTATCACGACGCGTACAGGAGGCGCTTCTACCTGCGCTATCGCTTCCCGGTTCAGATCAGGGACCGCGCCGTCGAGGCCATCGAGCGCCGGGAGCCCCTCGCAGCTGTCTGCAGGGAGTTCGAGGAGAAGTACCACGGGAGCTTCCATGACTCCTTTTTGATGTGGCTCGACAACTGCGTTGTCGAAGAGGTCGGCGAGGAGGAGTTTGCGGCGTACGTGCGCGACATGGTGGAGAAGTATGTCTCAGGGCTGCCTGGGCACAACTACCGCCACTTCAGCTATCCGCGCCTGACCGCTTACATCTTCGGGTACTCCAGGCTTCCTGTCTCGGAGTTCCGCAAGTACAAGGCGATAAGGCCCCACTCCGGCTGCGACAGCTACCGCAGGCTGCACGAGATACTCGCCAGGGAGATGCTGCCCTACACGTACGCCGTGACTCAGAACCGCACCGCCGTCTACGACTTCTTGGATCTCAGCGCTGAAGAGCGGGCCTGCTACGACGAGAAGGCTGTCAAGGTCGACAGGAGCTTCGTCCCCGCCGGCCTTCTTGCCGCAGGCGACTCCCAGTTGGCGGTGCCGGAGCTGCCGGGGGGCGTCAGCTTCGAGGAGCTCCTCGGCGCATGCGACGCCTTCTTTGCCGGCAAATACCTGGCACCAGACTCTCCGAGGGGGCCGATCTTGCCCCTCCACAGATTCCGTCGCGACTTCAAGGAGCACTTGGCAGCCGAGGACGCGAGGATGTGCGCGGCATTCAGGATGACGAGGCGGACCCCCGCCCTCGCCAGCGCCTTCGACGAGCATCTCGAGGGCAAGATCGCCGGCCTGCGCAGGCTAATGTTCGACGGCAACGCCGACGATGTGGCCAGCGACAAGGCGGAGGTGTGGATCTACATCCCCAAGGGGGAGGCGTTCACAGGAAGGTCGGTCGACTTCTCCTCGCTGGGAAGCGCGGGCGCCTTCCAGCAAGACGCGAGGGAGTTCCTGAGGTCTCTCTACCGGAGGGCAGCCTCGGCTGACAACCCCCGCGCATTGGGGCGGATCCCGGAGGCGATGGGCGACCTGCTGCGCGTGCTCGCCATCCTCGGCGGCGAGTACGGCATCGCCCGCCCGGAGGACGTGGGTGAGCTGCATATCCTTGCCGTGCTCTCGCATCTGAGCAAGGAGGGCCTTGCACCGAGCACGCTCAGCGGGTACCTGTGCAGCTGCAGGGCCTTCTTCCAGCACCTCGTCGCCTGTGGGCGCCTGGTACTGGACCCGACCGCGAACCTTGCGGTCAAGAGAGGTTTCGACTGCTCCAAGTTGACCCCGGAGATCCCCGAGGACATCCTCGCCTTCCTTGAGGGGCACATCGACGAGCTGGGGTCGAGCGCCTGCAGGCTGATGTTCAAGCTCGCGATGGAGACCGGCTGGCGCATCTCCGACATCAGGTGCATCCGCGTCGAGGACATCACGGCCGAGGACTCCGCCAGCGGCATGCCGCAGGTGAGGGCGAGATCCCCCAAGACCGCGGCATCCAGGATAAAGCGGCGCCTCGGCGACAAGATCTTCGCCGTCATTTCGCCAGGGCTCCACAGCGAGATCGAGGCCTACATCGAGGAGACCTCCGCCCTCAGGGAGATGTACGGGGTCGAGACGCTCTTCTTCTCGATCGACAACGGGGTGAGGGGCGAGTTTTCCGCAACGACCTTCAACAACGCTGTCAACCGGCTCCTCGAGAGGTACGGCATGCAGTCGATCGTCGAGGGCTGGGAGGCGTTCACCTCCAGGCAGACCCGCAAGACGGTCGCCGTCGAGCTCGTCAGCTCCGGCGCGCCCCTCACTGCCGTCCAAAAGCAGCTCGGTCACGTTGGCCAGGGCACTACCGAGCGCATCTACGCCGAGGTGAGGATGAAGAGGATCGCAGAGCTGAACAGCGAGTTCTTCCAGCAGAGGTTCAACCTCCTGATCGAGAGCGGCAGGCTCGACCTGTACACGGAGGAGGAGCGCCGCTGGCTCTACGTTGACTTCTGCACCAACCGCCGCAACGTGGAGCTGGGCGTGTGCTCCAAGCACCCCTCGGAGGGCAGGTGCGCCGACCTCGGCAACATCAGCTGCGCGTCCTGCCCCAAGCTGTGCACGGGAAGGGCCTTCCAAGCACGCTGGCAGGAGCTCTACGAGGACTCGTCGAGGCTGCTGGCGCAGTTCGAGGCCAAGTACGCGGAGCTGGACATCCCGATGGACGAGTACGAGGGCTACACCGAGTACGCGCAGGAGAGAACCCTGAACGAGCGCTACAGGGCGGTGCTCGACGCCATAGAGGAGGGAGTCACCCATGCCTGACAGCCCTCTCTTCCCCACATCCGGGTCCGCGGCCCTCGAGCCAGTCGTCCTCTCCAACACCGTGTCCGTCACCGACGAGCAGGCAGCCAAGATGCTCGCAGACTACTGCTCTGCCTCGAGCTTCAGCGACGACGTCTGGCAAGCCGACAAGGTGAAGCCCGACAAGAACGTCAAACCGAGCTCGCGCAACATATATTTCACGGGTATCTCGAACGAACACCTCAAGAAGGAGGCCAAGAGATGGGCGCTGACGAGGCTTGTGAAGGGCCGGGCCCCCTCCACCATCGACAAAGACATCAACGGCGCCATCGGCCGCTACGCGGGCTTCATCCCGAGCAGCTGCGAGAGCTTCGCAGAGGCGCCGCCAGACGCGCTCGTCGCCTTCCACACCTGCCTCTTCTCGGGCGAGCAGAGCGTCTCCCTGGACAACCGCCTGCACCGCTGGAACACCCTCAAGGCATTCGCGAGGGAATCTGGCTTCACCGACATCAGCTCCGCCATGCAGAGGTTCGTGCTGGAGAGGGCCCCCGCCCGCGTCAAGAAGGAGGACAAGTACATCCCCGACGAGGTGGCCGACCAGCTCGCCGGCATCTTCATGCGAGACGGCATCCCGCTGGTCTACAGGTGTGTCTACTGGATGCTGCGCCTGATCCCCAACCGCATCACGGAGGTCCTCAGCATGACGGTCAGGTGCCTGAAGCAGCTCAGCGCAGACACCTACACCCTGACGATCCCGTCCTTCAAGCAGTCGGGGCCCTACGTGCCGAGCGACATCAAGCTGATCGAGGTCAGGTACGAGGGAATGGGGAAGCTCCTCGTCGACCTGGTGGCGGCCCAGAGGGACGAGGTGGTGTCGCATCTCGGCAGCGACGCCGAGCTCCTCTTCACCTCGAGGACCTACAGGCTCATGAGAGACCCGAAGACCGGTGGGAGGCGCTACAAGCCGCACGGGTCGGCGTTCAAGCCGAAGAAACAGGGAAGCTGCAACCGCTTCTTCGCCCGACTTTGCGAGTACAGGGGCCTTCTCGACGAGCACGGCGAGCCCTACTCACCGACAACGCATCAGTTCCGCCACAACGCCATCAGCGACCGCATGAACTCGGGCCTCTTCCGTGCCATCGACCTGCTGCCGCTCACCGCCCACCACAACACCAAGATGATCGAGCAGAGCTACACCCACACCTCCGTCAAGGACCTGCGCAAGGACGACCCCGTCGTGTTCAGGGGCAGGATCGTCAACACAGATGACCCCGCGCGCTTCGACAGGATCCTGTCGAAGCCCTTCGCCAAGAGGGTGCACAGGATCGGGCTGTGCTCGGACGCAAGGGGCTGCAGCGCCGACAGGTCGAGGTGCCTCCGCTGCAGCTACCTCGTCCCCGACGCCGACGACCTCGACTACTATCAAAGCGAGCTCGGCGACTGGCGCAGCAAGCAGGAGAAGGCCCTGAGTTGCGGCAACGATGTCTTCGCGGAGCTCTGCGGTGCTTGGATAGACGCATACAAGACGCTGACCCAGCGCGTGCTGAGCGCTATCAGCGGCGAGGACCTGGAGGTCTCTGATGAAGCAGCCCAGTGAGAACATGCAGAGGATGTACACGGCGAAGCGCGAGAAGACGCTGGCCCTCATCCAGGGGGCCATCGACGAGATCGAAGAGGACCACCGCATCGTCACCAAGAAGGAGCTCATGGCGCTAACGGGGCTGAGCTCGGGGACGTTCAGCCAGCAGCATGTCAAGGAGCTCCTGGCGAAGAACCGGGTCTGTCAGTTCAGGCCGACGGGCAAGGTGAGCCAAGAGGGCAGGCGCGAGCTGAACAAGGACGCCGAGATAACCAGGCTGTCAAGGGAGCTCCAGAGGGCGCAGTCGCGCCTGCAGGACCTCGACATCGCCCTCGACAAGAGCAGGAAGCAATCGAGGAAGCTGAAGGAGGAGAACGCGGAACTCCAGCGACAGCTCCTGCTGCTCCGGGGCAAGTACCAGCAGCTGCTGGAGTACCTGGAGGTGCTGGGGAGCGACCTCTCGGGCATTCCCCTCGCATGACGCGGCCCCGGCCTCCTAGTCGTCGAGGAGGCCGTCGACAAAACGCTCCGGAGCTTGGCTCACGCGGTCGACGTTGTGGGCATAGACCATCGTGGTCGTCAGGTTCGTGTGCCTTGCGAGCGCCTGGGCCTGCTGCAGGCTGGCGCCCCCCAGCAACGCGAACGTCACCGCGCTGTGCCGGAAGCTGTGGGTCGTGAGCCTCTCGCTGTCGAGCCCCGCCGCGCGCAGGGCCTCCTTCGCAATCTGCCGTATGCTGCGCGTGGACAGCGGCTTCCCATATGTTTTGTTGGAGAGGCTGGCGAACAGCGGCGAGTCCTCCCCGACGACCTCGCGCCCCTCGCACCTGCGCGCTGCCAGGTAGTCGTAAATGGGTCCTAGAGTCGCATCGGTCAGCACCACGAGCGCGTCCTTCTCGACCCTGCCCTTGCCCTGGACGAGCAGAATCGTCTGATCGCCCCTGTTGCGCAAATCACCCAGACGGCCTCGCGTGACCTCCACCGAGCGTAAGCCGACTCTGATGAGCAGGTTCACCAGCGCGAAGTCGCGCTTGGCCTGCAGCGTGTCGCCCTTCAGCACCTGGAGCACGCGCTTGGCCTGCGCCGGCGTCAGCGCGTCCTTGCGGTGGATGTTGCCCACTAGCTTGACCGTCTTTATGTCCGCGGCCACGTTCGGGTAGGCTCTCACGGACTCGAGCCATTTGAACAGGCTCTTGACCGCGGTGAGGTACGTGCTCGCCGTCGAGGGCCGCACCCTCGCCAGCATGTCCTGCTTGTAGGCGAGGATGTGCGACCTGTCGAGGTCTGCGATTTCTCGCTCCTCCTTCCACGCGAAGAAGCCCCTCAGGGTCCTGCGGTAGGTCTCCTTCGTGGTCTCGGCCAGCTCGGCCTCGACTAAAAAGCGCTCGAGCAGCATCTCGACGTCTGCGCTCAGGGCCACGGGACTCGAGGGCTGCTGCGTCGCTGTTATGAGTTGGTTCTGTGTTTCGTTTCCGTTCCCGGGTATGTTCTGCACATCGTGCACCACCTTCTTAATTATCTTCAATAAAGATAACACGGGAGGAGGCTGCAGTGCCAACCGCCGCCTTCGGCCATGCTCTGGCGGGTTGCGGGAAGGGCAGGCGTTTCTGTGTGATGCTTTCCAGCATCAGGCGCCAGCTAGAGGGAGCAGTGCCACGCAGTCTCTCCGCTCTCAGCACCAATCAGCACTTGGGTGAAGCGACGAGCCAAGGGCGCGCCGGCGAGTTGCCACCTGATTACCATGCTATAATCCTAGATATCAATCATCCAGCGGGGCCTTTGGCAAGCGCCGCTTCGAGTTAGGTCAGGTTAGATGAAGAACTAGCGATGCCCGTTTCGGGTACCCCATACGACCATTCTGTACATCCGGTCGCGCTTCAGGGTGCCGCATCGCTTCAGTGCCTTCTCGTTCCAAATCCATACATCGCGTGCCTGACCCCTGCGCGACCTCCTCTCAAAGGAGCTCGCCATGCAACTGAATCTCACCCACATCAGCTATACCTACCCCGGTACGGCATCGCCTGCCATCGAAGACGTCAGCGCCACGTTCCCATCGGGATGGACGGGCATCATCGGCGACAACGGATGCGGGAAGACCACGCTCGCCCGTATCGCCGCCCGCGCTATTACGCCCGATTCCGGGGCGGTGAGCCCGAATCTGTTCGCGTCGTATTGCGAGCAAGACTCGACCCAAGAGCCAGACAAGCTCTTCGATCTCGCATCGGATTGGGGCAAGGAGGCGCAACGGGCAAGGGCGCTGCTCCGCATCGAAGACGACTGGTTCTGGCGCTACGACACGCTCTCGGGCGGTCAGCAGAAGCGGCTCCAGATCGCGTGCGCCCTCTATGCACAGCCAGATGTCCTCATCATGGACGAGCCGACCAACGACCTCGATGCCGCCACGCGCGACATCGTGAAGGAGGCGCTGGCCTCCTTCAGCGGCATCGGCATCCTCATCTCGCACGATAGAGACCTGCTCGATGGCCTTGTGGGCCAGAGCCTCATGTGCGAGGGCGCACGTTGGACCATGCGCCCCGGCGGGTACTCGAAGGCAAGCGACCAGGCGGCGAGCGAACGCGCCTCCGCGATGAGGGATCGCGAGCAAGCCTCCCGTGAAGCGAAGCGCCTGAAGGCAGAAGCCCAGCGCAGGAGCGAAGAGGCGGCGCGTCAGAAGGGCAAGCGAAGCAAGCGCGGCTTGAGCAAAAAAGACAGCGACGCTCGCGAGAAGATCGGACGCGCCATAGTCTCTGGCAAGGACGGCGTTGCAGGGAAGCTCTCGTCCAAAATGAGCGGGCGGCTCGCAAAGGCCGAGGCAGAGCTTTCTGAGAAAACCGTCTCGAAAAGATACGACCATCGTATCGGCGAGTTCGGCGTCGCTGCGCGCTCAAGTTGCGTGGCGCACTTGGAGGCATCGCGACTGTCTGCTGGCGAGTTCTCGATAGATGTGCCGGAGCTCTGGATCTCGCCAACGGATCACGTGGTGTTGACCGGTGCGAACGGAACGGGAAAGAGCCTGGTGGTACGAAGCGTCATCGAATCTGTTCCTGAAAATGTCAAAGTTGCGTACGTTCCCCAGGACGTCGGGCCAGAGGAACGCGAGCGAGCACTGAGGCATCTCCGAGACCAGGACCAGGAGACGAAAGGCCGCATCCTCTCCATCGTGGCGCGGTTGAACTCCGACCCTGACAAACTGCTCGATGGCGACGATTTGAGTCCTGGCGAACTCCGCAAACTCATGCTTGCTGAACAGCTTGTTACGAATCCCAACCTCCTCGTACTCGACGAGCCGACGAATCATCTTGATGTGGGTTCTATTGAGGCGCTGCAGGAGATGCTGAGCGGTTTCTCTGGCGCGTTACTGTTGGTTACGCATGATAGACAGCTGTCGGAGGCAGTCACGCAGATTGGCTGGGAAACTATTCAAGGTGAGAGCCTGATGAGATTGCTGGTCGTCTAAACAATGGGTTTTATAAAAGAGCCTTGTCGGGTGGATTTGCAGCTTCAGTTTGCAATTATTGTTTAACTCCGCGTGGGTAGTCGCAAGCGGCTTGCTCGTGACGACAGCGACTATTGCCAAAGGGTGGAACAAATAAGGACTCATAGAAACCCTTGGTCGGTGTGCTAACATGATTACAGTGAGTAAGTAAGTCTTCAATAACACTAAGCCATTACATAATAAAATGGCGATGATGGTCGTCAAGGAAAACCGAGCGCTCCTGCGCCACCACATCAACTGCTTCGGCGAGATGGAGCCGCTCTCCTAGGCGGCGCGCCCGGCCCCGGGCTCCCGGGGCCGGGTTTCCCCGAATCCACCCCTTGTACCACGAAAGCGTACATATCCGTACGTTTTCGTGGTACACTCCGCTTGTCGGACAAATCCGTACGGTTTTGTCCCGACGCTCCGAGACTCGGGGCGCGCCGGACCGGATGCGCCGAGGCGCGCCCCACGCTAGAGAGGACGCGACCCATGCGCACGATAGCCATTTCCAACTACAAGGGCGGCGTCGGCAAGACGACGACCGCCGTGAACCTGGCGGCGATCTTCGCCGCCCGGGGCCTTCGGACCCTGCTTGTCGACCTCGACCCGCAGGCGTCTGCCACAGACTTCTTCGGCCTCTACGACCGGGCCGTCTCCGAGCGGCGCACGTCGGTCGAGCTGCTCTACGGCGGCGCGCCCGTGGAGGAGGTCGCCTACGCTGCCGGGGAGAACCTCGACGTGGTGGCCTCGACCATCGACCTCGTCGACCAGAACGAGATGCTCCTGCGCGAGCAGCGACTCAAGTTCGCCCTCGACGACGCCTCGGGCTCCTACGACGTCTGCCTCATCGACTGCAGTCCCGTGATGCGCAGGCTCGCCTTCAACGCCTACCTCGCCGCGGCGGAGGGCGGCATGGTCGTCATCCCCGTGAAGCTCGACTCCACCGTGATGCGCGGCACGGCGCTCACCGTCGAGGCGACGCGCTCCATCGCCGACGCTCTGCGCATGCCCACGCCCCGCTGGAAGATACTGCGCACCTGCGTGCCCGGCCGCATGACCAACGCCGAGGCCACGGGCGCGGCCGTGCTCGACGGGTTCTTCCCAGACGAGCAGTTCGAGACGGTCATACACGCGAGCAGCAAGGTCTGCGAGGGCAGCTGGCAGTGGAAGCCGGTGGCGGCCTTCGAGCCGGGGAGCCGCCCCGCGCGCGACTACGAGGCTCTCGCCGACGAGGTGTCCCGTGAGCTCGCCTAGCCAGGTGGCCGCGGGCTTCACCATCACGGGGCTCCTCGACGGCGCGTCGCGCACCCGCGGGCGCTACCCGGTGTCGGAGATCGCGGTGGCCGACATCGCCGACCACCCGGCGAACGCCGCCTACTCCATGGACCCGGCCGGCATAGCCGAGCTCGCCGAGTCCATACGCGCCGACGGCCTCACCGACCTGCCGCTCGTGCGCAAGGTCGGCGACGGCTCGTGGCAGATGGTCTCCGGGCACCGGCGCAAGGCCGCCTACGCCCTGCTCGCGAAGGAAGATCCCGCCTACGAGAGGATGCCCTGCCGCGTGATAGAGGGCATCGACGACGAGCGGGCGGTGACGCTGCTCCACGCCGCGAACTACTTCACCCGCGCGCTCACCGTGACCGAGCGCGCCGCCGCGACCGAGGCGCTCAGGGGCGACGCCGTGCGCCTGCGCTCCGAGGACCCGTCGCTTTCCGGCATGCGCGTCGACGACGTGAAGGCCGCCATCATCGAGCGGCAGACGGGCCGCAAGGTCTCCGGCAAGACCATCGCGCGCGAGGAGAGGCTGGCCCGCCGCATCGCCGAGGACCTCTCGCCAGAGTGGGCCGCCGAGGCCGACCGAGGCAACCTTTCCGCCGAGGCGGTGCGCTCGCTCGCGGGCATGCCGAAGGAGCGCCAGGCGGAGATGCACGCCGCGATGGAGCCCTGGCGGCGCACCAAGCGGGAGCTCTCCGACTACGTGAGGAGCGAGGGGAAGGCGCAGGCCGGCCCCGACGGGCGCATCGCCAAGGCCGCGAGGCTCGTCGCCGACTTCCTGGAGAGCCCGCCCGAGAGCCCGAGCGCGGCCGACCTCTCGCTGCTGCGCGAGATGGCGCTCATGACCGCTCCGTACGCGGAGGCGGGCGCAGGTGTCCGGAAGGGCCGCAGAAGGGCCTCAGGCCCGAAATCCAGCAAGTAGCCCATGGGCGTCAGACAGAAATCTGACAGCCCAAGGCATTTGTTCCGGGCACGTTCGAGCAGCTTTGTCGCGAGCTGTGTGAGGGCTCGCTCCGGAGTACGCCCGGAATAGCAGGCGGCCGCGGTGAAAAGAAAAGCGGCTCGCCTGGCGGGGGATCCCCCGCGCCCCTGCTTTAGACAAACCACGACCGCGCGATGCGCGGAGAGCATAGGAGCAAACCATGGCAAAGAAGACCAACAAGGAACAGCGGCTCACCTTCCGCATGGCTCAGGAAGACTACGAGAAGCTGGAGAAGCGCTGCGAGGATGCGGGGCTGACCAAGTCCGAGTATCTCCGATACCTCGTGCGAATCCCCCTGGCCACCGAGGAGAACCCCGAGGCGGAGCATGCGATTCTCGTGGACCGAAAGGCGATGAACGCTATGTCGAGGGAGCTGACCAAATGGGGGTACCACTACAACCAGGCGGTCCATGCGATGAACTCCATCAACTACTACGTCGCGCGCGGCACCATCGACCGAGAGTTCATCGGCACCAAGGCGGAGGAGATCGAGGTGGAGCTCGTCACCGTGAACCGCAACGCTGAGCGCCTCGCCTACGAGCTCGGCCAGATGCAGAGCCTTGTTTTGGTGGCTGACAAGTAATGCCAATTCTGAAACCGATATCGGGGCATGGCTCAACCGTCGGAATCAGGCGGTATCTGGAGAAGAAGAACCGCGCGTTAGCAAGGGACTTCTTCAATCTCTCGTGGGACGAGCGTAAAGACATCGACACTCCCGAGGACAAGAAGGAGTTTGTGCTCTGGGATGTCGAGATGGATGCGACAAGGGCCGAGTTTGGACATGACGAACCTTGGCATGGAATGAGGGCCAGAACTTTCAAGCACTTCGTCCTCTCCCCGGACCCAGATGACGCCATCGGCCTTGCAGAGCTGCGGGAGCTTTCAAGCGCCTGGGCCCTCAGGTTCTTCCCCGACAACCAGATCGCCATCGTCTACCACGACGACAACGCTCGCGGCATCCCCCATGCCCACATCGTCGTCAATAGCACCAACCTCCTAACTGGCAACAGAATGCACACCGAGCACCCCGAGGACCTTAACCGGGCGCTGCAGGACATGGCGCGGGAGCGAGGACTTTCGGGCCTGTCGAACCAGAGGAAGCCATCTGAGGGCAAGGCTGACGCGGCTGAGAAGAACAAGGTTAACGCGCCCAGGACACGGAGAAACGTCTACCTGGGACGGCAGGAGAGGGAAATCGCCAAGGCGGGCGGATACACCTGGGTCGGCGATATCAGGGCGCGCGTGGCCCTTGCGAAGACCATGGCCGCCAGCGAGGCGGAGTTCTTCGCGATCCTGGACGCCTTGGACGTTCATGTGGCCGACAACTCCTCGAAGGCGCGCCGGGACGACTGGATCTTCTCGCTTGCGGACTGGCCTTCGAAGAAGGTCTCCGGAGAGCGGCTTGGCTACACCTACGGCAAGCAGATGCTGCAGCGGCGCTTCGATAGGAGCGGGGCATACAGACCAACCGAGAAATCAATCGACGAGATCAGGAAGCGCGCCGAAAGCGCGATCGAGCTGAACGACCTGGAGGACCTTTCAAAGCTCTCCGCTGCGCTGGAGACTTGCGCGAAGTTCGATGTCGAGTCCCTGGAGGAGTTCGATGCTCGCCTCACTACCCTCTCCCGACGCGGCCAGATCGGCAGCGAGGGCGCCCAGAGGCTCATGCAGGCAAAGGAGTACATGACCGAACACAGACTCATGCCGCAGCAGGTCAGATACGAACAGAGACAACAGGAGCTTGTCGACAGGCGCAGGTCCAGGACGAACCAGAACGAGCAGAGAAGCCTGGCTGCAAGGCAACGCGAGCAACAGCGAAGGAGGAACGAACGATGAACATCAGAATCACCTACCCGGGTGGGCGCATCGATGTGTTTGATACGGGCGCCTATGCCACTTCCGCGCCATTCGACTCGAAGAACATGCTCACGGATTTCGAGATCGGCCTGGGCGACATCGAGAAAGAGGGGCTTTGGCTGATCGCGAACTACTACGCCGCCAAGCCCGAGTTCCGAAAGGGTGCCGCGGGAATCCCCGTTGCAAGGCGGTCCCGCGGATGGAGATTCCTACTCTCTACCGCGGAGGAGGCAAAGGAGCTATGCGACGTCACCATCGATGGAGAGATGGTCATCGCGAGGGTCGCCGGTGATGTCTGCAATATGAGGGAGTTCGAGTCAGCCGCGCTCATGCGCATCGGTGACTCGAACGACGGCATACTCGAAAGGATAAGGAAGCTGCATGCCTTCATGGTCATAGAAACCGGAGAGGAGAACCCGGCTATCCCCGGAGTGACGAAGACCGCGGTCGAGTACGCGTTAGCAGCGATGAAAAAGCAACCGGAGAAGGGCGACATGAGGGTCGTCTCCGAGGATTGGGGTGATATGGATGAAGCTGATTGGTAAGTGCATCTCAGGATTCATCAGGTGGCTCATCAAAGCCGTATTCAGGTTCATGTAAGACATGGAGAGAATAGAAGCTTGTCCGTTAGAAACGTTGTGTTAGACCACTTTGGATACTGGGACTTTTCCTATAATCTTTCTTGCTTAAATAGCAGGCGAAAGCGAAGGAGCTCCTATGGTCACCAAGGATGATGCGTGTTGGATAATCGGCCTTTCCGCAGGTGCGGGCATTGGCGTATATCTTGATGGCGGCTGGGGCGTCGATGCGCTTGTCGGGCGTGAGACCAGGGCTCATAACGACATCGACCTGTTCGTTCAGCGCGGGGATTACCAAAGGTTCGTGGATCTAATTGCTGATGAGGGGTTTTCCGAGGTGGCTGCATCTTTCACCACCGAAGATCACACGGTGTGGCAAGACGAGGCGGGGCGCATCGTCGACCTGCATTGCTTCGATTTCGCCGAGAATGGCGATATTCTGTATCAGGGAGATCGTTTTCCCGGGGAGGTCTTTTCGGGGAGGGGGCGCATCGGCGAGGTGGAGGTGTCGTGCATCGACCCCGAAAGCCAGCTGTTGTTTCACTTGGGCTATCAGCATGACGAGCACGACGTCCACGATGTCATGCTCCTATGCCGTGAGTACGGTTTCGACGTTCCCGAAGAATATCGCTAGCTGTTGCTTTTTGCATCGGGTCACGACTTCAGCGCTTGCCGCAGATGCGCTGCGCCAGACCGCCCTGGACATCACGCCACGCCGTATATGGCCCTCCGCGCACGCGAGTCCCATTTCGCCTGCTTGATCCAGTACTCGTAGAACGGATAGGGGGTCACCTTGTACTGGCGCCAGGTCTTCTCGTACGTGCCGCGGGCCGCCTGCCTCACTATGAGCTCGGCGAGCTCGTCCGCGCTCCTGCGGACCTTGAAGCACCACGTCCACTTGAACCAGGCGAGGTAGTTCTCGAGGCGTCTCGTGGAGACGCCCCGGAACCTGCCGATGAAGTGCCTCATCTGGGAGTGGAGGCTGTTCACCCTGTTGATGGCGTGCTCCTCCCTCTTGCTGGCGATGTGCTCGCCGACGCCGAGGGCGGGCAGGACGCGGCGGTACACGTGCGCACGGTCCGTCGAGATTATCGCGCCGACCGCGAGCTTGTCGGCGAGCAGCTCCCTGGCTGCCGCCTCGTCGAGGCCGCCCCTCCCCGCGATCTCGTAGAAGATGTCGCCGGCGTCGTTGATGCCGGTGAGCACGCATATCTTCTCGTGCCCGTCGGTTCCCTGCGACCTTGCGCGGGGCTTCCTGGGCACGCCGGACTCCGACCTGGAGCGGTTTCCCTTGAAGCTCTCCCTGAAGAAGCACTCGTCGAGCTCGGCCCCGCCGCCGGCCTCCACGCGGAAGGCGGGCATGCGCTTGGCCATGGCCTCGAGCAGCCTGTGGCGCATGAAGAACGCCGTCTTGAGGCACACGCCGCACTTTTCCGCCGACTCGCGCAGCGGGAGCATGTCCACGTGGCACTCCGCGAACCTCATCCAGGCCGACCTGTCGAGCTTGGTGGTGGAGAAGATGCGCATGGTGGCGTCGGTGAAGGTCCTGGCGCACCCTCGGCAGAGGAACCGCTGACGGCCGCGCCCGTCTCGCCCCCTCTTCACGTAATGCGGGGAGCCGCACCAGGGGCAGGCTCTGTCGGGATCGTCTTCCGCCCCCTCGCTTGCCGCGAGGTCGAACAACTCCGCGTCTATCAGCGCCTTGAGCGATCTCAGGGCCCTGCTCTTCTCGGCAGCCGTCATCTGCGGGAGGAACTGCCTCGTCAGCTGGGTGAGCACGTCTTCCATTGCAACCTCCATCTTTCCTGATGATGGAATTGTCGCAATTGGGGGTCCTGCTGCGTGTACTGTGCATAGGACACTTATCCAAAGCGGTCTAACACAACGGTCCTAATGGACATGGTGCTTGCAAACGTAAATTTAGAATGTCATCTGTAAGATTCCGTTTAGCAACCAAGCAGCAGTGGGAGGGATTCTAAGGAGATCAGCTGGGACAAATTGTCCCAGAGTTCCTCCATATAGCTGAATGTTCCTAAGGCGGTTATTAAAGGTGGGATAATTGATGAGATGTGTAAAGCGCATCGCTAAGAGAAAGACCGCACATGAGCAATTTTGAAATCATCCCGGTATCGAGTGCCGGCACACTCGACATAAGCCCAGCCTCCAATGAACTTTCGATTCTCGATTCCTTCGAAGCCCTGGAATTCGAATTCGACGACGCGGTAGACAAGGCGAGTAGGCTGGACTATGGGATCGCCGCAGGAAGCGGCTTGTTGACCGGGCTGCTCAGCGTGTTTCTCGGCAAGCCTCTATCTATCGAAGAGGCAGCGAAGATCGGTGGTAAGGAAGCCGACAAGATTGTCATAGACGCAGCGAGGGCCTTCGGCTGCGACCTTCCAAACGATAAGGCCATATTCGACAAGGACGGCAGATGCAGCACCGAAGTCCTGGCCAAGGCAATCAAGTTCTTGGAAGACAAATTCCCAATTCCTCAGGACAAGCTTACCCCTGAGTTCGGAGGAGGGCTTCAGCACCACCTTCGAGATTTCTCACACCATCCTACCGTTCTCGGCCTCTTCTTCTCCATCCTCGGCCAATTTACGGGCACGGGCTACGGCACCGACACGGACGGCAACTTCATCAAGCTGTTGTTCCCCGAAAACGCCCTTGTAGGGAAGAACGTCCCCGAGAAGATCGCCATCGGTACGTTCAATTGGCTGTTCCACCTTGTCAGCGACATAGACGGGTCGAACCAAAAGGCCGGCAAGGGAACCGGCATCCCGGGGCCCATTCTGTCCATGCTAAAAGAGCTTTCTTCCACGCCGCTGTTCAAGAACGTTAAGGTCAACTACAAGGAAAGCGAGATCTCGTTCTCGAAATGGGTCTCCAAGCTGTTCAATGGCACCTACTTCAAGGATTCGGAAGGAAAGCCTGTCCGCTTCGACTTCAGGACGGAGATGGGCTTGGCCACGCAATTGCTGGAGCAGTCCCTTTTCGTTCTTGCAAACGAAGTCGTCGTCCGCGTTTTCTACACCGTCTCGAGACTTGCTTCGGAGATAAAAACGAAGCGCATAGCTTCGTTTGCGGAGCTCGACCGATTGGATCCGAAGGGCTTTCTGCCGATCAACAACAGGGCCCTTACGAGGATGTGCACCGTTTCCAGCGGCACGTTCCTAGCAGTCAATTCCGCTGGCAGCGCTATTAAGGCAGGGATAGCTTCTAAGGGAAACAAGGCCGCATTCGCCAAAGCGTTCTTCCTGAACATCAACTATCCCGGCATCGGAAGGTTCGCCGTCGCTTGCTTCTTTGACGCCAAATACATCAAGGAAGACGTCGCAACTGTGTACAAGAAAGCGATGGCCGAACATGAGAGGCAGAAGCAACTAAGGGAACAGGAGCTTCAGAGGCTTTCCGCAAAATATGAGGCTTCGGTAGTTTGTGTGACAAGGGGCTAGCCTAGGCAGCAACGCTCTTCGCTCCCTTCACGCCCTTCTTCCTCGCCTTCACCGGGCGACCCGGGAGCTGGGGCTGGCAGTCGCCGCACCTGAGCATGAGCAGGGCCACGAGGTTGTCGGTGTTGCGGAAGCCGTAGCCCATCCTCACCGTCACCTTGATCTTGTTGTTGATGGCCTCTACGCGCCCGTTGCTGATGCCGAGCTCGACTGCGGCGATGATGTCGTCGCGCCGGCGGCGCACCTTCTTCTCCACGGCGACGACCTTGGCGATCTTGCAGTAGGCGGCCCTGTGCATCCAGTCGTCGAGCAGCTCGGCGGCCTCGGAGCCGTCGGCTGCCCGGAAGACGGCCCGCAGGTCCTCCTTGAGCTCCCAGGCCCTGACCAGCCGCGAGCCGGCCCTCTTCTTGAGCGCCTCGAGCCTCGCCCTCTGGCCGTCGGTGAGGTCCTCGGGGTTCTTCACGAGCGCGTAGCGGCTGCCCTTGATGGAGGCCGCCTCCTCCTCGAGCGCCCTGACCTCCTCGGGCGGCAGCTCGCCTTTGGCAGGCCTGCCGCGCTTGCCCTCGGGCCTGGGCCTGGCGGCCCTGGCGGCGGCCCTGGCGGCGTTCCACTCCCCGCAGCGCACGGCGTCGGGCGCGCCGTTCATCCACTGGACCACGCGGAAGGGGTCCATGACCCACCTCGCGTTGGGGCAGCGGCGCTTGGCCAGCTGCCCTATCCGCCTCGCGCCGTCGGCGGCCACCACCTCCATGGCGCGCCTCTGCTCGCGCGCGAGCCCGTCGAGGGACAGGTTGAGCACGTCCTTGCCGGTGCCCTCGTGCGCCCAGACGAGGCAGCCGCGGTCGTGGCCGACGACCACCGTGACGTACCCGTGGCCCCTCTTGTACGACGTCTCGTCGATGCCGATGCGGCGCACGCCGTCGAGCCTCGAGGCGCCGCGCGCGGCCTCCAGCTCGGCGTAGACGCGCCTGCACGCGCCGCCCACGCCGTGCCACTCGACGCGGGCGAGCTCGGAGACCGCCGGGGCGGTGCAGCGGACCGCCAGCCACGCCACCCAGTCCTCGAAGTCGCGCGTGAAGCGCGCCCCGTGCCGCGCCCAGGGGACGGCCTCGGTGCGCACGCCGTGCTCCGGGCAGCGCACCCTGCAGGGCGCGTACTCCAGGTAGCAGGCCGAGCGCGCCAGGTCCATCGCCCTCCACAGCCTGGGGGCCCCGCGGTTCGCCATGTCGTAGAAGTCGCAGGCCCTGCCGCATACGGGGCAGCGGCGCTGCTCGCGCTTGTAGGGCCGGACGCTCACGACGATGCGCTCGGCCTCGATGCGCGCGCCCAGGACGACCGTGCGGGCCAGACCGAGGGCGAGAAGTAGTAGACTCTTCATGCGTCACACCTCTTCGGTTGTCTGAATTTGGCTTAGCAATCATAGGCGGATGACGCGGAAACGGCCCCTCCCGGGGCCGTTTCAGTTCCAGATCGTTGTTTTCGCCCGCTGAGCTGGGCCTATGCCGGAATCTCTCCCACAGAAACCACCGAAGAGCCATATAAAAATAGGGCAGAGTCGCTTGCGCAAGTCCGCCCCTAAAACCGTGAAGGTTTTGCTATCTGCAGGCTATTCTACCAACCCGAGCGATTCTGTCAACCTGCGAAGGAACTCGAGCGCGGAGCGAGCTGCGGCGTCGGGCCCCTTGTCGGGCAGCGCCTCGGTTTCGCCGTCGGCCCTGGCGAACATCTCGGCGAGCTCGGATGCGGCGCGCGAGCGCGAGGAGCCCTCGGGTACCAAGCCGGAGTGCGCCACGAGCACGGTCGCGACCTCCTGCATGGCCGTATTCCCCATCCACTTCCTCCTGGTCGCCTTGGGAATCCCCACGGCGGCGACCCTTCGGGAGACGCCGCTGGACGCCGAGCCCCGGGCGGCGCCCCTCTCGGCGAAGCAGTTGATCAGGCACGAGCCGTGCGCGGCGCAGTTGCGGACGGACTTCACGCGCTTGAGGTCGTAGTGGGAGGCCTCGAGGCGCCTGTCGCCCCATCGCCTGGCGCAGAAGCGCACGAAGTCGATGAGGGTGCCGAACGAGGTGAGCTCAAGGAAGGCCCAGGCAGGCATGTCGCCGGAGTACTTCGCGTAGAGGCTCGAGCTGTAGGGGCTGCGGCCGCTCATCTTGAGCTCGCGCAGGCGGTACTCCCTGTTTGCAGTGGTAAGCGATGCCATGTAGTCGGCCACGATGGCGTAGCCGTCCTCTCCACGGTCCTCCATCTCGCGAAGCAGTGTCACCTTCTGGAAATGCTCGATGTCGAGCGTCATGCTGAGCAGGGCGTGGCGCAGCTCCTGGTCGAGCGCCGCGAGCAGGCGCAGCTGGCCGAAGTCGAGGTCTACGTAGCGGCCGTCGCGCGGGCCTCCCTCGTATTTCGAGAAGAGTTTGCGGTAGGATGCGAGCTTGAAGAAGTTGCACTTGTCGCGCAGGTAGTCCGCGGCCTCTTCCTCGGAACACAGTTCGAAGGCTACGCCCTTCTGCTTGAGGTGCTCTATCTGCTGCTCGATCGTGAGGATCGGCTTCCTATCGTGGGGTTCGGCCATGCTCGGTCTCCTGTCATAAAAAGTATTGCCTATTTTACCAGCATGTTCTCGACATTCGGTGAAGGCCTCATCGTCGACTCATGGGCAAGCCGCCTGATACGACTCCCTTTCCCTGCCAGCAGCGCAGTCGCCTGACCTGCGGCTTTGGAATCGCGTTGGAAGCCGCCCTCGACCAATCATTTGCAGTTGTTGCGAGTGGCTTGTGCGTGATGCTGCGGTTGAGTTCCAGAAACGGGCGATTCCGCCCAATCGGGCATCCGAATCACGGCCGGAAGCTCCTTTGGGACAAAAACAAAAACTCAAAGCCCTGAGTTTGAAAAAAGTTTTTGAAGTTGTCCCAGCTTTTGTCCCCGAAGCCGACGAGACGCGACATCGCGTCATTCGGCGGCACGCGTTCCGTGTCGATGCCGAAAACTGGGTGCAACTGGAATGACGGGACGACAGAACCAAAGCCACCAGCGAAATAGTGGGAATAACAGCCCTCGAACCCTTTGGTTCGAGGGCTTTCTTTTTGCATCTCTACCTGGGAAAACGACCCAATTATTCCCGTGTGTCCCTACTGGGCGGTACAACGGAGTACTCGGCGGTACGGGAATAATTAGGCCCTGCGGGAATAATTCACAATTCGGGTCCCCCGAAGGCCGATTTCGAGCGGATGAAACTGACTTGAAACTGCGAGGCGGATTCAAGCCCTCTTCAATTGCATTCTCCCAGGTCAACAAATGGGAATAAAGAAATGCGAAAATCGGTTTCCTCAGTTTCAGTGACCCCGAATGCCGCCGAATAACGCCGTGTATTCTGAGCGTATTGCTTGCATTGTTGCATTATTTTCCACAATGCAAGCATGGAATAAATCGAAGTCATACGAGCCACCAACGACATCGCCTCTTCCCAAAGGGGGCTCTTCACATCTGTGCAGGCGAAGGTGCTCGGCGTCGAGCGGTACGCGCTCTCGAGGCTGGAAGGGCTCGGCAACATAGAGAGGCTCGCGAAGGGCGTCTACCGCATGGGCGGCTCGCCGAGCACGCGGGAGGAGGACGTCCTCGCGGCCTGACTGTCGATCGACCCGGGGAGGCGCCCCGTCGCCATGGGGGCGACGGCTGCGTGGCTCTACGGCATCGGCGAGGTCGGCCCCTCGCCCTACGAGTTCTGCACGCCCGAGAGAAAGCAGACCAAGCGCCCAAACCTGATCATCAGGAAGCGTCGCCTCGACCCGAAGGACGTGGCGATCGTCTCGGGCATCCCGGCGACGAGACCCTGGCTCACGGTGGTGGACCTGATAGACTCCGAGGAGGACCTGAGCCTTGTCGCGAACGTGCTCGCGGACGCGCTCGAAAGGGGCCTCGTCGAAGACGAGGGCGCGCTGAGGGAGAAAATCGACGCGAGGGGGGGCAAAAGCCGGGATGCCGGCGGGGCCGGCCAGTACGATTCGTTAGCTAGGAGGCGGGAAGAATGACGTGCGAGAACGGCGGTCAACTCGACAGGGCCCCGAAGAGGGCCGCTCGCGACGGGGGCGGTGACCCCGGGGACGGCCATCGTCGGGCTTTGCGCGACCGGTTCCTGTGCAGGGTGTTCAGCGACCCCGACGGCCGGTTCATCCTCAAGGGCGGAAGCGGGCTGCTCGTGCGCATTCCCGACGGCCGCGTCACGCGCGATATCGACTTCGCGACGGCATCTGTGTTTGATAGTGTTCAATTTACGGTTTGGGGCTGCGGTGGAAATCCTGGTCCTCTTTTGGTCCAGGATTTCCACCGCAGCCCCAAACCGTAAATCAGGCTTGACTAAACACAAACGGTCTGCTGCGCGAGTACTTCCCGAAGGGGACCGACTTCTCTGCGGTCTCGGACGAGGAGGTCGAGCGGGTGTACGATGCCATCAACCGCAGGCCCCACAAGCGCCTGGGGTTCAGGACGCCCTACGAGGTCCACTACTCAGGGGTGTTGCACTTGCTCTGAGAATTCAAGCTCGAAAAGGCGCAAGCAAAGGTATCTTGACTACGCTCTAAAGCGCGCCGTGAAGTCCGGCATCGTTGACGCGCCGAGGCTTCAGGGAATTGCCGCGAGCGAGGTTGACGCGGTTTCTGTTGTGGTTGACGAGCATTCGACTTCGATCGACGGAAAGTACAACCTGGCAGAATCGATTGATGAGGAGCTGCACTGCGGCATGTTCAACCCAACGTGGCAGACCTCCTACCCTCCTGTATTTGGCGACTGGCTGCCCAAGATTCCAGTCTACTATGTCGACTTCTCCAAGGTGGCTATGGTGAGAGGGGCTGACGTGACGGCGAACTGGGCATTTATGGCCGAGCGCGACAAAGAGACATATCCGCGAGCCTACGAGATGCTATCAAAGGCGACGGTCCTCGGGCTTCTGTAGTGTTGGACATGTAGCTATCTGTCTTTTCAAAAGCCGTGAGGATCTTGGTGGATGATAAATTGCGATTTGTC